>CAYPJE010000017.1:0-5559 GCA_964410945.1 uncultured bacterium
GTCGTCGTCGAGAGCCCCGAGCGAGCCGTCGTGATGAGGACTGTAGCAGACGACGCGCGCTACGCCTTCGGCTCGTCGGCTCGCGAAGATCTCGTGCTCCGTCTCGGCAGGCTCGGGTGCCTCCCCGCCGACGCACGGATGATCGTTGTCGAAGACGAAGACGCCGCCGTAGTCCGGATTGCGCTCACCATGGACGCGTTCGTTACCGGGACAGAGGTGACAGTCGGGCTCGTATCGCGGAGGTCGCGACTCGCTCGAGCGCACCTGCGCACCGTTCCAAGGCCGATTCTGACGATGCGCTGCCACGATCACCCATTCCTGCCGGAGCGGGTGCCAGCGCTGCTCCCAGACGGGAGGCGTCGTGGACTCGGTCGACGTAATCTCTCGCGTCGTCTCGCTCGTGCGGGTGTCACTCATCTCAGAGAATCATCGCGTGCTTCGCGCGGACGGTCAACGACGTCCGAAAACGCGGAAGTTACGACCCTTATCGGATGTCCCGCAGGCGAGTTCGTGTGCTGTTTGACGCCCTTCGGAACGAGATGGAACACTCCTCCGTCGGGTTCCCGCATCCGGGAGCCATCGGAAGTCAGCCACAGAGAGTGGAATGCAGCACGACCTCAAGATCGAAAAAAAGACGCCGAAGCTTCCCATCCGCGAGATCGCGGAGAAGCTCGGGCTCGGAGAGGACGACTATCTCCCGCACGGTCGTGTCATCGCAAAGCTGCCCCTCTCGCTCGCGAACGGTGGACGCAAGCCGAAGGGCAAGCTCGTCCTCGTCACGGCGATGAGCCCGACGCCGTCGGGCGAAGGAAAGACGACGACGTCGATCGGCCTCGCCGACTCGCTCAACGCGCATGGCCGCAGCGCGAGCCTGGCGATTCGCGAACCTTCGCTCGGGCCGTACTTCGGGATCAAGGGCGGCGGTACGGGCGCGGGACACGCACAGGTCGTTCCCGCGGAGGACATCAACCTCCACTTCACGGGCGACATCGCCGCGGTCTCGAAGGCGGCCAACCTGCTCGCGGCCGTCATCGACAATCACCTCCACCACGAGAACAAGCTCGGCATCGACCAACGGCGCATCACGTGGAAGCGTGTCGTCGATCTCAACGACCGAGCCCTGCGCGACATCGTCATCGGTCTCGGTGGACCGCTGCACGGCATCCCGCGCAAAGACGGTTTTTACATCGCGCCCGCGTCGGAGGTCATGGCCGTCCTCTGCCTCGCGACGAGCTTTCCCGACCTGCGCGAGCGCATGCAGAAGATGATCTTCGGCTACACGAAGAAGAACAAGCCCGTCGCGGTAGCCGATCTCGAGATCGACTCGGCGATGGCGGTCCTCCTGCGTGACGCGATCCTGCCGAACCTCGTGCAGACCCTCGAGCACACGCCGACCTTCGTCCATGGCGGCCCCTTCGCGAACGTCGCGCACGGCTGCTCGAGTGTGCTCGCGACGCGCATGGGTCTCCAGCTCAGCGACTACCTCGTGACGGAAGCGGGCTTCGGGACAGAAATTCATTCCCTGTTGAACGGCCAGTGGAAAAATGGAATGATACCACATATTATTTTCAATCCCGCGGCAGCCAATTACCAACCGGGGCCCGAATACTGGGAATGCCATAATTCACCTGATGCACCACCGGAAGTTTTCACCTCCGGGATTACCCAGCCGCCGATCCTGGCCCTGGCGGCCCTGGATGTGTACAATAACGCCACCGATAAGCAACAGGCCGGCGAATTCCTGAAAACGATTTACCCACGGTTGTATTCCCTCTATCGATATTTCATCCGTTATCGCAGAGCCGGTACAGACGGCCTGACCTATATCATCCATCCCTGGGAAAGCGGCCTGGATAATTCACCGCGCTGGGATAAACCATTGAATTCCTTCGACCTGCAATGGCAACCGGAATACAAACGGGCCGACAATTCGATTGTGGATAACGCCGAACGGCCCAGTGACGCCGAGTACGAGCGCTATTCCTACCTGGTTGAGTTGTACCGGAAACTGAATTGGAATGAGAAAGCGATCCGCCGTGAAAGCCCGTTCCTGGTCCAGCCGGTACTCTTCAACTGCCTGCTCAGCCTGGGTTTGGGAGCATTGGAAAAAATTGCCGGACTGGTTGGAACCAATAACAATGAAATTACCCGCTGGAAATTTGAACTGGACCTGGCAATTAATAACCGGCTCTGGGATATTAAAAAACAGGCCTACGGTGATTTCGACCTTGTAACCGGGAATTTATACTATACTGACACTGTGGCCCAATTTGCACCGCTGATGGCCGGGATTGCACCGGCTGACCGGGTTGAGCAAATGGTGAGAAAATTACATTCCGCAGATTACTGGCCCACTGACGGCTACCCGCTGTGCAGCGTTTCCCGCTCTGATCCTGCTTTCGATCCAATTAAATACTGGCGCGGACCGGTATGGATCAACATCAACTGGCTGGTGATCCGGGGACTGGAAAGTTATGGTTTTCAATCAGTAGCCCGGAAACTCGCCGACAAAACTCTCGATCTGGTAAATAAAAACGGATTCTATGAATATTTCAATCCCCACACCGGCCGGGGACATGGCTCGGATAATTTCTCGTGGACGGCGGCGCTGGTGGTCGATTTGGTCACAAAATGTGACCAAATTGATCGGAATATATAGCAATCAATCTGAAAAGGATTTTTTGTAATCAGACTAATTAATCGTTATTCAAATTATTCTCCATTGTATTGTAAAATTAAAAACTAAAATTATATCCTATACCAAAGTAATACCAGAACGGGGAATTACGATCACTGTAAAATATTAACCCTAATTCCGGACTGACCCTGTTGGAACGATAATAGCCCATTCCGATTGACAAATGATGAAAGTATTTTGAGATATCATTATTGATGTAGCTGGAATTTGTTTCTTTATACCACAAAGCAGTATTGATAGTAAGGTACTCCCTTTGGCCAACCGTCAGGCGGGCACCGACAGTCTCAAAATTTCTATAATTGGTATTGGCAACCGGCCCTTCATCCACATACTCATATCCCAGATTCGAATAGGACAATCCCACGGAACATGGCAATTTCATCAAAAGTAAATATCGTATTCCAACCTGATAGGAATAATCAATAGTTGTGCTGGATAATTCAGAATCAGAATCCAAATAATGCTTGAGGAAGTGTGTTCTCAGATTGATTTCAGCATTATTGAATAATCCCAGCCGGTATTCCAGGGCGTAAAATGGATAGATTGAATTAAGAAATATTACACGCCCCCCAATTTCACTTTGGAAATTATTCAATACCGGGGCATCGGTATAGGCCCCATGGTCAACATATTGAGCTGAACATAGACTTGTGAGTACCAAGATAATTTCTAATACTTTATTCCGCAATATAGCTGTCATAATCCATTTACTGGACGGCGGTGCTGGTGGTTGATCTGATGTAAAAGTATTACCGCTATCCTGATAAATAGTTTCGCCCCTCATCATTTTGTGGTTAAGACTAATTGCCGATAGATAGCTTATCAAGTTTGTTTCTTCGTACATTGCCCCATATCCAACCTATTGACGCAATCAATACAAGATGAACAAGGCATAAAGGTAAGATGAACCAATATTTAACTGCACTCGCATACATTACATCAGATACAAACCCACTCACCCTGATATCATCTATTAGTTTATAATCATGGTAATAAAAATGAGCGAATAAAAGAATAAAAGCACAGAACATAATCCCTTGAAACCACCAATTTGAAATTTGTAATTGTTTTCTGGTATCACTACTGATATAAGACTTACCCAGATAGAAAATTCCAACAAGTATTCCTATTATAATAACGGGGATAAAAAACATGAGTGCCCTACCTTCTAGATATGATGCTAGACCTTGATGTAAAATCACCAGATTTGATACATGGGATTTTGTAAATCCACTAGCAGTCACACCAGTATCATCCATTAAGTTTGATTGCCCTATTTTAAGTAAAGTACCAGTTGAATCAAACATCACTGCATGATGATTATCTCGTATTATATAATTACCATTATCTCTTTTATCCACAAACATGCCACCCAAGTGATACTTGCGAACTACATCACCAAACTCTAATATAGTTTGCTCTTGAAGTTTTATGGGTTGCCGACTAAGGAATTCAAAGAATATATCTAGACTTCTTACCTTGCTTGTTAAATCGTATTGCGCGTCAGAAATAGCTTGTTCAACAGCTATTGATTCAAAATACGATGTTAGAAACACCTGGCTAAGGAAAATGCTAACTGCGCACAAGATTATTATTAATATGATTTTTTTCTGAAAGACACTCATAACTAAATCCTATGGTTAATATTGAATAACAACTGAATCATTCACCCCTCATCATTCGGTGGTGGGCCAGAAATATTGATACTATCCGTACCATCTGATTATATCTATAATTTCCCACATAAGACCTTTAAACTTGAAAAGCACAGTTAATCCAGGACGGTCTATCAATCGAATATCGCTTGATTGCGGGAAGGAAGTTTCCCTAATGAAATCTACCTTGTATTTATGACCCACTTCTTGAATGATCATATTAATATAATTAAAAGCCGTGTCTTTTGAATTGGCTATTATCTGCACCGAATCAATGGGTATAATATTATATCGACCAACAGTATTTAATAAATGTTGATCATAACCTTTATAGTAGATGAATATGGTGTCATTGTAAACACAACCTAAAACACCGTGCAGTTTTTCTAGTGCAATTGCCTGAAATAAGGCATCTTTAACAATTACTTCCTCTTCGACTCGTCTGGGTTCTATTCCCAATGAGTAACTGATTATTATCATTCTCTCAAGTGGTGCTTTTTCATCGAATGTTAATTGAAGAATCAGCAATATCAGTATAGCTAAGATGCTAATTCTTAGTTTACTCATTTTGAATTTCATCATCCTTCCCCCCTCATCATTCGGTGGTGGCTACTGGAGCCAGAACCCGGCTACCAGGCCATCTTTCAGGACCAGTTTCACCAACAGGTCGTCCTCGTATGATTCAAATTCCAGTTTCCACAAATAAATCAATTGTCCCTGTTTCTGAAGCTGGCCCAAATAGCTGCTGGTGAATTCAGTCTTCAGTTGTGGTCCGATTTGCCCACAGACCTCTTCAAATCCCGATCGGGAAAGTGCGGCTTTATATGTGGGGTTACCATCAGCCACGAAGCTGTCGTAATCTCTTTCCTGGATAGCGGTTATCATTTTATTGAACAACTGGTCCGCATATTGATCATGATCTGAAGTAAATGCCAGGCTAATAAGCGCCAGCCAAATAATCGCAAGTATACCAGCTAATTTCATGGATTTCCCCTTTCTAATAATCGCCTTTATCCGAAGATAACAGTTAATTGCCCAAATACCGGTGAGAGAATTCCCCATCCACACTTCATTAATATTCTCCCCGCATTGTGCTTAAATATATCCAGATCAATTTGTCATTGCAACCATTACCACATATTTGAATTACCCCGAATACTGTGTATTTTCCCGCGCTTTTTTGATCAGGTTTAAACACAATTCGTA
>CAYPJE010000017.1:5659-59051 GCA_964410945.1 uncultured bacterium
ATTGATAATTGAACATTGATAATTGAAATTATGCCACCGTAGCTTCCCGACATTCACTACGCTCATGTCCGGGACAGGCAACTTCGCTACGGTCAAATCTGACAGACAAATCCTATCAATTCGTAATTGATAATTGAACATTGATAATTGAAATTATGCCACCGTAGCTTCCCGACATTCGCTGCTCTCATGTCCGGGACAGGCAACTTCGCTACGGTCAAATCTGAAAGACGAATCCTGTCAATTCGTAATTGATAATTGAACATTGATAATTGAAAAAATGCCACCGTAGCTCAGTTGGTAGAGCAGTTCATTCGTAATGAACGGGTCGGAGGTTCGAGTCCTCTCGGTGGCTCTTTTTTTTGGAATATTAATTAACAATTGATGATTTTTCAAATGCGTTTCTAGTCATTCGTCACTAGACATTTGTCAGTAGTTACTCATTGTACATCACTTCTTTAAACCATACGAATCCTTCTCTGTTTTATTGCTACTTACCTTAGAACTGGGTTAGCTTCCGCAGCACTATCCTGTTGTTCGCATTGCTGGAAAACTCAATTGTGGGGAAAAATATGAAACTTACAATACGCCTGATATTGATCCTTTTAGTTGCCACTACTACCTGGAACTGTGAAGAAGATGAAGAAAATACCAATGAACTAATCGGCACCTGGCTGATGGTAGCCGAGGAGATCAGCTACTGTTATGGCGACTATTCCGGTACACTTGAAGCCACCACCGATTACTCCATAGATAATTATTATAATGCTTCTATATTCAAATTTGGAGAAAACCAGTTTACAGAATACTATAATTTTTCCACCGCTGACTATGCCTCCGATATACGGAGTTACACCCACGATGATGAAGCACTGTATTCGTCCTATGTGTACGAAGGCCAGACCGTTACCGATACCATGTATTATTTCCTGGATAGCGACCAGCTGACAATTGAAATGCGTTACGAATCAGGCGATAATTACCAGTACAATAAATTCTATTTTGAAGAATATAATGGTGAAATCCCCCCTGATTCATGGACCTCGGCACTAGGCACTGACAGTTTTGAATTTGACGATGATGCCAGTACCGCTAACATTGTCCAGGTAGGCGCCAATGAAAAGATTCATACCCTCCCACTGGGTGATATTGATTGGTTCAAATTCGATGCCACGGCCGGTAACAGCTACCTGATCCTGGTCCGCTCAAATATGGATAATATTCTAAAATTCTACGATACTGATGGCAGTACGTTGGTCGATCAAGATGATGATAATGACTGGGATCTGGAAGTCAAGGCCGATGCTGTTGAATCAGCCATCCTGTTCGACTGTACCAATTCAGGGACATATTACTACACCGTAGCTGGTTTTTACAGTTCTTACCACCATGGATATTATGCCACATCAGTCAGTTATTATTCGTCTTCAATGGGAAAACAACGACAAGTAAAGCAACCAGCATTAAGTAAGTCACTGGACATAGGTGTCCATCGTTCATTTTAAATCTTAACAAAACAGGGGCGGCAACCACAGCTGCCCCGCAAATTAATCCTCCACCCGCTCGATGCGGATAAACGGTTTCTTCTTTTTCGGTGAGGGCGTCGAAACCTCTTTTTCCCGGGATTTGGGCCTGGTAATCTTGGCCTGCTGCTGGAAATAGCTCCATACAAAGATTCCTAAAACCAGAATAAATATAATTCCAAACCCGGTCACTGTTTATACCATCTCTATTTAATTGCCAGCAATTCCACTTCGAAAATCAGGGTTGAATTTGGTGGAATCACACCTCCGGCACCTCTTTCGCCATACGCCAGATGAGGTGGAATTGTCAGTTTCCGTTTCCCACCGATCCGCATCCCCTGGATGCCTTCTTCCCAGCCTCTGATCACCATTCCGCGACCGATGGCAAATTCAAACGGTACACGTCCCTCCTGCAGGGAAGTATCGAATACTTTACCGTCTTCAAACATACCAGTGTAATTCACTGTTACCACATCACCGGCCTTGGCTGCCGGTCCTTCTTCATCACCTGTCTTTTCATCGACGTAGATCAATCCACTGGTGGATTTCACTTCCGATCCCGGAGAACCACATCCAATAATTACCATCAATACCGTCAATACTAAAATCATAGCCGGCCACTGGTTTCTGCTGTTTAAGACCATATCATCTCCTTAATTTCAAAGGGCAAGTTTACACTATCTGAAACAACCTTTCACTGAAATTTGAAACAGATCATTCAACTTACAGTTTTTACCTTTCAATCCAACCGATTGCATTAAGTTTCGTTTTCAAGATAAATTGGGTGCCAATGACACCACCATCAACCCTGTTTGACAACCACCTGCCTCCGCTGGCGGACCGGGTCCGTCCCAAGACGCTGGAGGATTATATCGGCCAGGATCATCTGGTCGGCAACCAGAAAATCATCAAATCACTGGTTGCTAACAAAAAACTCTACTCTCTGATCCTGTGGGGTCCACCGGGTACCGGCAAGACCACCCTGGCCCGGATCATCGCCCGCAATACCGGTTCGGCCTTTCATGAATTATCGGCGGTGTCCAGTGGTGTAAAAGACTTGCGTGAGATTATCCAAAAAGGCAAGAGCAACCGGGAAATGGGACGCCCGACGATCCTGTTTATCGATGAAATCCACCGTTTCAGCAAATCCCAGCAGGATGCACTTTTACATGCCGTAGAAGAAGGTATTGTAATCCTGGTGGGCGCCACCACCGAGAATCCCTCCTTTGAGGTGATCGGTCCGCTCCTGTCCCGCTGCCGGGTGCTGAAACTGGATGCTCTTTCAACAGCAGCCCTGGATACAATCCTGACCAATGCTTTCCGGGAGGATATAATCCTCAGCCAACTGAAAGTATCACTCCCGGATGACGTGCGTGAACGGCTGATTAACGCTTCCGGTGGTGACGCCCGCAAGCTGCTGAACGGACTGGAAATAGCCCTGGACCTGATTGGTAACGAGGGCAAATTGACGATCAGTGTTCTCAATGAAGCGCTCCAGTCCCGGGCCCAGCTATACGATAAAACCGGCGATTACCATTACGATACGATTTCGGCCTTCATCAAAAGTGTCCGCGGCAGCGATCCCGACGCGGCTATCTACTGGCTGGCGGTGATGCTGGAAGGCGGCGAACAACCGGAATTTGTAGCCCGGCGACTGATCATACTGGCCTCGGAGGACATCGGCAACGCCGACCCCCGGGGATTGACCCTGGCTACCTCCGGGTTTCAGGCTGTCCATATGATCGGAATGCCCGAAGCTGCCATCATTCTGTCCCAGATAACATCCTACCTGGCCTGCGCCCCTAAATCCAACGCCTCATACCTGGCTGTCAAGGCCGCCCAGGCGGAGGTACAAAAAGGCGGAACTCCTTCTGTCCCGCTGCATTTACGGAATGCCCCCACTGATTTATTGAAAGAATACGGTCATGGCCGGGATTATCGGTATCCCCATGACCAGGAGGACCATTTCGTGAAGGAAAGCTATTTACCATCGGATGTGAAAGCTGATTTTTATAAACCTACCAGCCAGGGTTATGATGACTTCATTCGCCAGCGTCTGAACAAACTATGGCCGGAGCGCTATGGCGAATAAATTCCAATCGTTACTTATAATTCTGCTGGCAGTGGGCAATCTGGCCGGTGCCGATGATCGCCTGCGCCTCCAGCGGGCCGACGTACTGGAATACATCAATGAGGGCGGACGGCCCTACCAGCTGCTGCAGGGAGATGTGATCATCACCAAAAAAAATGTGACCATCAACTGCGACCAGGCCCGCTATTTCGAACGCACCGATCAGGGTCATCTGGTAGGTAATATCACTATCACCCAGGATGAACTGACCCTCACCTGCGATTCCCTTCACTATGATTCCCCCAATGATCTTTTCCAGGCTTATGGCAATACCCACGCCTGGGATCCGGACTACGACCTGGTATCCGATACACTGTTCTATTATTCCGAACTGGACAGCGGTTTCGCCCGGGGTAAGGCCCGGCTGATCCAGGAATCCCAGGTGATCAATGCCGACCGGCTGGCCTACTGGAAACCACCGGAAGCTGAAGCAGCCTCCTACGTGGCGGAAAACAATGTGGTAATCACCGAAGAAGACCGCATCGCCACCTGCGGAAAGGCAATCTATTCCAAAGATGAGGAATTCACCATCCTTCAAATTGATCCGGTTGTCGAAGAGGACGGCCAGACTCTCAGCGGCAGTGAGATTGAACTGCGTTATTCCGATGAAATCCTGGAAACCATTTTTATCCCGGAAAAAGCCCATGTAGTCTACCGCAACACCGGCTTTCGGGAGCAGTCCCGTACTGTCGATGATTCTACAATTACATACCGTGTACCGGTTGATTTCAACGATGATATGACCGGAAAATCACTGAAAGGTTATTTCGTCGATGGCGAAATGGATTCTCTGCGCCTTGAAGGCATGGCTACTACTTTGTATCATATCTTTGAAGACTCGGTCTACCAGGGCAATAATTCCGCCTCCGGTGATACAATAATAATGAATTTCGGCACCGAAGACCTGGAGTTTATCCATCTGATCGGCGGTGCCCGGGGAACCTACACTCCCGATACTTCCAATTCGGATATTGAGGATCCGATCATCTATTCCTCTGATTTTATCGATTATGATTTGCCGGGCGAGGAGACTGACCTGCGCCGGAATGCCGTAATCAATTACGGTGATGTTAACCTGAAAGCCGGCTTCGTTAATGTGGCCTGGCAGGACAACTTGTTGAAAGCCCTGCCCAAACTACCGGCTGACAGTACCGCCGCTGAAATCCGGCCCACGATTATCGAACATGGCAAGGAGCCAATGTACGGCGAATCGATGACCTATAACTTGGAGAACCGCCACGGCCGGATAATGACCGGCCGGACCAAGGCCGATGATGCCTATTACGGTGGGCGCGAGATTCGAAACGTGGACCGTAAAACCTTTTATATCGATCACAGCCGTTACACCACCTGCGACCTGGATACACCCCATTTTCATTTTGAAGGTCTCAAGATGAAAATCATCAACGATGATAAAATTGTCACCAAACCGATCGTACTCTATATCGCCGGGATTCCCATCATCGGGCTCCCATTCGGTATTTTCCCTGACCAGGGCGGCCGGCGCCACTCCGGCTGGATCATGCCCTCCTATGGTGAAAGCAGCAACCGTGGCCAGTATCTCCAGGGATTGGGCTATTACTGGGCAGCCAGTGACTACTGGGATTCCAAGTTCCTGTTCAGCCTGGCTGATAAACAGGGTATTACTTTCAAAGCCATAAATAAATACCGCAAGCGCTATTCCTTTAGCGGTAATTTTGATCTGGGGATCAAACAATATCTGGATAAGGCCGGTCCTGATATAGTCAATATTCTCGAACCGGGATCACGGACTGAGTTCGACTTGAGCTGGAAACATACCCAGGAAATGCGCAAGAACCAGAGTTTCAATGTAAATGCCACCTATCAAAGCACCGCCGATTACAACCAGGATGCCCTTGAGCTGGAAAAACGGCTCAAACAGCAGGCCCGCTCAAATCTGACCTATCGTAAAAGCTGGCCCAAGGCCAAGAATTCTTTCAGTTTCAACCTGTCATCCAGCCGTGACTTGATGGTTAATAAAAAAATCGACTCAACCTCGGTCTATTACCAGGAACCAACCGTAGCCGGTACCGAACTGAATATTACTACCAGTACCCTCCCAAGTATCAGTTTCAGTCACGGACTGGATTATTTCTTTAAAAGCGAAGGCCGGGACAAACGCTGGTACCATAATATCAGTTGGAACTACAGCGGCAGTTTCAAGAACAGTTACCGGAATTATTATGTATCCGAAGCCGGGGCCGATTCGGGAGATTATGTCTGGAATCCCGATCCGAAAGATTATTCTGATTATGTATTTTCACATTCCAGTTCGATCTCCGGCCCCCAGAAATTATTTAAATATATCAATGTTAATCCCAGTCTGGGCCTTTCATCCAAATGGGTCAATAAAACCTATACTATCGCCGGACTTGATTCGTCCAACAATTCAATCATCAAAGAGGAAGTAACCGGATTATCGGCCCGCACCACCGGCAATTTCAGCCTGAATTTCAACACCAAGTTTTACGGGATGTTTCCCATCCGCATCGGTGCCCTGGATATGATTCGCCATACTGCCTCCCCGACGGTAGGTTATTCATACAGACATGACTATTCAGAACCTTTGTTCGGATATGATTTCGGTTATTTTGAAACCATCACCGATACGGCCGGAAATGAATTATCATTAGACCGCTACTCAGGTACTCTGGCTGGAGGAACACCCAAAACAGAATCCCAGTCGATTACATTTTCGATGAACAATACCTTCCAGGCTAAAACAATCCGCAATGAAACCGAAAAGAAAATAGATCTGTTTTCCTATAATTTTTCCACTTCCTACAATATGGTTGCCGAAGAATACAAGCTTGCCAAACTATCTTCGACCTTGTCATCCGACTTGGGTTCCAAAATGAAACTCAATTTGCGAATGACCCATGATTTCTATGAATATGATGAAGAAATTCAGGGTCGTGTAAACAGGATCAGACGCAACGACTATGGTATTCCGGTTCCCCGCCTGACCTCGGCTTCCATGTCCCAGAGCTTCAATTTCTCCGGGAAGCGTCTGATTCCATTCACGGCTGATGAGGACACTTCCACAACTTTACCAATCCCCGAAGAAGAATTGGATGATTCAGAATTTAGACAAACGGAAGAAAATCCATTTGAACAAAGAAATAAAGACCAACGCCAGGCTGCCGAAGGCGATAAACTGTGGACCGCAAGTTTTGCTTTTTCCTATTCGCTGACCAATCCACAGATGCTTAATGAATCCCAGAACTTCCGGGTCAATACCAGGCTGACCACCAATATCACCAAAAAATGGCGGGTGGAATACAGCGCCTATATCGACCTCCTGAAACGTAATATGTACAATCACAGTGTTTCCGTCAAGCGGGATCTCCACTGCTGGGAACTTTCCCTGCGCTGGACACCTACCGGATTTGCCCGCGGTTTCAACCTGATAATTCAGCCCAAATCGCCCACCCTGAAAGATCTGAAGATCGAGGAAAAAGGCGGCCGCTATTCCACAGGATTGGGCTTCTAATTATTTCGGAAAAAGTTATTAGTAATAAGAGAAAACCACCATATCATTCCCACAAACTAACCCCATAACTCTTAACTCATGACTTCTAACCCTTAACACCTCCAACTTCACAAATTCATGGTTTACTCGCATTCCCCTTTTCTGCAAATTCCACTATCATAATTGGAGGAATCATGTACTGTCCCCTCTGTAAAACCGAATATAACCCGGAAATAAAAATCTGTGCCGACTGCAATGTTACCCTGGTAAAAGCGCTGCCGGAAGAAATTACTCTGGAAGAGATCAAGTGGTCCCTTGCTGGTATATTGCCAGGAAAAATCTATGCCGAAATGACGGCTGAGATCCTTGATCAGGAAGGTATTGCCCATTTCATCAAGGCCGATGTTTTAACGGCCACCTTCAATATTTCCGGATTGGGATCGACCGGCGGGCGGGTAAAACTGTTCGTACCGGAAGCCGATCTCGAAACAGCAAAAAGTTTAATATCTGATCTGATGGATTAATAATGAAAGATTCTGCCCTGCGCTCTGTCAAAGGAACCCACGACATCCTGCCTGACCAGTCCCCGGCCTGGCAAAAGCTGGAAGGCCATATTCACAATTTCATGCAGCGCTATGGCTACAGTGAAATTCGCACCCCGGTTTTTGAACGAACCGAATTGTTCGCCCGCGGTGTTGGTGCCGAAACCGATATTGTATCCAAGGAAATGTACACCTTCCAGGATATGAGCGGAACCAATGTCACTCTTAAACCTGAACTGACCGCCCCGGTGATTCGCTCCTATCTGCAGAACAACCTGGGCAAACTCAGTCCTATGACCAAATTGTACTATATCGATCATGCTTTCCGGCAGGAGCGACCCCAGAAAGGCCGTTATCGCCAGTTCCACCAGTATGGTGTGGAAGCACTGGGCTCACCCCATCCGGAACTGGATGCGGAGATTATCGCCATTGCTTATTTCTCGCTGATTGAGCTGGGCCTGGACAACCTGACGATCAAACTGAACAGTATCGGTTCCGCCGAATGCCGCACAGCCTTTCGGACTGCCCTCCAGGATTACCTGCGTCCGCACCTTAATGACTTGTCCGAGACCAGCCGGCGCCGCTTCGATCTGAATCCACTCCGAATTCTGGACACCAAAGTCTCCCACGAGATTGAATTGATGCAAACCGCCCCGGAAATCGTGGATTATCTGTCAGCGGATGATGCCAGTCATTATTCTGAATTGAAGGTTTTGCTGAGTGAAATGAACATTCCCTATCAGGAAGATCCCAACCTGGTACGCGGCCTGGATTACTACACCCGCACCACCTTCGAAATATTGTCTCCTGCCCTGGGTGCTCAGAACTCAGTCTGCGGCGGCGGCCGTTACGACGGACTGATCGAAACCCTGGGTGGCAAGCCCACCCCCGGTATCGGTTTCGCTGCCGGGATTGAGCGGGTACTGCTGGCCCTGGAAACAATGGATAATGACGAACCGGAGAAGGGAGTCCACATCTATCTGGCAATCCTCGATGATGATTGCCGGCCGGCAGCTGCCAAACTGTTGCAGGATTTACGCGATAACGGTTTATCCGCCGATACAGATTATTTACGCCGCAGCCTGAAAGCCCAGTTGCGCGAGGCCAACCGGTTGAACGCAACAAAAGTCATTTTTGTTGGCAGTGATGATCTGACCAACGGATTGGTTCAGCTTAAAGACCTTTCAATAGGTGAGCAAACCCCGGTAAAAATATCCGAAGTCATTGGGCAGCTAAAAAATATTTGATCGTTCCGATCAATCAGCCCGGCCGGTATAATCTGGCCGATCAATTATGAAAATTGTCTTGTCCTAACTGAAGCGACCTGTAAATTCCGCCCCGTTATGAGTGATAAACCTATTCTAATTGTTGAGTCCCCGTCCAAGGCGCGGACTATTTCCCGCTATCTGGGAGACGAATACGATGTCCAGGCCTGTGTTGGACATATTAAAGATTTACCCAAAAAAGAACTTGGGATTGATATCGAAGACGATTTCAAACCGACCCTTACCGTCCTGCCTGACCGGCGCGATTTCATTAAAAAGCTGAAAGCTGCCGCCAAAACAGCACCGGAAATCATCCTGGCAACTGACCCGGACCGGGAGGGTGAGGCCATCGCGGCCCATATCGCCTCGGAGCTGCCAAAGCTGAAACTGGAACGGGTCCAATTCACCGAGATCACCAAAGCCGGTGTGGCTGCAGGTATGGAGCAGCGCCATCCCATCGATGAGCAACTGGTCCAGGCCCAGCAGACCCGCCGGATAATCGACCGGCTGGTGGGTTACAAGATTTCACCAGTCCTCTGGAATACGCTTCAGAAGAATATGCGTTTTGTCAAGACCGCCTTGTCGGCTGGACGGGTCCAGTCGGCGGCCATTAAAATGGTAGTGGACCGGGAACGGCTGCGGGCTGCCTTCAAATCGGCTACCTTCCACACCCTCAAAGCTGAATTAACCACCTCTGATCTGGATAAGATTCCGGCTAAATTGTTCCGGGTTGATGGACAGCGGATGGCCAGCCGCAAAGACTTTGATCCCAATACCGGGAAACTAAAAAAAGAAAATGTTCTGCTGCTCTCCGGGTCCCAGGCCAAGGAACTGGCCAAAGAGCTGGAACCGGGCCCCTGGGTAATCGGTGATATCGAGGAAAAACCGTTAACTTCCCGTCCCTCACCACCGTTTATCACCAGTACTTTACAGCAGGAAGCGGCCCGCAAACTGCGCTTTGCCGCCCGGAAAACCATGCGCACCGCCCAGGCTCTGTACGAAGCCGGTTATATTACCTATATGCGTACCGATTCCACCCACCTGTCTGGCGAGGCTCTGAATGCCGCCCGTAATGAAATCAAGGCCCGCTATGGTGATGAGTACCTGCCTGAAAAACCAATCCAGTATGCCAGCAAGGTCAAAAATGCCCAGGAAGCCCATGAAGCTATCCGGCCGGCCGGAAGCCAATTTGCACCAGTGGATACGGTTGCTTCCAGCCTGGACCGCGATGCGGCCCGGTTGTATGACCTGATCCGTAAACGCACCCTGGCCTCTCAGATGAAACCGGCCCGGTTGAAACAGACCACCATCTCGATCACCAATCAGAAAACCGAATTTCAGGCGGTCGGCAAAGTTATTTTATTCCCCGGATTTATGCGCGCTTATGTAGAAGGCCGTGACGATCCCAACGCCAGCCTGGCCGATAAAGAAACTGTATTACCGGATGTAAAAGTCAACGACCGGCTTGGATGTAATGAACTGGAAGTTGTCGAGCGCAAAACCCAGCCACCGGCCCGTTTCACTGAAGCCAGTCTGGTCAAGGAACTGGAAGCCAAAGGCATCGGCCGACCATCAACCTATGCCAATATTATCGACCGTATCCAGCAGAAGGAATATGTCGAGAGTCGGAAAGGTACACTGATACCGTCCTTCCTGTCAGTGGCGGTAGTACAGCTACTGGAAAACCATTTCGAATCACTGGTGGATGCCCGCTTCACGGCCGCCATGGAAGATGAACTGGACCGCATTTCACGTGGGGAGGCCGAAGCACTGCCTTTCATAAAAGGTTTCTATTTTGGAAATGATGAGGCCACCGGCCTGGAAGAAATGCTGGAAGCAAGAGTTGATATCCGCAAGGCCTGCTCGATTCCGTTAGGTGAAAATGACGGGGATGCCGTGGAAGTACGGGTTGGAAATTACGGACCCTACATCCAGATGGGTGAACAGCGCAAACAGGTTCCCCGTACACTGAGCCCTGGTGATATCAATCTTGAATCAGCCCTGGAAATTGTAAATCGCGGCGATGAAGAACCAGATACACTGGGCAAGGATCCCGAAACCGGTGAAGATATTCTGATCAAGGAAGGCCCCTACGGGAAATATGTCCAGCGTGGTGATACCAAGGTGCGCAAGGCCATTCCAAAAGGAATTACGGTCGATGAATTAAACCTGGAATTGGCCCTCCGCCTCCTGCAGTTGCCCCGCAGTCTGGGCAACCACCCTGACTCAGGGGATGAAGTTTTTGCGGATTACGGCCGTTATGGCCCTTATTTAAAAGCCGGCTCCACCAATCAGCGTCTGGTGGCTCCTGATACCCCTCTAAACGTTTCGCTTGACCGAGCAGTGGAAATTCTGGCCAATGCCAAAAAACCCACCGCCGAGTTGAAATCACTCGGAAAACACCCGGAAACCGGTGAAGCAATTTTGTTGAAATCAGGACGTTACGGGCCGTTCGTTACCGACGGCAAAGTAAATGCCGCCCTGCCCAAGGATACCACCCCGGAGACATTAACCTGGGAACAAGCACTGGAGTTAATCAATAAAAAGCGCGTTGCTGGTCCAAAAAAACGCAGGCGTAAAAAATGAGAAAAATATTTTTAGTACTGTTGCTCTTTACAGCGTTATTCGCTGCCAGTGAATCGCAGGAAGCTTTGGTCAAAGACCTGGAACAGAGTCTGATCGCTCCCTGCTGCTGGAGCGGTACGGTTTATGACCATGGCCATGCCGATATGGAAGCCGAAATCCGCCAGATGGTCGATGATGGTAAAAGCCGACAAGCCATCATTGATCATTATGTTGCCCGGTATGGTGAACGGATTCTGGCATCACCGGTGGCCTCCGGCTTTAATCTGATGGCCTGGATAACACCGATCCTGATTGCCCTGGTTGGTATATTTATCTTTATCAATTATCTGAAAACACCAAAAGCAGCTGTTGCAGCCGGTAAACCAAAAGATAATGATTCAAAAATACCATTTGACGAACAAATCGAACGGGAATTAAAAGCGCTCGATTAAAGACTGTAATTACCTAATCCTTAGTTGAACAATGAAAAAAAACCAGCGTCTAGAAAAAATTGTATCCCTGGCCAAGCGGCGGGGATTTATCTTTCAATCCAGTGAAATCTATGGCGGCTTCGGCGCCGTTTATGATTACGGTCCTCTGGGCGTCTCATTAAAGAACGCCATTTCCCAGCGCTGGTGGCGCGCCATGACCCAGCTCCATGAAAATATCGTAGGACTGGATAGCGGGATCCTGATGCATCCCAGAATCTGGGAGGCCTCGGGACACGTATCAAGCTTCCACGATCCGCTGGTGGATTGTAAACAATGCAAGGCCCGCTACCGGGCCGATGAATTTGGTGATGATTTCGCCGATCTGGACTGGTCAGCCATAAAATGTCCCACCTGTGGTACGACCGGCAAAATGACTGACCCCCGGCAGTTCAACCTGATGTTCAAGACAACTGTCGGCCCGATTGAAGAAGAAGGTTCGGATGCCTACCTGCGGCCGGAAACAGCCCAGGGTATTTATGTCAATTACCTGCTGACCCAGGGCGCCATGCGCCTGAAAGTACCGTTTGGAATCGCCCAGATCGGTAAGGCCTTCCGCAACGAGATCGTAGCCCGGAATTTCATTTTCCGGACCCGTGAATTCGAACAGATGGAAATGCAGTATTTTGTTAAACCGGGCACCGATGACGAGGAAATGGTTCAGTGGAAAGCCGAACGGATCAAGTTTTACAGTGAAGCATTAGGAATCGATCCGATTAAACTACGATTCCATCAGCACGGTCCCGATGAACTGGCTCACTATGCCAAGGAGGCCTGGGACGTGGAATATGAATTCCCATTCGGCTGGTCAGAGATAGAAGGTGTCCATAACCGGACCGATTTCGATCTTCAGCGCCACCAGGAATACTCGGGTAAAAGTATGCAGATGTTCGATGATGAAACCCGCGAAAAGTATTTCCCCTATATTATCGAAACTTCAGCCGGATTAAATCGTACCCTGCTGGCCGTCCTGTCCGATGCCTACTGGGAAGACGATGAGAACCAACGGGTTGTTATGCGCTTCCATCCGGCCATCGCACCGACGAAGGCCGTTGTCTGTCCGCTGGTAAAAAAGGATGGCCTGCCGGATATCGGCCATAAAATCACCGATGACCTGAAACAGAAATGGCCGGTACTTTACGATCAGCAGGGATCGATTGGTAAGCGTTATTATCGCCAGGATGAGGCTGGTACACCGTTTGGAATTACTGTTGATCACCAGACGCTGGAAGACGATACTGTCACTATTCGTGAACGCGATTCACAACAACAGGACCGGATTCCTGTAGCTGGTTTAAAGCACGCCATCCAGGACAAGATCGATAATTATACCAGGTAGATAATAATGAACCAACATCTTTCACTCCGTTCCGGAAACCCGGCCCTGCGGGCTCAGACATTCATCGATGCCGGTCGTGTTTCAGCCGACTCGGCCATGACTATCATGGGCACCGTCAATAAAACCGCCCTGTCCCTACTGCTGTTGATGACCACTGCTATCTTCACCTGGAACCTGCCGGCCAATGATCCCCGGATGGGTGGATTGATGATGGTGGGTATAATTGGTGGCCTGGTCTTCGCCCTGATTACCGTTTTCAAGAAAACCTGGGCTCCGTTTACGGTACCGGCTTATGCTTTGCTGGAGGGCCTGGCATTAGGTGGTATTTCTAAATATTTTGAAATCCAATTCCCGGGAATTGTGAACCAGGCGGTTTTTCTCACCTTCGGTACATTGGGAGCCCTGTTATTTGCCTATCGCTCCGGATTGATCAAACCAACGGAAAACTTCAAACTGGGAATCGCCGCCGCCACCGGTGGTGTCGCCTTTGTATACTTGATCAGTTTCGTCCTTGGCTTCTTCGGAAAATCAGTTCCCTTGATTCACAGCAGTTCCAACTTCGGCATATTATTCAGCCTGATCGTAGTAGGCATTGCCGCTCTGAACCTGGTGCTGGATTTTGATTTCATTGAAGAAGGAGCCGAGCGGGGTGCACCGAAATACATGGAATGGTATGGTGCCTTTGGTCTGCTGGTTACCCTGATCTGGCTCTACCTGGAAATCCTGCGCCTGCTGGCCAAACTCCAGAGCCGGCGGTAGCTAATCGCAAATCAGTATTTGAATTACAGTTCTAAGGTCATACTGAGCGTGTCGAAGTATGACCTTTCTTTTTATATTTTAAACCACTTCTGAAGAAAGAAACATGATTATGAACAGCGTTCTACGAATTTTTATACTTATAATTACAAGCATCACATCACTAGCCCCTGCGGCCGACCCCGACCCCGTATTTGCCGAACATGGCATGGTTGTGTCGGCCCACAGGTTGGCTTCCGAAATCGGTATTGAAATCATGCAGAAAGGTGGCAATGCCATCGATGCGGCTGTTGCCACTGGCTTCGCTCTGGCTGTTGTTTATCCTAATGCCGGTAATATCGGGGGTGGTGGTTTTATGGTGGCACACTTGACTGACGGCACGATTTTCACTCTGGATTTCCGTGAAAAAGCTCCTGCCGCCGCCAGCCGTAATATGTACCTCGATGATAATGGCGAAGTGATCAAGAATAAATCCACTTACACCCACCAGGCCGCCGGTGTGCCCGGCAGTGTGGATGGATTATTGCGGGCCTGGCGTGACTACGGTTCGGGAAACATTTCACTTTCAGAAATATTGAAACCAGCGATCCGTCTGGCAAATAATGGTTATCCCCTCACCAGGCGCTATGCCAGGAATCTTAATTCTCGTCAGGAATTTTTTCGGAAGGATTCCGGCACGACCAAGGCTTTCATTCGCGGGGATGGTCGTCCGTGGCAGGGCGGCGACCTGCTGATCCAGAAAGACCTGGCCAAGACGCTCCGACGAATAGCAAAGAACGGGCGGGACGGATTCTACAACGGTGAGACCGCCGATCTGATCATTGCCGAGATGAAACGTGGCGGCGGACTCATAACCCGTGAAGACCTGACCGATTACCAGTCTGTTTACCGGGAAGCCGTAACCGGATCCTTCCACGATCATGAAATAATCTCCATGCCACCACCCAGCTCCGGTGGGATTCTGGTGGTTCAAATGCTGAACATGCTGGAAAACTACCCCCTGGATTCCCTGGGCTGGAACTCCTCTGCCTATATTCACTTGTTAACCGAAGTGGCACGTCGGGCCTATGCCGACCGGGCCGAGCATCTTGGTGATTCTGATTTCTGGTCAGTACCTATGGAACAACTGACCTCTAAGGAATATGCCGTCAATCGCTCGTCAGATATTCTTCTGACCGAGGCGACCCCTTCCGAAGAAGTAGAAGCAGGTTATGTAATTCTTGATGAGAGTCCGGAGACTACGCATTATTCGGTCATTGACAACGATGGGAATGCTGTCAGCGTAACTACGACCATTAATTTCAGTTTTGGTTCCGGTATCGTAGTGGATGGTGCCGGCTTCCTGCTGAATAATGAAATGGATGATTTTTCATCCAAACCCGGGGTGCCCAATGCTTTTGGTCTATTAGGCAGTGATGCCAATGCCATTGAGCCTGATAAACGGATGCTCAGCTCAATGACACCGACTATTGTACTGCGTAGCGGTGAACCATATTTACTGGTTGGTGCTCCCGGTGGCTCGACAATCATCACCACCGTCCTGCAGGTTATTTTAAATAGCACTGTTTTTGGTATGGATATCCAGGAAGCAGTTTCCGTACCCCGTGTCCACAGCCAGTGGTATCCGGATGAGATCTATTGTGAGAAGCGTGGCTTGTCTGCCGATGTGATCGAAAACCTGGAGCAGTTGGGACATACTGTAAACACTCATCGCTGGGGTTATATTGGAAGAGCCAACTGCATTCTGATCGATTCCACCGGTATCTATGGCGGCGCCGACCCACGGGGAGAGAATTCTGCTGTGGGATATTGATACTCACATTAATAATTTCCCGGGAAATATTCATACAGTTCAGCACCCAGTCTCGTAATCGGCCGAACGCGGCTTTGTCAGTTGGACGCAAACCAGGAGAAACTTATGAAAATCGCTGATAAAGCTGTCGTATCCATTAATTACACCCTCACTGATGATGATGATAAAATCATTGATACCTCTGAAGGTAAAAAACCACTGAATTATCTGCATGGCGCCAGGAATATAATTGCCGGACTGGAAAGTGAACTGCTGGGTAAATCAGTGGGAGATAAATTAAAGGTGACAGTTAAACCGGAAGACGGCTATGGACTGGTTAACCCAGAATTACTTCAGGAAGTACCAAAAGCCGCCTTTCAGGGAATCGACGATATCCAGCCCGGTATGCAGTTTCAGGCTCAGGATGAACAGGGTAATGCCCAGTTAATCGTAGTGCGCAAAGTCGATGGCGATAATGTGACAATCGATCGCAACCACCCCCTGGCCGGCCAGACCCTGCATTTTGATGTATCAGTGGAAGCAATCCGTGAAGCAACCAAGGAAGAACTGGATCACGGACACGTTCATTGAGTAGCTATTAGTCATTAATTAGTGGTCATTAGTCAGTAGTCACTGGTTTCTAATCACTTGTCACTAGTCACTAATAATTGAGATCGCTGCCACCGATGAATTCCTTCAGCAGGGAAATTCCCGGTACGTGATCTTCATCCAGCGGTTCAAAGAATGCCAACAGGCGGCTGAGCCGTAGAGCCTCGGTAGCCAATTCTCCACTGGACATCTTCTCTTTAAGCAACGGCTGGACATATTTAGCCAGGACCGGCAATTCGTAGACCAGGGCTGAGTTGAACATGAAATCAGCCTCTTCCTGGAAAGGAAAAATATTTTTCTCCTCCCCCATCCGAACCGAAGGCCAGCGCTCCAGGGTCTGCTCCGGGGAATAGCCACGGTATTTATGATCGCGAACCATCCGGCGCAATAACCGGTTATCAGATGTGGATACCCGGTGGTTGGCATCCAGATTTAACTGGGTCAGGGCGCTGATGTATATTTTCTGAATTCGATCTTCACCGATTTTCTCGGATAATATGGGATTCAGACCATGTATACCCTCAATAATAATAAAGTCCCGCTCGCCAAGTTTTATTCGTCCAGGTTGATCCGAACCGGTCCCTGGCCCAAAATCATATTCCCTTTCCGGGATCGATTCACCATTGATCAGTTTATCCAACCGCTGGCTCAGCAGATCGATATTCATGGCACCGATCGCTTCAAAATCCTGCAATCCGTTAGCTTCGAAGGGAATTTCTTTACGGTCGATAAAATAGTCGTCCATTGAAATCTGCTTGGTAGTGTAACCGGCGACTTTCAACTGGATCCCCAGGCGCTTGGCAAAGGTTGTTTTTCCGGATGAGGACGGTCCGGCAATGGAAATTATCCGTTTTTGCGGGAATTGCTGTACCAATCCATCGGCGATCTGACTGATCTTCTTTTCGTGCAGGCCTTCAGCCACCCACAACATCTCCTTAATATCACCGGACTGAATCATTTCATTCAACTGCCAGACCATATCTACATTCAGGATACTGCCCCAGCGCTCCTGCTCCTCAATGATGGCAAATAATTTTGGCTGATCTTTGAATGGATCCAATCGTTCCGGCTGGGAAATAGTTGGAACGCGCAGGATAAATCCATTTTCATAGGGCGTCAGCCGGAAATTTTGCAGAGCTACCTTGTCAGTTGACATTGGTTCAATAATATAGTCAAAATGCCCCTTGAACCTGATAACCGGTATTTTTTCCGCTACCCAGCGTTTGACATTACTTAACTTGCTGTTGGAATTGATATTCTCCAGTTCATCCATCAACTTATTTTTGGTCCAATATTCGAATTGTATTTCCAGATCAGACCAGAGCCACTCACGCATGGTCTTCTCCAATCGGGCAATATCAGATTCACTTATTGGTTCCCAACTTGCTTCGTGACAAAAGAATCCATCGGCAAAAGAATGTTCAATCACCAGCATTCTAGGTGCAAAAAGATCCTTGAAGATGCTGGTCAACAGGAAACCAAGTGTGGCGGAGTTTTCATTTAATTTCATAACGCAAAATTACTGCAATAAGCATACCGGAAGTATGATAATTTGAGCCAGAAAGAAGGGCTTTATTATTAAATTATATTTCAATTAAATTAAGTTCTACACTATCAAGGGAGGGGCACTATGAAAAAATCATCACTGATCGGAATTGTTTTGTTGATATTACTATCAACGTGGGCCTGCACGGCCGGACCAAATAATTTTGAAAATACAGCCGGTATAATGGATACTGCTGGTTTCTGGAAAGGATTGTGGCACGGATTCATCTCGTTGTTTACATTTATTTTTTCATTGTTCCGTGACAATGTAAACATCTATGAAGTACATAATAATGGCGGCTGGTATAATTTCGGGTTTATTCTGGGAGTAATAACCTTCTATGGCGGCAGTAAAGAGGGCCATACCAAAGCCTGTTCGAAAAAAAAGGATTAAAGGCTCCACCTGCTTAACTGATACCAGCCTGTTTCCTGTCGCTGACAGTGGCCACGATGAATGCAATTTCCGCCACGTCTGGTGTTACTTAACGGATGACAGATCATTCCTCCCCATGCAAGCACGGGATCTCCTGTCCACTCGCCTGCATCGTGGGCGTGCGGAGGCGGATGAATCTTGATTATTGAATATCAACAGGAGCAATATTACCTGCAAATGCAGTAATTATAATTAATTCCTTTCCTTTTTCATACGGTATTATTTAATATAGCAGTGAGCGGTATTGATAAATAAGTATGGTTATTACACCATAGTAAATATCGATCAATACCAAGTTCGGCTTTTGCTAATGGGGCTTGTACTCGCAAGGAGTCAAGTATGCTAAAGCTTAATCAATTTTATTCTATAAAGGAGCGCGGTAAATGGCAGAAGAAGTAACTATCCGTGAGGATTTGCCTATTATACAGGTTGATCACCAGGGAGAGTTAACTAAGTCTGAATTAATGGATACCCTGGAGGCGGTTGACACTATCAACCGGGAAAAGGGAATATCCGACGTTCTTATCAACGCCGTTAAATTGCAGAAACTACCCTCCATAACTATCACCTACAATTTTGGATCCGAACTGGTGTCCAAGGTCATGCATATGAAGTTTGCAATTGTGATGCAACCTGAGCTGAGAGAAGAACTGGAATTCCTGGTCAATGTAATTCAGAACCGCGGTGGACAGGTGCAGTTGTTTGATTCGGAGGAAGCCGCGTTAGATTGGTTAACCTGACAAAGCTACAGCAATTCACAATTTCAATTCTTCATTTTAATAATTTTCCCAGATAACCAGACCTTTTTGTCTTGTATTCAGTAAACTCCCCTGCTAATTTCAGCCAGCATTTTTAGATAATCTCAGTTAGATATTCTAGGTTTAGTGAGTTTAACAGACGATATTAACAGAAGTACCGGAGAAATTTCCCAGCCGGTCTACACCATTGGTATTGCGGCCCAATTGACCAATTCATCGGTTCATGCCCTCCGTGTTTATGAGGAAAAAGGCCTGATCCTGCCCTTCAAGACCGACACCAACCGCCGCCTGTATTCACAGCAGGACGTGGAAAGGATCAACTGCATCCGTCGGCACCTGGATGAAGAAGGACTGAACATCGCTGGAATTAAAGCAATGCTGGCCCTGGTGCCATGTTGGCTGCTCCGCCCCTGCACTGCCGATGACCAGGAAATCTGCGAAGCCTACACCAGTACGGCCAACCCCTGCTGGGCCGCCAGCGAAAAAGGGCCCGAGTGCCGGAATGCCGACTGCCGCGAATGTCAGGTCTATCAACTGGGTAATCGTTGTGGCAATATAAAAGAATTATATAAACAAGTGTATAAAGAGTCATGAGTCAGTTGTCATTAGTGAAACAATTGACCAATGACCAATGACCAATGACAATAAGTAACTACAAATGACTGAAAATTTAACCAGACGACAATTCATTAAAATCGGCGGACTGGGACTGGGCGGGCTGGCCCTGGCCACCCCGGTAATCAATTATGCCAAAGATGCCGTATTGGAAGCCACCTCAGTTCCTGGCTTGTACAGTAAGCGCGTCCCTACCTACTGTGAGATTTGTTTCTGGAAATGTGCCGGCTGGACTCACCTTAATGGGCAGGGTGATATTTGGAAGATCACCGGAAATGAACTCGATCCCCATTCCAATGGGCGCTTCTGTCCCCGCGGAACCGGTGGTGTTGGCATGTATAACGACGAAGACCGTCTGAAAACACCATTGATTCGTACCGAAGAGCGCGGTAAACAGGTCTTCCGCGAGGCCAGCTGGGATGAGGCTTTTGATTACATTGCTGAAAAAATGCAGAAAATCGCCGACGAACACGGCCCGGAATGTATTGCCCTGTTTACCCATGGCTCCGGCGGTAAATATTTCACCCGCCTGCTGAAAGGATTCGGCTCACCAAATGTTACTGCCCCCTCATATGCCCAGTGCCGTGGTCCCCGGGAAGTTGCCTTCTTCGGGACCTTTGGCGAAGGTATCGGCTCTCCTGAAAAAACCGATATTCGTGATACGCGCTGCCTGGTACTAATCGGATCCCATCTGGGTGAAAATATGCACAACGGGCAGGTCCAGGAAATGTCTGATGCCATCGATAAGGGCGCCACGATTA
The DNA here is from genome assembly GCA_964410945.1 of uncultured bacterium. Classification (GTDB taxonomy): domain Bacteria; phylum Fidelibacterota; class Marinisomatia; order Marinisomatales; family TCS56; genus CAYPJE01. Next base: position 26,275 of record CAYPJE010000017.1, read on the forward strand.
TCACTGTCGATCCGCGCTACTCCACCGCCGCCAGCAAATCCAAGTACTGGCTGCCGATCAAACCGGCCACCGATATGGCCCTGCTCCTGGCCTGGATGAATGTGCTGATCGAGGAAGAGTTGTACGACAAAAAATATGTGGAAGCCTACACCTACGGTTTTGAAGAACTGAAAGAACATGTAAGGAATTTCACACCGGAGTGGGCCTATGGCATTACGACCATCAAACCCCAGGTGATCCGGGATACGGCCCGGGAAATGGCCAATGCCTCCCCGGCGGTAATCGTCCATCCCGGACGCCATGTTACCTGGTATGGGGATGACACCCAGCGCCTGCGGGCGGTGGCCATGCTGAATGCCCTGCTGGGAAGCTGGGGCCGCCGCGGTGGATTCTACAATCCTGAGAAGGTATCTCTGCCAAAGATCAAGACACCACCCAATCCGAAACCATCTAAAACCTGGCGTGATGCCTTTCCTGATCAATACAAACTGGCCAGTTTGGCCCTGGCCTCCGGTATCTGCGACGCCACTATTCCGGCCGCCGACCGGGACTGCTCCTTCAAAGGCTGGATCGTGAATGGTACCAACCTGATCTTTACTTTACCGAACCAGCAGAATACCCTGGAAGCAATTCAGAATCTGGATCTGCTGGTGGCCATTGATACCATGCCCATGGAGATTACCGGCTGGGCCGATGTGATCCTGCCGGAGTGCACTTACCTGGAACGCTACGACGATATCCGTGTCAGCCCCCACCGGGAACCGACGATTGCCCTGCGTGCCCCGGCTGTGGAACCACGCTGGAATACCAAACCGGCCTGGTGGATGGCAAAAGAATTAAGTAAGAAACTGGGACTGGAAGATTACTTCCCATATGAAACCCAGGAGGAAGAGCTGGACTGGCAGCTGAAACAGGTCGGTACTTCCCTGGAGGAAATGATAAAGGTTGGCGTTAAGAAATTCGAGCGCGAATATGATGATCTCTACCCGCTCACCGATCTGCCAGCTGATTATGAATTCAATACCAATACCGGCAAGATCGAGCTATATGCCACCTCCTTTGCCGATGAGGGCTATGATCCTCTTCCCAAATATACAGCACATGAGGAACCACCTCCGGGCTATTACCGTCTTAATTACGGCCGGGCTCCCATGCACACCTTCAGCCGCACGGCCAATAATCCCAACCTGACCGATTTGATGGATGAGAATACCCTGTGGGTAAATCCCAAAGTGGCTAAAGACTGGGATCTGCGCAATGGCCAGTATATCTGGCTGGAAAATCAGGATGGTGTCTCCAGTAAAAACTCTATCAAGGTGAGAATTACCGAACGGATTCGCTTCGATTCGGTATATATGGTACATGGTTTCGGCCATACCCAGAAACAGATGACCCGCAGCTACCAGCGTGGCGTCAGCGATGCCGCCCTGATCACCAAAGTCCATATCGATCCCATCATGGGCGGTACCGGCATGCGCGGCAATTTCGTTACCTTCCTCACGGAAGAACCTTCACAGGAAGGAGCTTCCTGATGCGGTATGCCATGGCAATTGACACTAAAAAATGCGTGGGTTGTTCTGACTGTGTGGTGGCCTGCCAGACCGAAAACAATGTCCCCATTGGCTACTGCCGCGACTGGGTGGTGGAAGCCACCACCGGCACCTATCCCGAACTACAGCTGGAAATCCGCTCGGAGCGCTGTAACCACTGTACTAATTCCCCCTGTGTGCGTTGCTGTCCAACAAAGGCCAGCCATTATTCCGAAGGCGGTACTGTACTGGTAGAACCCAGGGAATGCATCGGCTGTAAAGCCTGTATTGCTTCCTGTCCCTACGACGCCCGCTTTGTCCACCCTGATGGACATATCGATAAATGTACATTTTGTCTCCACCGGGTAAAGAAAGGCGAAGAACCGGCCTGTGTGGCGGTTTGTCCCACCAAGTGCATGTATTTCGGCGACACGGATGATCCAAACAGTGAAATCTCCAAAATCCTGGCCCGCCGGAAATGGAAGCGCCTGATCCCGGAAGCAGGAACGGATCCGAATATCTATTACCTGATTTAGTGAGGAGTGATGAGTGAAAAGTGAAGATATTAAAGGACACAAGGATCTAGAGTGTTGGAAAACCAGCATGGATTTTGTCGATGAAATCTATAATCTTACCAGACAATTCCCACCAGAAGAACAATACGGATTAACTAATCAATTAAGACGATCATCTATTTCCATTCCAAGCAACATCGCCGAAGGAGCTGGACGGAAAATTCTACTGAATTCATTCAATTTCTGCATATCGCCTTAGGATCACTTTTGGAAGCAGAGACTCAATTACTAATTGCCGAGCGCCAGGGATATATAAAAATTGATGGTGATATTAACAAAACAATGACCGTCATCAAGAAGACAATCAATGGTTTGGTTTCATATTTAAGGAATAAACGATGAACAAAAAACCATGTTTACTTATCACTAATTACTCTTCACCGATCACCGTGAGCGGAGTGAACAATGACTGAAGAAATAATCGTCAGCGGCCGTAACCTGCCCAATATCGATCCGCACCTGCACGTTTGGCACTGGCCGATTCCGCTCTATCTTTTCCTTGGCGGCATGGTAGCGGGGATCCTGTTTTTCTCGGCCCTGTTTTTCCTGCGGGGAAAAGCCGATCAATTTCCAATGGCAGTAAAAATCCTGCCGATCTCGGCGCCATTCCTGTTGGCAATCGGTTTGCTGGCCCTGCTGGCGGATTTATCCCATGTGCTGTATGCCTGGCAATTATTCACCAATATCCGCTGGGAATCGCCCATGAGCTGGGGTGCCTGGACCCTGCTGGTTATAACACCTCTGTCGACAGTCTGGGCAGCCAGTTTTCTACCCGATACCTTTCCCAGATGGGACTGGAAATTCCAGGTTGTTAAGGACTTTTTCCAATGGTTCGATGGAGTTCGACATTGGGTTGCGGGAGCCTTGATCCTGCTGGCGGTGATTCTGGGAATGTACACCGGAATTCTGCTGTCGGCTTTTAATGCCCGCCCGTTCTGGAATTCAGCCATTCTTGGTCCGCTCTTTTTGACCTCCGGTCTTTCAGCCGGGGCAGCGGCCATCGTTCTGTTCTCCCGATCATCCCGGGAGAAACACTTATTTGCCCGCATAGACCTGGTATTGATCGGGATCGAATTGTTCCTGATCATTCATTTATTCATGGGTTTCCTGGCCGGGACACAAGTGCATATCGAGGCAGCTGAACTTTTTCTGGGCGGACCGTATACCACTAGCTTCTGGATCTTTGTAGTGGGCCTGGGGTTGGTGATTCCGGCTCTGCTGGAAACACTGGAATTATTTAAAACCAAGATACCGGCTGCTATTCCAGCCCTTCTGGTATTGATCGGCGGGCTGCTCCTGCGCTTCATCGTGGTGGATGCGGGCCAGGCCAGCCGCTGGTTATATTAAGTGAATTTCTTGCCATTGTGGTACAGAGAATGCTGAGAGGACAAAATCATTAACAAATACAAATTAACCATAGTAATGCACCAAGAGATTATCTATAACTCTGCGATCTCTGTGTCTCTGTGGCAAATGACAGGTTTTTAATATGAAAACAAAATATATGAATCCCTATCTGGCTGGCGTTCTGCTGGGACTGGTCCTGATCGCCGCATTTTATTTTTCCGGACGCGGTCTCGGTGCCAGTGGAGCCGTTAAATCGGTTATCGTGGAAACCGTTGATACTGTTGCTCCGGCCCACACCGCCAACTCGGAATATTACAGTAAATATGTTGGGGATGGAAAAAACCCGTTGAAGTCATGGCTGGTATTTGAAGTACTGGGTGTTATCGTGGGTGGCTTCCTGTCTGGTGCCATTGCCGGTCGTCTGAAATTCAAGGTTGAGCACTCCCCCAGGATCACCTCCAACAAGCGCCTGTTGATGGCGGGAACCGGCGGGATCTTATTCGGTTTTGGCAGCCAGTTGGGCCGTGGCTGCACCAGTGGCGCCGCCCTCACCGGAATGGCAGTCTTATCGGTGGCTGGATTTGTCACAATGATGGCAATTTTCGGAACAGCCTTCGCCCTGGCTTATTTTTTCAGAAAGAATTGGATTTAGGAGTTTACCATGGGACCATTGATACCAAATGAAATTATTGATCCGGGCTGGAATTTCCTGATCGCATTTATCGTAGGCATCGGCTTCGGCTTCGTGCTGGAGCAGGCCGGTTTCTCATCCAGCCGCAAACTGGCCGGTGTATTTTATGGTTACGACACGGTGGTGCTGAAGGTTTTCTTCACAGCCGGTGTAACGGGAATGCTGGGCCTGCTTTATCTGAGCCTGTTTGATATGATCGACCTGAACCTGGTATGGGTAAATCCCCTGTTTTTGTGGTCGGCCATCATTGGTGGGATAATAATGGGTGCTGGTTTCATAATCGGCGGATTCTGTCCCGGGACCAGCGCTTGCGCGGCCGCCATCGGGAAGATCGATGCCATGGTATTTCTAGGTGGAATTTTTGTCGGTGTATTTCTGTTTGCCGAATCATATCCCCTGCTAAAAAAATTGTATATGGCCGGCAGCATGGGTCCGATCAAAATGTCCGAACTGCTGCATGTATCCCAGGGCTTCATGGTGCTGCTGGTGGTGATCATCGCCGCCGCCATGTTCTGGGGTGGAGAATGGGCCGAAAAACGTTATCCCCGGGAGGAGTACTGATGGCTGTACAGGAAAAGCGCATCCGCGAACGGATTCGAATCAAACCGCGAATCCTGCTCACTTCGGTGATCATCATTCTGGCCCTGGTGATTGCCATGGTGCCGGAGAACACAACCCAGCCCTATAAATTGACGGCCGGGGAAATGCTGGAAGAGATCCAGTTTGGAACTGAAATGATCCACCCTGATGAATTGGCGGATTGGCTGGTTAACGACGATCCATCGATCCAGTTGATCGACGTGCGGACTCCTCAGGAATTTGAGGTTTTCCACCTGGATAACGCCATCAATATTCCGGTGGCTGATATCCTTTCCGAGGAATGGGTCGATTACCTGGATCAAGGTATCCGTATGAATATTCTCTATTCCAATGGTACAACGGCAGCCCACAAGGCCTGGATGATCCTGCGGCAGTTGGGCTATGAAAATAATTATGTACTGCAGGGCGGTCTGAATTACTGGACAGAAACAATCCTGAATCCCACTGCTCCCAGGGTTACCAGTCCTGATGATGAATTTGCCCGCTACGATTTCCGCCAGGCTGCCAGCCAGAAATTTGGCGGCGGTGGAGCACTGGCTGCCCCAGCGACCGATACAAAAACCGCAGCACCAAAACCGCCCATCAAAAGAAAGAAAAAGAAAAAAGCACCGGAGGGTGGCTGCTGAAAATATGTATTTAAGCAGGGACAACACAGTGGTTATCCCTGCTTTTTTATTTTATAGACATTGGGCTGATGAATTATATTTCCCTGTGGTTCATTCAGTCAATATACGGATTGCCTCTCGGAACGATCATGACCGGATATGGGCAATCATTAAAGCAGTAATCGCAACTGGTGATACATACGTTTTTGCACCGGATTCCAGTCAGGAGAAAATGCTGGATTACTGGTGCGGATCAGATAAGAACACCTATGTTGCTGAAGTTAGTGGGATGATTGTTGGTACTTTTCTAATCACAGACAATCAACCGGATCTGGGCTCGCACATCGCCAATGCTTCATTCATGGTGGCACCTGAGAAAGCCGGCCAGAGAATCGGAATCGCAATGGGAGAATTCGCCTTGGATGAGGCCCGGCGACTGGGTTATAAGGCCATGCAGTTCAATATTGTTGTCAAATCCAATACCGAAGCGATCAGACTGTGGGAAAAAATTGGATTCAGAATTATCGGTGAAATTCCGGAAGCTTTTGATCATCAAAAGAAAGGACTGACAGACGCCTATATCATGTGGCGGAAACTATGACCGTCCTTGAAATACGGTATTTCACCTCCCATTAAGTACTGGCTTTTTCAAACCCATTTCAATTCATCCAGGTTTAAATTCAGAACATAAGGAGGGATAAAATGGATAGTATGACCCAGTCAGGCGGCAAAGATAACAGCCTTTACAGATTCGGATATATTATAGCAATCCTTACTGCAGTACTTACTGTAATAACCTTCGGGATTGCCATTTGTACCCCACCCCTGGCCGGTCCTTTCTGCCTGGGAGATTGTTATGAATATCCCTATACCGATATCGCTGAACGATTCCCCAGGGATTACTATTGGATGTACCCGGCCATGGTGCTGACACTGGTTTACCTGGCCCTGATGGCAACGCTTCACCAATGGGCACCCCGAACCAAAAAAATCTACAGCCAGGTTGGACTAACCTTTGCCCTGATCGCTGCTGGTACAATCACCATTGATTATTTCATCCAGGTATCGGTGATCCAGCCCAGCTTGCTGAACGGTGAGTATGATGGAATTGCTCTCCTGACCCAGTTCAATGCCCACGGACTTTTCATAGTTTTAGAGGATTTTGGCTACCTCATGATGGGGATTGCTTTTCTCCCGCTGGCATTTATTTTTAATCGCCACAATCGACTGGAAAACTCAATCAGGTGGTTATTCCTGAGTGGATTCATCCTGACAATTCTTTCACTGGTCTTTGTATCACTCCGGTTTGGAATCCACCGGGAGTATTATTTCGAGGTGGCGGCCATAACAATCAACTGGCTGGTGCTGATTACGGCTGGAATTCTGTTGGCAATCCTGTTCAAGCGCGATGAAAAATCAGTTCAAATAACTGGCAAATATTGACATTAACCCGGCTCAATATAAGGTAATGAAATGGCAAACGATCATCAACTAAAGGTAGGCCTGGCCCAGATTGCTCCGGTCTGGTTCAATAAGGCTGCCACCCTGGAAAAAATTACACATAAAATCACTGAGGCCGGTGAACAAGGCTGCAATCTGGTGGCTTTTGGTGAGGCCCTGCTGCCGGGTTATCCATTCTGGATTGGCCTGACCAACGGGGCTGATTTTGATTCACCGGTTCAGAAGGAACTCCACGCTCATTATATCCGTAACGCTGTTCAAATCGAATCCGGTGACTTGGATGAGGTCTGTCAACTGGCAAAAAATAACAGAACCGCCGTCTATCTGGGTATCGTTGAGCGGGCACAAAATCGCGGCGGCCACAGCCTGTATGCTTCGCTGGTATATATTGATCCAGCCGGTCTGATCCAATCAGTCCACCGCAAGTTACAACCAACTTTTGACGAACGCCTGACCTGGTCGCCCGGGGACGGCCATGGCCTGCGGGTCCATCCGCTAAAACAGTTTACAGTTGGCGGACTGAACTGCTGGGAGAACTGGATGCCCCTGCCCCGGGCCACGCTTTACGGGCTGGGTGAAGACCTGCACGTGGCAGTCTGGCCCGGTTCGAAACGCAATACGGCGGATATTACCAAGTTCATTGCCAAGGAAGCCCGTTCTTACGTGGTATCGGTTTCCGGACTGATGCGCAGAGACGATTTCCCGGAAGATACGCCCCACCGGGATAAAATCCTGGAGAACTGCCCGGAAATCCTCACCGATGGCGGTTCCTGTGTGGCGGGACCCAATGGCAACTGGGTGCTTGAACCGGTAGTCAACAGCGAAGGACTTTTCACCGTTACCGTGGATATCAATCGGGTTTTCGAAGAACGGCAGAATTTCGATCCCTCCGGCCACTATTCACGCCCGGATGTGACCCGGCTGACCGTCAACCGGGAGCGGCAGGCAATAGTAAATATCAAAGCTGACTGAAAACCGAGAGCACAATTAATTTGGAATTAGTAATAAAAGAAATCAATGAAACGGCAATTGCCGTAGTGAAATCTGAAGAAATCGAAATAAGGTCGGTTCAGGATGCCCTCGATATCCTCGGCAACTGTGATTATCAGGGTGCCCCACGGATTATTATTCACGAAGAAAATATTACTGTCGATTTCTTTGATTTAAAGACCGGTCTGGCTGGTGAAATCCTGCAAAAATTCTCCAATTACCGGAAGCGCCTGGCAGTCATCGGCGTTTTTACTGAATATAAAAGTAAAAGTCTGCAGGATTTCATTTTCGAGTGTAATAAGGCACGCCAAATCAATTTTGTGGACTCAATGGAAGCAGCCTTGAATAGTTTGACATAACCAAACAACATCATCATTTGGCAATTATTTCCATCCAGCAAATCAATATAAAATTCAAATGAGACAGTTGTTCAATTACATTCGGCAGTTTACCGATCTTAATTCCCAAACAGAGGCGGTTATCCGGGAGCTTGCCGAGCCACGGCAATTAGGTAAGAATGAATTTCTGCTGCGGGAAGGACAACGCTGCAACCACCTGTGGTTCCTCAAATCAGGTATGATAAGAAAATACCATCTGGAGGATGGGGTTGATGTAACGGATTGGATCTATTTAGAAAATCAGGTTTTTACATCCACGGAAGCCTATATAAAACAAACTCCAGCCACTGAGTATTTACAGGCTTGTGAAACTGCAGCTGTTATAGGCTTTTCACGATCGGCTAATCAGGAGTTTGGGAAGTATCCCCAGTTGGAAGATTTTGCAAAAACTCTGATTGAAGAGCAGCTAATCAGTGGAAATACTTTGACCAGGGATTTCTCACGAATGAGTGCTGGTGAAAAATATAATCTTCTGAAAGAAACCGCCCCTGAATTATTCAATCGTGCCAAGCTTGGGCATATTGCCTCACTAATGGGAATAACCCAGGAGACCCTGAGTCGACTCAGAAAGAAAAACTGTTAATTTTTTGACATATATCAAATGAATTGTGATGGCCAAGCAACTAGCTTCCGGCCCTGAATCAGTTACAATCCATGGGAATAGAATAAATGAAAACGCCAGTATTTACCGGCCAGTTGCAGGAACTGATCACCCGCGCCCAAAACGGTACCGGGATTGATATTGATCATATTGTCAGTCACCTGACCAGTGAAGCCTCTTTTGCCACGACGCGTTACGTGGATTATGCTCTGAGCCTGGTGGAAAATCCTCAGGGAATTCTGCGGATTGAGTATTACTTATTCCATGGTACTTTAATCCAGCGAAATTACTGTTCCCTGTACTTCAATCGGCTCGGGGAGCGGCAAATCGTTGAACAGGCCTGCAAATTGGGTCTGATCGACGAACTGCAGGCATATGCAAGGTAACCACCGCTTTTAAAAGCTGTATTGGGCGGTATACCCAAACCTCCGCTATTTACATAAATACACTACCCGTAACTCTATTATAATTAAAACAATTTATAATTTTCTGTAAAAGAAGTATTTTATACAAACTAACTTCCGGGTGATCAATTTGCAGCTATAAGAAACTAATGGCAGAAACAATTAAACTACCAGATCCGCAGAAAGGCCTCCAGTTTCCCTTGATGGAGGCCTTGGAGAAAAGACGAACTACCAGAAAATGGCGGGACACTCCTGTCTCAGACCAGGACATATCCAATATGCTGTGGGCGGCTTGTGGTATAACGAAGAACAGACAGGGAAAGGTTAAATGTAAGCGCACCGCGCCATCGGCCTGCAACGCCCAGGAAATCAGGGTGTATGTGCTTCTGGAAAAAGGTGTGTTTTTGTACAATGAAGAACATCATGAAAGGCATGAAAATATTATCCGGATATTAACAGGATCACGCTATGGATTAACCCGTAGTGAAATTGTAACAAAAAGTAAATTGCTTACCGGAGGCACTCTTACCTATACTTTAGCGGAACTGGAGCAATCAGAATTTATAACCAGCTACCAACCCCTTTATAAACGTACTAAAGATACAGTTTACCGCCTGACCGATGAATACTCATTGTTTTATCTTCGTTTCATTCAGGATAGTAAATCCACCGGGGCCGGAACCTGGATGAGGCAATTTTCTTCCCCATCATATAAAATCTGGTCCGGTCTGAGTTTTGAATCACTGTGCCTGAAACATCAGCAGCAAATCCGGAAAAGTCTGGGAATTGATGCCATTTTCGCAACGAGTGGAACCTGGCGCTATCAGGATAATGATTCCGGTGCACAAATCGACCTGCTGATCGACCGGGCAGATAATATTATAAATTTATGCGAAATGAAATTTTATAATGCAGAATTCTCTATCACAAAAAGATATGCTGCCGAATTGCGGAACAAAATCGACTTGTTTAGTCGGATCACCAAAACGCGTAAGACAATTCACCCGACACTGATTTCCACCTTCGGAGTTGCTGAAAACCAATACTTACGTGGATTGATTCAACAAAGCATCACCCTGGATTTATTGTTTGAACCTTAAATTATATTCAGCCAAAACGCAGGATTATTTCCATATTTGGCTGAATATAATTAATTGTTGCTGTTAAAACCAAAACTGGGATCTACTGGTCTTCTGTTTGTAAGCTTTTGCGCAGACAGGCTCACCTGACACACCCACCCTGATTTTTCACTTTATAACCAAGGGGTTATTGTGTAAAATTCCACTACAGGTTATGAAACGGATGAATATACTGTTTTGATTGTCGATTGTACTATGAAATAACGGAATATTTCAGCAAAACAAATACCTAGGGAAATAGTCGCTATGACAAGAATTTATTTAATCCTGTTACTTGCTTTGTATTTTTTTTTGTCTTGTGATGAAGCGAATGATGAAAACGACATCGGATATAGTAAAACCGACTGTGTGAATATCGAACAAAATTCAAATTGGGCAACTGAAAACTTCAAGGAATTCTATACAATCCAGTTCCCGGAATTCTATGAAGGAGCAGGTATGGTTGGATTCGAAGGCAACACGTTCTATAAAAATCGAGACAATAATACAATAATTTTTTCTTACCAATACTGTGGCCCCTTGTGGTGTGAGGACTATGGTGATACCTTATCCTATCCTTTTCCGGATTCTATTATTTATCCCGACCCCACTGACAGTCCAATCTGGCTGACATCAAGCACAATATTTTGCTCTGATGATGATATTGTCGGTATTTTATATTATAGCGCAGATACAATATCCATTGGTATTCATTATATGTTGCAGGGCGAATATTACCTTGAAGGATTGCGAATTTCATTTCAGCATACTGAATACCCTGAAGTCGAAAATATCATCCGGACAATAAAAGCGGTTGCTAGAATTGGGTCGATAGAATATTTTAATGATATTCCAACCAACAATTACTATAATAATGAGATTTTCCAGGGAAACCAGCTTGATGTGTACGGCACCTGGAAATGTTTTATGGTTTCCGGTGGTTGGGCCGGTGATGTTAACACTACCGATTTTCACTTCGATTACCTGAAAACCAAGCCCTATGGCATCTGGGGTTTCATTGAAGCCGATACGTTGCTTGATTTCGGACGAATAGTAATCGATACGGTTATAGCAGACAATATACCATTGGTAAGGTTTGTTCCAGATGACAGTACCAGGCTGATATTGTATGATCTGGAAAAATATCTCTATTTGTTTGGACATGACACATTAGTGTTGGAAGCACCCTGCTGCGACCGTTACAACTATCATTTTTTACGGGAGGAATAGCGTCCGTAGGTATTGGACACAGAGCCATTGTTTTAACGGAGGTTGACCCAGATATATTTACAATGCATGGGACAAAATGTTTTACCCGGTGGATTCCATTTTGAAGTGCGATAGTTAAATTTATTTATACCAAATCCCCCACCCGATTCACATTTAAAAATTTTTCTTTATCACTGAACTGAACCGATTTGTAGTTTACCGTCTTCACGATCCGGTGCAGGGCCGGGTCATTGGCGGCCAGCTTTTCCTCGAGCAATGTTGACAGTGACTTATGATGGAAGCCACAGGTGTATTGCAGGTACCCGTCAACTTCAGGAAGCACGATTTGAGATTCATCGTCTAATTTTTCCACCAAACGGTTCAACACCGCTGCATCCACTCCAGGCATATCACAGGCCATAATGAAAGCCCATTCGTCAGGGCAATGCCGCAAAGCAGTAACGATACCAGTAAGGGGATTCTGCCGGTCGGAGATATCCTTGATAAACGGCAGCTCACCATAAGCCTGTTTCCCAACCTGATAAACATTAGGAAATACCCCAATCAGGTTCCCGGCCACGATCTCCAGCATCGTCCGTTCACCGATCTTGGCGATGCACTTGGGACTTCCGAAACGCCGGCTGTGTCCCCCGGTTAATATGTATGCATGGTCAGGCTTCATCCAGCAGAACATAGTAACGCCGCCAGCTATGAATTTGGGGCAGATTGGCGGCCAGAAAATCATCCAGTTCCACCAGCAAGGATTTGCGCAGTCCGATAATCAATTTCCCTCTGAAAATACTGTCCAGCTCCTTCAAGGCCGGATAGAACCCCTGATAATTGAATTCGAAGATGCCAACTTCGTCTACCAGAAGCCAATCCGTTCTCAACCGGGACAAGTGCTGGGAACCCCAGGCCATTACAGCAGGATCCATGTAATAGTTTTCCGTCTCCACTCCCAGCATGATGGGCTCCATCTTCCCCGCCACCCGTGTTTCACCTGCCACCATTTCGACCATTTCCAACTGCCATTTATCGGCCGTGATATACTTCCGTCGGGTGAGGATGCCATCGGCATTAATCTTATTGTTTTGGAGCTCCTGATATAGTTGTTCCAGCCAACTGGTCTTGCCGCTGCCCGGCCCTCCGGTCACAATTACCAGCACCGGTTGTTCCATCAATCGGAGTTTTTCAATAACCGCACTGGGATCAGCCGCCATCCTTGGCCGGAACGGATTTTCCAACCGCCGGGCCAGGCGAATCAGATCGGCAAACAGGTTCCCAACACGATCCAGCACCTTTCCGGGATGGAAAATATTGAACAGCCGCCAGTCCCGGTCACGGAAGCGGCTATTGAGGATATGTCGCGCATTGGGAATGATCTCACGGGAAAGATCGTAAAGCGTAGTGAAATTCTTTCCACCGTATTTTGACAGGTACCCGGCGAATTTTTCACTGTCTAAATTAACAGTCAGCACCTGGACCAGCAGAAAGATCACGATTCCTCGCAGGGCCATCAGGGTGGTCTGGGCCAGTTTTTCACTGCTGTAGCTGATCCCCAGAAAGCTGCTGTCCTGCAGGCCGGCGAAGACCGGCACAATTACCACCAGCAGGATGATCGCCAGCCAGAAGCGCAGAAAACGCAGCGGCCGGACAGTATCGGCAAATGTTATTCCCAGCAGGATTAGCGCCCCGGCGGTGATTAAATAGGGCGATGATTTCAGCCAGTAAATGGCTGTAACCAACACCAGTGCCAGCCAAAATCGTTTCGAGGTTAAAAGGGTCAAATCAGTCAGTTTCCAGGGCAGTTTTTATCCGGTTCCGCAAAAGCCAGGCCAGCAGAGCGCCCAGCAGGCCGAAGAACAGGTGGATCAGCACATAGACTATCAATAGCCACCAGCCAAGGGGCAATCCCACGGCCTGGGAAAAACCCTCCGCCGTTTCCAGGATTACCGGCACAAAACTGGCACCGAACAGGATCGATTTGGTAATAATATTCTGGATCAACGGGTAGATACCGACCATAATACCGGACAGCATAAATCCGGCCAGGCCGACGCCCATTGTAGACAGGATCACCTCAACGATCACACCTTCCATGACGATACCGATGAATGGTCCCAGCTTGATGGTACTGAAACCGATCATTTTTATCGCTCCGGCGATCAGGGCCATCAGCACGCTACTGCCACGGACGTTATTATAACACCGTGCAACCAGCAGGATCACCAGTCCGGTGGCGGAGACAATCGATCCGGACAATGGAATTCGCAGGGCATGGAGGATCGTTCCCAGCGATGCCTCTACCAGCCCCCAGAAGGTGCCGAAAACAGCGATGTAAACCAGGGTCCGGCGGTCCAGGTCAGGCATCATTCACCAATGATTTTCACCAGAACACGCTTGTTCCGGCGGCCGTCAAACTCGCCATAGAAAATCTGTTCCCAGGTTCCGAAATGGAGCCGGCCTTCGGTGACGGCCACGACCACCTCGCGGCCCATGATCTGCCGTTTATGATGGGCATCGCCGTTGTCCTCCCCGGTACGGTTGTGCTCATAGCGGCTGATCGGAGCATGGGGGGCCAGCTCCTCCAGCCATTTTTTGTAATCACGGTGGAGGCCTGATTCGTCATCGTTAATGAATACCGAAGCGGTTATATGCATGGCATTCACCAGACAGAGTCCCTCCTGAATGCCGCTCTCCCGCAGGGCCTGTTCCACATCGGTAGTGATATTTACAAAATCCATCCGCTCCGGGATGGTGAACCATAATTCCTTGTGATACGATTTCATTTTTTATCCTGATAATTACCGGTGGAATTTACATCGCGGACTGGATAAACCGTTGAAGCGGTTAATCTACAACTGATAATATTTAATCCCATGGCTGAAGCCATTGGCTACTAATAGAGTGCTCTAGGTAAACTACCCCAAATTTTTCAATTTGCTTCACCAGTTTCCATGACCAAAATAGATGAGTCATTCCGAACATCAGTATAGCTGATGGAGGAATCTACTTTAGCAGGCAGGGATCAGTGCAATTATAGCTCTGGAAACGTTAAGATAGTAATTAGACTTCGAAATCGAATAGTGTATCATAAATGTAGATTTCTCATCCCGATCGATCAGGATTCGAAATGACCGATTATTTCTTTACCATCACCAGCAGCATTTTAAAGCGTTCCGGAGCCCTGACAGCATGGGGATGGTTGGCCGGCATTTCAATTTTTTCGCCGGCGGTAACAATATTGGAACCACCATCGATAATTATATCGGCCTGTCCCTCCAGGACATGGACGACAGCATCATAGGGGGTTGTATGCTCGCTGATACTCTGCTCCTGGTCAAAGGCAAACAAACTGGCCATTCCGGTTTCATTCTTGAACAGTGATTGACTCACGATTGACTCAACCTGATAATCAATCGTGGCGCATAATCCCTCAAAATCCAGATCGGTTAAGAATTCACCAATTTTTTGATCCGACATATCATTCTCCAGCCTTCAGAAAATAATTATGAAACAGTCCTTCTTCATCACAGCTGCTCCAACCGGGGTAATCCTCCTGTCGCAGGCGCTCGATCAACGGCTCGGGCAAAAACGGAGTTATCAGTTCAAATATTTCCCCACCGCTGAGTTTAGTCATGCCCTCGAAAACCGCCATCAGCGGATGCCCGCCATTTGCCAGCAGTTCCCGTGCATCCAGCGTTGTTCTCACCAATTTGGACTGAAACCAGACCGGAGCAGTCGCATCGCTGTCGAAGGCCACACCGGTAACCGCACCGGCCCGCGAACGCAACTCACTGACTATTTTCAACACCGGCTGCTCCAGATTATCAGCCAGCTGCTGTAAGGTAACGGCACTGGCAATTGTATTAAACAGATCAGTCCCCTGCACATCCTGCAATTCAGGCGCATATTCCATCAGTTGTATTCTCAGTTCCGGATAATTTTCCAGAAAATCAATCACCGTCATTGCCGGTGTTATTGGTTGACGGTGAATAAAATCACCTGTTGCGCAACCACTCATGCCTTCGCTCCTTCCTGTACATAATTCAATAATCGTTGTTCGCCGTCAAGAGCCCTTTTCTCGGTCAAATCCTGACTGACCTCCAACACACCCAAGTATTCCCCATCGGAATCATGCAGGGCATAATATTCGATACAGAGGAAGCGGCCGTCCATTGTTATCCAGAATTGGGCGTGGGTTTCCCTGCCAGCCTTGAAATCCTCCAGAATCTGCTCAACAATATGAACCGATTTAGGTGGATGGCAGAGTTGTACTTTTCGACCGATCACGGCCCGGTTGCGCTCAAAGATCCGCTCCCGTCCCTGGGAAAAATAGCGCACCGTATCATCTTTATCCACAAAGGTAATATCAAAGGGAATGGTGTTCAATATTGCCAACAGTTCAGGGATCGCCAGTGATCCACTGGGGAGTAGTACTTTGGACATATCCGGTCCAGTCGCGGAAGATTCTTCCAGTTTTTCTGGTTGCCACTCCACAACCGGATCATACAGACAGAACCCGATCTCGGCACTCTGTTGGGCCACCTGATACCACTGTGCTTCACTAAGTGTATCCATAGACATGGGCAGGAGAATTTCCTCTTCCTTGTAGATCATATCCGCTACCGCTTTGGTGGCCGGCTTTAATAACAGTTTTACCACCGAATGCAGTCCCGGCAGATTATCCGCAGCGACCTTCCTTAAGGCCTCATGGGCTGATTTCAATGCTTGTCGCACCTCATCGTGCTTGCCCCACATAACAGTGGGAGGTCCGGTGATACCATTCGCTTCCAGGAAGGGAAACAGCAGATTCTCCTTACGGCGGTAATGCTTTTCCACATCAGACAGTGAGTTGAACTGGGTTCGCAGCTTGAATAAACTGTCGGCCGGCAGATCACCATTATCAGATATCAATATCTCAGAATATAGTTTCTCAATATCACTGATCACCCACTGCAGAGCCTGATTTTCCTGCTTGAAAGTGTGGACAGGATGTCCTTCCGGCGCTACCTGCTGACCACTTGAGTCAATCTGTCCATCCATAGCCATGACATGAACATCACATAGTTTCAGAATTTCTTCCTGGGGCAGGCCCTCAGCAATCAATTCCTGCTCCACTTCCACAACATATTCATAAGGTACCTTTCCCATCAACTGGGCCAGGCGCTGTTTTACCTGCTCCGGTACCACACCTTCATGCAACTGCAGGATCATATGCTTCAGCAGGTCTTTCTGCTCACGTGCCTTTTTCTTCAAATCACTCATTTTAATTCTACCTCGTTATAGTATTTAATTCTAAAAATTTTTAATGTCTGATAATTTCCTGAGCCGACAGATCGGCCAACGATGTGTTTGTCAGCATGGCGGATATACCAGCCTGAATACTTTCCCACTGGCGGTGAAGTGCACAAGGATCATCCTTGGAACATTCATCAAATCCCAAAACACAGCTCATAAAACTGTCCAGTCCTTCAGTAATGTCGACAATTTCACTCAAAAAGATTTCACTGGTCGGGCGGGCGAGCTGAAAACCGCCTTGTTTACCCTGAGTAGCATTCACCAACCCGGCTTCGGCCAACCTGCTCATTAACCGGCCAAGATACTTATATGGCAGGTCAAGATCATTGTGTAATTGATTTACGGAAAACAATGTATCCGGTGTACCCGCCAGGTAGACTAGCACCCGGATGGCATATTCGCTGGTTTTGGATAATTTCATATACTACCTTTGTGTAGAATTTAAAAATTATATCATCAAGTGGCAAGTAAAGTATTTCTAAATCTATTAATTATATCTAATTTTGAATATTGATAAACATTATATATTTAGTCAGCAGGTAGAATGAAATTATCCCACATTATTTTAACTACGGTACTATTCTTTTTCGCAAGCTGTGCAATATTCAGCCCAGGAAATATTCCAGTTACCGAGCTATCTTATCCATCTGAATTAACGGTTATTTCGCGAACCGATTGGGGTTCAAAGCCCCTTGAGAAAGCACTGCCGGTTCATGATATTTCCAAGATCACGATCCATCATGGCGGTGAAGATTTTCCTGTTGACAAGGATCCGATCCAGTATTTACGAAATCTTCAGACCTGGAGCATGTCGGACGCCAAGAACTGGATTGACATCCCCTACCATTTCATGATCGACCTGGAGGCCAATATTTATGAAGCCCGGCCGATCAACTATCCGGGAGCGACCAATACCACCTACGATCCGACCGGCCATGCACTGATCTGTGTCATGGGCAATTATGAAAACCAGATTATCACGGACGATCAGTTGGACGCTATAGTCAATCTGACAGTATTTCTGGCAAGTAAATACGATGTCGCTCCGGAAGATATAAAGGGCCATAAGGATTATACTGAGACATTGTGTCCGGGGAAAGATTTGTATCGTTATCTGAAAGATGGCACAATTGTACGCAAAGTGCAAGAAAAGTTAAGTTTTAGCAAATAATTCAACATTCCCAGCTTAACCGGGAGGGGATCAATGGTCAACTACATTATTGTCAGTATTATCGCCGGATTATTATTTGGTATTCTGGACGGATTAATAAATGCCAACCCACTGGCTCAGAACCTGTATTCATTTAATCAGCCAATCGCAAAAAAATCGATCAACATGCCAGCTGGTCTGGTAATTGACCTGCTTTATGGCTTTATCATGGCGGCAATTTTTATCCTGTTATACTCAAGCCTGCCGGGTGTCAGTGGACTGCTCAAAGGTTTGAGTTATGGCGTGCTGATCTGGTTTTTCAGGGTTGTGATGTATGCCGCCACCCAGTGGATGACATTGCAGATTCCGGCTGCTGCCCTGGTGTACATGTTGCTGACCGGTCTGGCTGAGATGCTGATTCTGGGTATGTTCTACGGGCTTTTATTAGGATCGGCTGTTTTCTAGAAAGAACGTTTAAGTTCAATAAAAATTCTGTCAGCCTTATCCATCTTCCCATAGGTGGTACTCTCGGCTCCGGAAAACAGGACCGTACCAATTGTAAATTGGGTGGCATCGGCCATCTCCCAGGAAACGAAACCCATGATGAAGGAATCCCGATCTTCTAAATTGTATTGCCCGATCAACTGGCTGGTAACATAGTTAGCCGGAGACCAGGATATCATCGACGATATTGAATGGCTGTATTCCTCATCGGCAGAGAGATAATCAGCCAGCCCCATATTCTGGATCAGAGCCTGCTCAACACTGTATTCATAATCCAATAACAGTTGGCTGTTATACTGCATATTCAAAGAAAGATCTTCAGACCAGATATAATCCAGTCCTAAAGCCGACTGGATATTGGAGTTAGTAATAAATACATCATTTCCTCCCTCATCCGCCGTACGGACATAAGCTGCCTCACCCATGATATTCCAGGCCCCGGCCGGCCGGATAAAATCCAATCCGAATAACGATATCGGATTATATTCCGCCAGAAATTGCGGCACCGGTGGCAACTGAGACATATCCATGGAATACTGAATGCTGGGTAACTGGTCATAACCACGATAGAGATAAATGGACAAATCGGTGTTGCCCGAATAGGATGTCCCCCGCAAACCTAACTGCGGTTTATTTACTTTCATGTCCGGGTAAATCACCTTTGTACCCGGAGGATAGGACATGACTGATGGTGTGAATCCGGGGATAATCACACCCTGCAGGGTAAGCCGTTCGAAATACCACTGCACATTCACCGCCAGGACCGGCAGACGGTAATCCTCGACCTCACCGCTCATGTTGGCATAATCCCAAGGATTGATCACATCGGTGGGATTGACCCAACTGGCGGAACCCCAGAAAATGAACTGCTGTCCGATCCTGAAGTCGGCATTATTCAAATGAAGGTCCAGGTAGTATTCAACCGGATAAACCCTAAAGTTGGCGGTACGTGAAAAGGCTGCGTCCACCTCGCTATCGATGGTATCAACGAAGGTATCCGCCAGGTCGAGTTCGTAATTTATAGCGGCAAAATACTCCATCCTCGTACCAAACCCTCCCGCAAACCTTGTTTGAAAGCGGGTGCCAAGCCGGTCATAGCGTTCCTGGTGGGGGTCGATAAAGGCAAAACCTTTCAGATAACCATTGATATCAGCACTGACTGTAGATACCAGCATAACGAGGACAACCAGCCAATAAACTATAGCCCTTCTCTCCTTTTGTATATTTCCGTGTATTCCGCAGTTAAGAACCATCACCGCCCCCGCTGCAGATAGCGGACAGAGAAAAAATTATCCGGAAGGCCCACATCCACTTTAAGATTCTCAAAACGCATCTCACTGGAATGACCGGTCTGGGTATCCACCATAATCATGACCGTAGCAAAATCAACTCCCTTGATTTCCCGGAACTCCGCTACTTCCAGTTCCTTCCATTTATTCAGGCCATTATCGTAGTACTCACTCCAAACGGTATTGAAACGTTTCTTCTCAACCCAGCGGATTATTTTACCATATCCGGTATCATCCAGGATTTTGTCTGTGGCCGGCAGGCATTCAATCACATAACAGGCCTGGCCCTTTTTCTCCTCTTCCCGCAACAGCCGGTATTTCCAATCCTCAAGCTCAGGCATGCCGATATCGTAGTAGGTAAAATCGCTGGACATGAAGTTCCCCCCACTTCCACTAGAAGCTATCTTTTTCACCCTACGCAAGGCCGGCAGGTACAGGTAGTTCTCATCATCACCACCAGACGTTTCCAATGAAAGATAGCTGGTGCCCTTCACATCGGCCGGGGCCTGAAAACGCATCAGCATCCGGCTGAGATCATCTTCGGTATCCCTGGAATAGAAAGCAACATCCCTTTTCCGTTCCTCACCCCGGGCATTACGCAGAATCAGTTTCATATCCGACTGCATATCCTCCCAGCTGGACTGGTTGAGAGCTTTATCCATTATTTCATAACCAGTCATATTCTGGGCTGATAAACCAGTTGAGAGAAGAAGCAAACCACAGAAAACACGGAAACACACAGAATGATTATTAATTATTTTTCTCATAAAACGAACCTTTCATGTTCCAAAAGCGGGTGATGACCGAAATTGACCAGTAGTCCAAGTTTAAAGCTGGTTGCATGCAAGTAGTTAATAATCTGAGCCCGGAGTTCGTTAGACAATTGATCCACTGCCTTAATCTCCAGGATAATTTTATCATAGCAGACGAAGTCAGGCCGATACACCTGTTTCAGTGTTTCATTTTTATATTTCAATTCCAGTTCCTGTTGTGCTATAAAAGGTATGTTTTGCTCCTTCATCTCCAACTCCAGGCATTCCTGATACACAGCTTCCAGAAACCCGGAACCCATATTTTTATAGACCACGAAACAGGCCCCGTTAATTTGAAAACTCTCTTCTTCATAAATCAATTTTCCCATAATATCCTTCTCAAAATATCTAATAAAAAAACATTCAAACTCATTTCTTCTTTCCGTGTCCTTCCGTGTATTCCGTGGTCAAAATAGCCCTCGGTTTGAATTTGAGAAATACCAGCGGCATCACCGTTAAGGCACCAAAGGCCGAGGTCAACAGGGTCATGGCAATCAGAATTCCCAGATTGGCAACCGATACGAATTGTGACAGTCCGATCACGGCAAACCCAGCCGCCACTACCAGAGAATTGAAACCAATCGCCACCCCGGAATCCTGCATCGAAGCCACCACCGCCTGACCGTAATCACCACTGGAGCGTAGTTTATGGCGATAGCGGTACATGTAATGGATGGCATAATCAACACCCACTCCAATAGCAATACTGGAGGTCATCATGGTAGTCATGTTCACACTAATATTTGACAGACCCATGATCGTAAAATTCAACAGCATGGCAAAAAACAGCGGGATGGTGTTGAACAGACCTACGATCGGTGATTTAAACATAAAGCTGGTTATCAGCCATACCAGAATCAGCGAAGCACTGATACTGACAATCTGTCCCGAAACAATCAGATCGTCAACTACCGTAATCAGCCGGGCCATGCCGGTGACAGCGGTGGTTGTATTCTCAAAATGATCGGCTATATAGGCATCCAGCTCTTTATTGATCACCCGAAGATCGGCCTGATCATCTACACTAAGGAAAATTGACATCAGGGCATTACGGTAATTATAATCAACAATGCTGGCCATATCCTCCGGTTTCCCGGACATCTCATACAGAGCCAGATACTGCGCCACCAGGTCTTTACCAGACACCGTGTCGAGTCTGGTTACTTCCACCCATTCATCATTTACCTGTTCCCAATCCAGGTAATCCACTACCACCTGTTCACCGGGAATAACATTATAGGCTTCATCGTCGCCGTGAAGAACCTTACTGAAGCGCTTAACATAATCCGCCAGCGACATGGCATCACCCACATTCTCCAGCGACAGGGCCAATTGCTTCAGTCCTTCCATATCCTGGAGAATACGCGGATCCTTCATCTGGTCATTTTCCGAACCTTCGATCATGATCTGGAATGAGTTGGTTCCAGCGAAATGAGCGTTGATCAATTCACTGGCCTGACGCACGGGATGGTCCTGATCGAAATTCTCAATCGATGAGAAGGAATGCTCCAGTCGACTGAAATCCCAGATGGATAATACCAATACTACCATCGCCATGGGATAGAGCAGGTTCTTTTTCCGCACCAACAAATAACCCCAACCGGTCATCAACCGGATCGAGACAGGTGATTGATCTTCCGCTTTGACCCGTTTCGGTACTTTCAGCAGCGACAGGATCGCCGGTACCAGCGTCAGACTGATCAGCAGGGCATAGAAAACTCCCAGGGCCGTGAACGATCCCATGATCCTGATCGACGATATATCGGTGATTCCCAGGGACAGGAAGCCGGCCATGGTGGTTAGCGATGTCATCACGACCGGAGCATTCATATCGGCCATGGTGATCCGGACCAGTTCTTTACGATCCCGGGCCTTTCGCCCGTGGGTATAATAATGGGTCATGATATGAATGCTGTCGGCTACGGCGATGGCCATAATCAGAATCGGCAGGATCTCGGTGGAATGGGACATGGGAAAGCCCAACAGTGCCATAGATCCCATGGACCAGACCACTGACAGAATTACCACCGCTATGGGAATGACAATTCCCCGGATATTCCGGTAGATAGCAAGCAGCAACACAAATATTACCAGAATTCCAACACCGAAGAACATGCCCAGGTCCTTCATCACTCCCCAGGCCACGTAATAGGTGGCAACCGGCTTTCCAGTGGGGATAAAATGCAAATTAGTGTCCGAATCCCATTCATCCATAAACGGAATGAATACTTCCATGAAATCCATATCGTCGGTGGTATTTTTCAACATCACCATGATCCCGAACATGGTAGAATCCTTGGAAACCAGGTTGCCCAGTGCCAAATCATTAGTGAATAATCTTTCCCTGAATTGAAGCACTTCGCCGGCAGATACAGGTGGAGCCGTGAGGATATCCTTGACCTCCATTCCTTTCTCGGTTCCAATGATCATGCTGACGTTGGTTGGACTCATGACCCGGTATACCTCAGGATATTCTTCCAGCTTTTCAGTCAAGTCCCACACTTCCCGCAATGCGGCCGGGCTGAAAATATCCTCCCCCTCTACACCGATAAAGACAAAATCCTTGGATGGAAATATTTCCGTCATTTTATCATACAGTCGCTTGGCGGGAATCTTCTGCGGCAGGGCATCAGTAACATCTGGATCCATGCGCATTTTTGACACCTGACTGAACATGAATACCGTCATCAGCAGGACAACTACAATATATAACCAGGGACGCCGGATGACATCGGCAGTGAGTTTATTAAGCATTTTCATTCCTTGTTAGTTGGTTGGTCAGGCAACTGATATAAAGATCGATTTCCGGAATCAGCTTTTCCTTCGGAAGTCCCTGATGTATCTTCTGGGCCAGTCCCGACATAAAGGTCCAGATCATCCCGGACACTATCTGAGGATCGAATTCATCCGCAATGTCCGCCAGGATAGAATTGATTTTTCCATGGACCGGGCGATGCAGTTCCATCAATTCTGCCAGCACATCGGGTTCCTCCATTATATGCACGGGCGCATTTTTTCCCCAGGGGAAATGCAGGCCGAAGAATTGTGGATCAGCATAAGCCCAGTCAATATAAGCGTACAGTATGCTGGTCAACAATTCCTTCAAACTGGTTGCCGATTCAATACCAACGGACAATTGATTGAACTGGTCACGGACGCTGCTGATAAACAGCTCACGGTAAATGGCTTCTTTATTCGGGAAATAATAATATATGGTGGCCTTGCCCAGTTCGGCGGCCTGGGCTATATCCACCATCGATGTTTCCTGATAACCTTTGCTGGAGTACAGCTCCTTGGCCGCGGTCAATATTGTGCATATACGCAGCTGTTTTTCACGTTTCTGCCGTTCGGATAATGACATTATTCAACCTATCGTTCTATTTTCGACCATATGGTCGAAACTTATTAACCGGTTCACTATCCATGCAACAATCAATTATGTATAACATTGGATGCCTGGTTTTCATGACTAAATTTCATTAACCTGAGGAGCTGCAGCATGTTAAAAGAAATCCATTTCCTGCTCACATATACTTGTCTGTACGAATGCGATCATTGTTTCCTGTATTGCGGGCCCGAATCGGAAGGTACTTTTACTATTGATCAATTACGGCAGGTATTTTCCCAAATCGAAAAAATCGAGTCGATCAACAAAGTATATTTTGAAGGTGGTGAAGCCTTTCTCTATTACCCCCTGCTATTGGAGGGTGTCCGGATGGCCCGTACCCGGAACCTGGATGTTGGTATCGTTACTAATTCCTATTGGGCCACTTCAGTAACGGATGCGGAAGTGTGGTTGAAACCATTAGCGGATTTGGGAATCAATGATTTCTCCATCAGCGATGACAGCTTTCATTTCAGTGATGAGGATAACCCGGCCAAACATGCTTTGCAGGCCGCAAAGAACCTGGGAATGCCAGCCGGAGCAATCTGTATTGAGGAACCCAGCGTGGATCCGAATGTTACCGAAAAAGGGGCTTCCATAGTTGGTGGCGGCGTGGTTTTCCGGGGCCGGGCCGTTGAAAAACTGGTCAATGGATTACCTCTGAAACCTGCCGAGTGTCTTACTAAGTGCCCCTATGAAGATTTGGAAAACCCTGCCCGTGTCCATGTGGATTCCTGTGGGAATGTCCATCTCTGCCAGGGACTCAGCATGGGAAATATGTGGGAAACATCATTGTCGGAGCTGGCGAGACAATACAGTGCCAATACACATCCAATCTGTGAGCCGCTGGTAAAAGGCGGCCCCCACCGGCTGGCTCAACAGCATGGAATCGATCAGAGTGTCGGCTATATTGAAGAATGCCACTACTGTTACGAAATACGCAAGCAGCTGTTGAATAAGTATCCTCAGCATCTGGTACCACGGCAGGTGTATGGATTATAATGCTACCCTGAGCCTGACGAAGACAATACAATTCACCAGCATATAATCTCATCTCGGCTGGTTGAAACAAGCTATCCGAGACAATAATTCATTATATTAATTTAACCTCCAATCAATGTAGATTCCCGCCCATGTCAGACGGGTATGATTATATAATAATCGGTTCCGGTTTCGGTGGTTCGGTGGCCGCCCTGCGCTTAGCCGAAAAAGGGTATAAAGTTGCCGTGGTTGAGCAGGGCAAACGCTATCGCTGCCCGGACTTTCCAAAAAGCAACTGGAATCTGCGCAAATTTCTATGGTTTCCCAAGATCGGCCTGTACGGAATTCAGGCCCTCACTCTGCTGAAGGATGTATTTATCCTCCATGGCACCGGTGTCGGCGGTGGTTCACTGGTCTACGCCAACCAATTGTTATATCCTCCCGATGATGTTTTAGATGACTCCAGCTGGGGCCTGGATAACTGGCGGTCAACCATCCTGCCTTACTATGACCAGGCCCGGAAAATGCTGGGAGCTACCCCAGCCCAGGAATTGACAGCAGCCGATAAACTTCTCAAGGAATGTGCCACCGATATCGGGCGGGGTGACACTTTTCATATCAACGAAGTCAGTGTGTACTACGGAGAACCGGATCTAACCGTTCCCGATCCATATTTCGATGGTGAAGGCCCTGACCGGACCGGCTGTATTCATTGCGGTGCCTGCATGACCGGCTGCCGCCATAATGCCAAGAATACCCTGGATAAGAATTACCTGCACCTGGCTGAACAGTTGGGAGTTGAAATCATTCCTGAAACAAGAATTACGGATGTGATTCCCGAAAACGGCCGCTACCGCCTGACTGCCAAACGAGTAACCGGTTTCCTGCCCCGCCGGCGTACTTATACCACAAAAGGCGTGGTTTTCGCCGGTGGTGTGATGGGCACGGTCAAACTGCTCCATCAATGTATGAGCAGTGGATCATTACCAGATATATCACCGCAATTGGGAAATTTTACCCGCACCAACAGTGAGGCCCTGCTGGGAATTCTGGCCAAAAAAACGGATGTGGACTATTCCAAAGGATTGGCAATCACCTCCGGTGTCTATCCCGATGAAAACACCCAGATCGAGACTGTCCGCTACGGTAAGGGCCACGATGTCATGGGAATGATTACTACTCTGCTCGTTGGTGGTGGTAATCCCTGGCCGCGCCCCCTGCGCTTCCTGGGAAATATTATCCGTCATCCTTTGCGCTTCCTGCGTTTCCTGATTCCTTTTGGCTGGGCCAGACGGGCTACCATCCTGCTGGTAATGCAGAAGATCGATAATTACCTGAAACTGGAATTCAAACGGCGCTGGTGGCGACTGGGTTTCAGGTCCATGAACTCCAACTGGCATACGGATAAAAAAGTACCTTCCTATATTCCGGTGGCCAATGAATTTGCCGAGCGCATGGCGGAAAAGATCAATGGCCGGCCAGCCAGCTGTCTCCCGGAAGTTCTTTTTGGAACATCCACAACTGCTCATATCCTGGGTGGCTGTGTGATGGCCGAATCTCCGGAGAAGGGCGTGATCGATCACAATGGGAAAATCCATGGCTATGATAATTTGTATGTGATGGATGGTTCAGTGATCCCGGCCAATCTGGGCGTTAATCCCAGCCTGACAATAACCGCTGTGGCAGAGTACCTGATGGAAAAGTTTCCCGCGAAAAACAAACCGTCACCCTGAGCCTGTCGAAGGGTAAATCAATTTAAACATCATGCTTCGACAAGCTCAGCATGACATAACTCATTTGAACCAATGACATATGACCACTGACCAATGACCAACTATACCGATTGCTACAACCCCGCCACCGGCGAAAAGATCGGCCGGGTGCCTCTGACCAGCCCGCAGGAACTCAAACAGGTTTTCAGTACAGCCCGCTCCGCCCAGAAAGAATGGGCCGCCACACCGGTAAAGGAACGGGCCAAATACATATTCGAGGTTCGTGATTACCTGGTGGAACATGCTGACGAAATCGCCGATCTGATATCTGCCGATAACGGTAAAGTAAAATTCGATGCCATGGTGGCCGAAGTGTTCTCCGCTGCCCTGGCTGCCAATTACTATGCCAAGAATGCCGCCAGATTTCTCAAGGACAGGAAATTAAAAACCGGCAGCCTCCTGCTGGTATACAAACGCAGCAAAGTAATCCATGTGCCCCACGGAGTAGTGGGTATCATATCACCCTGGAATTACCCCTTTGGGATCCCGTTCCATGAGATTGTTTTTGGTCTGCTGTCCGGCAACGCCATCGTCATCAAGACCGCCTCTGAAACCTTGCTGGTGGGAAAGAAACTGGTCGATGTTTTTAACGAATGCGGCTTACCGGAAGGATTATTGAATTTCGTCAACCTTCCAGGCCGGGAAGCTGGCCCGGCTTTCTTTGAGAATGGTGTAAATAAACTGTTTTTCACCGGATCGGAAGCAGTGGGTAAAATCCTTAGTAAGCTGGCTGCCACTACCCTTACGCCCCTGAGCCTGGAACTGGGTGGCAACGATCCCATGCTGGTCTGTCCCGATGCCGATGTTCACCGGGCCGTGATGGGTGCCATCTGGGCCGGATTCACTAACTCCGGTCAGAATTGTGGCGCCACGGAACGGGTTTATGTTCATGAAAGCATCTATGATGACTTCTGCCGGCAGATTAAAGAACAAATCGAGCGCTTCAAGATCGGTTTTGGCGACAACCTTGATAATGATATGGGCGTCATGACCACTAAATCCCAGGTAGCGATTGTCCAGGATCATCTTGATGATGCCATAGAAAAGGGAGCCCGGATTCTCACCCAATCCAAACAGGTCGACAATTCCGCGAAAAACATCCTGCCGGCAATTGTTCTGGTGGATGTAAATCACAATATGCGTGTCATGCAGGAAGAGACTTTTGGTCCGTTAGTGGCCATCATGAAGGTGGCCGATATGGATGAAGCCATCCGACTGGCCAATGACAGCGATCTGGGACTGACCGGTTCGGTCTGGTCCAAGGATCGAAAAGTGGCCGAAAAACTAGCCCGCCGTCTAGAGGTGGGTGCCGTGCTGATCAATGATCACCTCATGAGCCATGGCATGGCCGAGACACCCTGGGGCGGTTTCAAAAACTCCGGTAACGGTGGCCGGACCCACGGTCAATGGGGCTTCGAGGAAATGACCCAGCCCCAGGTGATCGTAAAAGATTATTTTCCCTTTGCCAGGCAGTCCATGTGGTGGCATCCTTATAACGAGAAGATTTATTATTCATTTATCAATCTGCCAAAACTGCTGTATGGCAATTCAATCAAGAAAAGAATGCAGGGATTGTGGTCGTTGATCCGGGTATTACCGCGGTATTTCAAATCATAACCGATTAAATTACCGCTTTCAAGACTTCAGCCAGGCGTTTTTTGAATCGGGGATTATCCGACTTGATAATCTTGATCTTTTCACACTGATTGAATCCGGCAAAACCAACCAGTCTCAGTGCCAAAGGCTCGATAATTTTATCATGCTCATCAAACCATGGTTCAAACTGTAGACTATTAATCATTAGTTCTTTTTTCTTCCGGTCAGCTTTGGGATCAAATCGTCCAATCAGTCGGTCACTCCACAGGATCGGAGTGACGAAATATCCCCACTTCCGCTTAGCCGCCGGAACATAACATTCCAGGGTATAATCAAAGTCAAACAGTCGCGTTACTCGGTCCCGCTGGATGATCAGGTTATCGAAAGGTGATAAAAAGCTTACCTCCTTTTCGGACTCTGCATATTCTGGAATATTAAGAACATCAGGCCGACACCAGTAGGTATCTTTCAAACCGCCAACTGTTACTTTAACAATCTCACCAGCCTCAATCAGGGCCCTGATAGTCGAACTGATTTCAGTTTTCCCTACCAGCTGTAAATTATAGTTGATTTCCTTTTCGGTTGCGAGACCATAGCTCTGGAGGGTACTTAAAACCTGGAATTTCCCTGATTCTTCATCAGTGGGTAGCGAAGTGTCAATGCTCGCAGGTAATACCCGCTCAGTTAAATCATAGATCCGATGGAATTTATCCCGGCGTGTGACCATCAATTTCTCCTGCCACAAAAGCATCTCCAGAGCAACCTTTTCCGGTTTTCGACCGCCCCAGCGATTTTTGTCTCCATTGACCGGTGCTTCAAAATCCTTCACTCCCAGCGGACCTTCCTTGCGAATGCGCTCCAGCACCGGTTCCATCAAATGACCGAAATTCCTCAACCGTTCCTTTTCCCATTTGCTATGGGGATCATTGAAGCGCTCCATCTTCGGCAAATAGAAACGGTAATCCTCCATCGGCAGATAAGCGGCGGCGTGAGTCCAAAATTCGAATACAGTTCTTTTATCTGATAATAATCCATCCAAACCAGCCGAAGTATAATTTGGGCAGCGGGTCCACAGTGTATGATGATGGGCCCGTTCGATCACATGGATGGTATCAATCTGAACATAACTAAGATGCTTGATAACCGTGTCAATATCGAGGGAAGCATTCCGATTTAACAATTGACATTTGATGGCAATCTGCCGGGCCCTGGATGTTGGTATTGACAGTGATTGCATGGTATTAATTTAGAAAGGACTTTCTCATTCCCGCCAGCCTCCATGAATATAGCAAATTATGCAGCCGCAATCGGCAAACATCGTTCAAATCACGGGGTTAAACCGGTAGATATTTGAGTTGATCTAATATCTCACATATAATTCATTTGCACCTGATAATTTCACCACCATTACAGGGATTATCTCAAGCTAAGTGATTCAACTCACAAAAACGCAATGAAACAAAATTTTGTGACAACAATACGATCTTAGATGAATCATAGTCCCTAATTTGCACGGCATTTTGAGTGCAGTATTTTGTTTGGATAAATTGTCTAGTTAATGAGGATATCAGTGAAAACTTACCGTTGGATTTTCTGTTTACTGATTACCATACTGGGGAGTACGGTAATTTTTGCCAGCAGCGCCAAGATCTCTGGTTATTTACGGGATGGCAATACCGGTGAACCAATCATGTATGCCAATGTAATGCTTGAGGGAACTTATCTGGGAGGAGCAACCGATGTACACGGACGCTATGTAATCCTGAACATCCCTCCCGGGGATTATAACCTGAAAGCGATGATGATGGGTTATGAAACCTTCCGGCAAACGGTGTCACTCGGCTCTAATGAGGACCTCCGTTTAGACATGGAAATCAGGTCGCAGGCGCTGGAAGGCGAAACGGTGGAAGTCACCGCGGAGCGGACCCGGTTTGAAGAAAAGGTTGAGATCAGCCGGATGAATCTATCGATGCGGGAGGTAGTAAATACTCCCGCAATGGTGGAAGCTGACCTGTTCCGCACCTTGCAGTTGACGCCCAGCGTGACATCGAAAAATGATTTCTCCTCAGCCCTGATTGTCCGCGGGGGCGGATCTGACGAAAATCTGATTCTTCTGGATGGTATCGAAGTTTATAATCCCTATCATCTGGGCGGTGTGTTTTCAACTTTCAATGCTGAGGCCCTGGCCGATGCCGAATTCCTGGCCGGCGGCTTTCCGGCCCGGTTCGGCAACCGCAATTCATCCGTCCTGGAAATTACTACCCGTGAAGGTAATTCCAAACGCAGCCTTCTTTTCAACGGCAATTCACCGCTGGATATCAGTGGCTTGAAAGGTGAAATTAGTCTGCTAAGCAGTAAAATACTGGCCGAGGGCCCTCATGAGTGGGGTACCTGGATGGTAGCTGCGCGGCGCACTTATTATGACAAGCTGGCCCAGTTGTATTACACTATTAAGGATGGCAGTGATCCTGGAGGTGCCTATTATTTCTGGGATACACATTGGAAAGTTTTCTTTGATCTTGACCAGAAAAACCGTGTGACTTTTGCCGGTTATTACGGTCGTGATTTCCTGGATTTTGCCATGGAAGACAACCTGCAGGGTTTCGAGATTGGTCTGGACTGGGGTAATTACACCACCAGCGCCCAGTGGCGCTTCGTGCCATCATCCAAATTCCATTCTACATTATCGATCGCAAAAACAGTCTATGATTGGGATCTTGATTTATCATTTTCAGAAATCGATACCGCCGTGGGAGTTATTACCACCGACTTATTACAAACAGTAGATTTGCGAGACTGGACAATCAAGGAACAACTGGACTGGTATATATCCAATAATCATACTATAACTGCCGGTTTTGAATATAAAATTTTGGAAATGGAAATTCTGCAATCAATATCCAATATTGATTTTCTGGATCGCTCTCAAGTCCCTTACATTTTTTCAATCTATGCCCAGGACAAGTGGAAGTTGTCATCACGGCTCAACATTCAACCGGGATTGCGGATTACAAAATATGAGCTGCACGACCGGTTATACTGGGAACCGCGGGCCGGATTCAAATACCTGTTGACCGAGAATCTGGCATTAAAAGGCAGTTGGGGTATTTTCAAACAATATATGTTTACCAATACCAGCGACGAAGAAATCATCAGTTTTGTAGAATTCTGGCTGCCGGTTCCCAATGAACATGACGCCCAATCCTGCCAGCATTTTATTGCCGGTTTGGAACAGCGTTTTGGCAAAGGATATTTTGCCAGCCTGGAAGCCTATTACAAACCGTATGACAATATGCTGGAGATAAATCCCAACAACGATCCGGTTACCGATGAAGACGATTATGTTTCCGGTACCGGTACAGCCTGGGGTCTGGAGTTTCTTTTGCAAAAAACACAGGGGAAACTGACCGGCTGGCTGGGTTACAGCTACAGTCGTATTCAAAAGGAAATAGATTTCAACAGCAACGGACAAATTTCAAAGGATGAAGGTGAGATATATTTCACCAATAATGACATACCTCATTCTTTCAACGCCGTAGCCAATTACCAGATGAATGATAAACACAGTTTCGGCCTGACTGTCTCATACAGTTCCGGCCAGCCATTCACCGTCAATATCGGTCAGGTCTATGCCGGTACTAATTATACCAGTCCCATATATCCCTATTCCGGGCTGCAATCGGTTTCCGGCTTGAAAAACGATGCCCGGTATCCCGATTATTTCCGCATCGATGTCAGCTATATGCGTGCTATTCATCTATTAGGCCTGGACGGCAAATTCAAATTCCAGATCTTAAATGTGACCAATCATTATAATGTTCTGTTTGCCCAAACCATTGAAAACACCAATCCAGTGCGGATTCAAGCATTCAGCATGTTCCCCATCCTGCCTTCATTCGGTGTGGAATTTCAATTTTAGGGGATCGGAGAAATATCATGAAAAAAATAATGAACATAAAAACGCTTGTACCGGCAGTCATGTTATTAATCATCAGTGGCTGCGAAAAAGAAATGTTGCTCAGTGAATTCACCAATTACGATTTTTATTATGAATCGGAACTGTGTATCGAAGCCATCCTTAATACGGAGAATCCGGAAGAAACCGTGGTCCGGATTGATTGGACAATCCCGGTTACCGACACCTCCATCTTTAACGGCCGGGATGATGACGGCGACTGGGTCGGCTACGAAGATTTGAATGGTAATGGTGTTTGGGACGAAGATGAACCGTTGAATAATGATGTTGGTGAAGATGGCATGGCCAGTTCCGAAAGCGATTTATTTGAACCGGATAAAGGTGAAGGCGATGGATTGCCTACTTATGGTGAACCTCAAGTGGATGAACTGGATGAAATATTACCCCAAATCCATGACACCACATTCACAGTAGAGTTATATAATAAAACGACAGATAGTAAAGTGGCCGATTTCGCCTGGACAGAAAATGCCGACTCAACCC
>CAYPJE010000018.1:0-11071 GCA_964410945.1 uncultured bacterium
CTCATGTGTGCTGGATATTCAAAAAAATGTATCGCTGTAAATCCCTAATATTGCTGGAGATACAAAAATATCCACTGGTATCCAGTGACTATCTGATCTGACAGTTTTTTTAGCCTATCTTGGTGGGCGATGACGGATTTGAACCGCCGACTTCCTCCTTGTAAGGGAGGCACTCTGACCAGCTGAGTTAATCGCCCATTTCAATAATCTACCAGGTTACCTGTTCCGTACATGAGCAGCGTGAATGTCGGGAAGCTAAGCGCCCAGTGGGCTGCGAAATTACGAAGCTTTTGTCTTTTTAGGGGCGGCCTTTTTTGCCTTTTTGGGTTTAATCTCAGGTAAGGCCACCTTGATCACATCCAGCATATCCTTGGCAAAATGGAATTCCAAATCCTTCTTGATATGGTCTGGTATTTCTTCAAGGTCCTTGCGGTTGTGATCGGGCAGAATTATGGTTTTAATACCTGATCGATGAGCCGCGGTAACCTTTTCCTTCACACCACCGATGGGCAAAACATTGCCCCGCAGAGTGATTTCGCCGGTCATGGCCAAGTGGTCCTTAACTTTGTAACCGGAGAGCAGCGATACCAGGGCTGTCAGCATGCCAACACCAGCGGAAGGTCCATCCTTGGGAATCGAACCGGCGGGCACATGGATATGGACATCGGTCTTCTGGTGAAACTCATCCTCCAGACCCAATGCAGCGGTGTGGGAACGGACATAACTCATAGCCGCTGTGGCCGATTCCTTCATCACATCCCCCAGCTGACCGGTAAGAGTCAACTGGCCCTTACCCTTCATCTGGCTGGCTTCGATAAACAGGATATCACCACCGGCCGCCGTCCAGGCCAGACCGGTAACAACACCGGGCTTGGTGGTTCGCTCGGCAATATCGGAGTAGAAACGCGGGGCTCCCAAATACTCGTTCACCTTTTTCTTGGTGACCTTGGTTTTGGCACCGTCCTTCTCCATCTTGTCCCGTGCCACCTTACGAAAAACATTGGCAATCTCCCGCTCCAGGTTGCGGACGCCCGCCTCGCGTGTATACGAACGGATTAATTCTTTGATTCCACTGACGTCGAGTCCAACATCATCGGTTGTTAGACCATTTTCATCGATCTGTTTCGGCACCAGGTGCTGCTGAGCGATCTTTACCTTTTCATCCTCGATGTATCCGGAGAATTCAAGGATTTCCATCCGGTCTTTCAGGGCCGGCGGAATGGGGTCGCGGTAATTGGCCGTGGCAATGAACATCACCTTGCTCAAGTCGAAAGGCACCTCCAGGTAATGATCGCTGAAGGAATAATTCTGTTCCGGGTCCAGGACTTCCAGCAGGGCTGACGAAGGATCACCCCGGAAATCCATGCCCAGTTTATCGATTTCATCCAGCATGAATACCGGGTTGTTGGTACCGGCCTTTTTCAGGGACTGAATTATCCGGCCCGGCAAGGCACCGATATAGGTCCGGCGATGGCCACGAATCTCCGCTTCATCGCGTACGCCACCCAGGGAAATCCGGATGAATTCCCGGCCCATGGAACGGGCAATTGATTTACCCAGTGATGTTTTACCCACTCCGGGAGGACCAGCAAAACAGAGGATCGGGCCACGAACGACACCACTGGGATCCTTCTTCTGTTTCAGGCCCCGTACCGCCAGGTATTCCAGGATACGTTCTTTGATCCGGTTCAGGCCATAATGATCTTCATCTAAAATTTTCTTAGCTTCTTTTATATCAACGGTATCCTCGGTCGTATTGGCCCAGGGCAGGTCAGCCAGCCATTCGATATAGGTCCGGGCAACTGAGTATTCCGGTGACTGGGTCGGTATTTTACTGAGACGGTCCAACTCCTTTAAGGCCACCTTCTCTGCTTCTTCGCTCATTTCAGCAGCCTTGATCCGTTCTTCCAGTTCCTTCAGCTCAACCGTACCTTCATCCTCACCCAGTTCCTTGCGGATTGCCTTCATCTGCTCCCGCAGGTAGTATTCCCGCTGTGACTTGGCAATCTCATCGTGGACTTCACTCTGGATTTCCTCACCCAGCTTGATGCGCTGGATTTCCCGGGCAATGATGGCGTTAGTGCGTTCGAGACGCTTTTTAATATCCAGTTCTTCCAGAACCTTCTGTTTCTCGGCATTAGATACGGTAAGCAGGGAAATGGCCCGATCAGCCAAACGGGCCGGTTTCTGGATATTTGACAGCATGCCGGAATGTTCTTCCGTCAGATTGGGTGCCACCTTGATCAGGTCGCTGAAAATCTTGCGCAGGTTGTTGGCCAGGGCATCCAGCTCGAGATCATCGGCCTTTTCTTCTTCGGGAATGGTCTCCACCGCCGCTGTGTAATAGGGATCATCATCGACATAATCGAGAATTTTTACCCGCTCGACACCCTGCACGATAGCCGATTTGCTGTTGTCGGGCATGTCAAATACTTTAAGTACGACCGCCAGTGTACCAAAGGAATATAAATCTTCCGGAGTCGGATCTTCTATCGATCCATCCTCCTGTGCGACGACCACGATCTGCTTGCGCTTACTGTCCAGTTCATTGATCAGGCGCAGAGATTTCTCACGGCCGATATAGATGGGAATTACCTGCTGGGGAAAAAGGACCGTATTGCGCAATGGCATTACGGGAAATAATTTGGATTCTTCAGTGACATCCGGGATGTCGACCGGATTGCCATTTTCATCATAATAATCTTTCATACTAACCTTTATCTATTTCTGAGCTAAATCACAAATTGTGTGCCAATGACAATCACCTGCGAAAGTGGCAGGCTCATATCCGAAAGTACGCAATCTGGCAGTCTTTTACATCATATTTGGAAGCTGGTGGCAGGAAACACAGGCATCCCGGAATTCATGGGCCATTTTCGGCGTTTCCAGAATTTCACCCTGCAGGTTAATCTGTCGGGATTCCCGGTGGCACTGCAGACAGGTTTCTTCATTCACAAACGATTGGTGAAACGGGATTGCCGGTAAGGCCGGCGCCCGTTGATCCACTTGTACAGACATACCGGTCTGTCCCAAGGGATTGAACATCACAATTGCCAGTACCAGTGCCGCGGAAATAGTAACGGCGTAGACCATCTGCATATTTTTATTCACTGTTTCACCTGTTCGTTATGCTGCGAGCCTGTTCATCGGCGTGGTAGGAACTGCGCACCAGCGGCCCGGATTCGACAAACCGGAACCCCATTTCAATTCCAGCCTGTTTATACTCATCAAATTCTTCCAGCGCCACATACCGTTCTACCGGAAGATGTTGCTTGGTCGGCTGCAGATATTGCCCAATCGTAAAGATATGTACACCCAGGCCGGCTACCAGTTCCATGGTTGCCAGAACCTCTTCCCTGGTTTCACCTAATCCCACCATCAATCCGGTCTTGGTCAATAATCCGTATTCGATTGACTGTTGCAATACCGCCAGACTGCGCTGCCAATCGGCCTGGGCCCGTACCTGGCGACTGATCCTTTCCACACATTCCACATTATGGCTGAATATTTCCGGCCGGGCGGCAAATACTTTATCCAGGGCCGGACGATAATTCTGGAAATCAGGGGTCAGTACTTCCACCGTGCACTCCGGTGCTTCCGTGTGGATGGCATCAATGGTGGCGGCCCAGATCGAAGCGCCAAAATCAGCTTTAAGGTCATCCCGGTCCACCGAAGTGATTACCACATGTTTCAAATTCAATTCGCGGACTGCCTCAGCCGTGCGCTGAGGTTCTTCCAAGTCTACCTGACCGGGCCGGCCGGTCTTAACGGCACAGAATCCACAGGCCCGGGTACAGGTATCGCCCAGGATCATGATCGTAGCCGTGCCCCGGTTCCAGCATTCGTAAATATTCGGGCAGCGGGCTTCCTCACACACCGTATTAAGTTTACTGGATTTAAGCATGTTCTGGACATGACGGTAATCACCGCCGGTTTGCAGTCGGATTTTCATCCAGGGTGGTTTGGTCAACCGCTGTTGATTGTTACCAGACATCAGGTACCCTTCTGAAACAGGAATATCATATACTTGCGGTGCCGGCGAAATTCCGCACTGTCTATTAAATCAAGTTGGGATTGCTTGCCAGTTGCCTTCCGCTTTATAATCCAGTTGATCAGTCGTAACCAGTTGGGGTGCTTCTTTAGCATCATGCTGCGGGCATAATCTATCGATGGAATAATAAACCGCTGATAGGCATGTCTGGCAGTATCAAGTGTTATTATCGTATTATCGGTTTGATCAAACTGATCGATCAATTTAAACCCGACCTCCTCGGCAACCTCCAGATAACGCTTAAGCTTATGAGCTGATTTCAAATGAATACTGTCGATCTTTTCCTGGTGATGAACGAAATAGTCCGATACCAGCAGATAGCCACCGTCACGCAGCGACTCGATCGCTTTATTCAACCCGGCAATGATTTTAATATAGGCAGCACTTTCACTCTGGAGAATTAGATCATACTCCTTCATTGGCACAAAATTCTCAAACTTGGTCCGCCAGTAAGTCAGTGAACCGTCAAACCTATTCCTGATATGCTCTTCCTGGTAGCGGTCCGGCGAGAGGGCGTCAACCTGGTACCCCTGCTCCATCAGGTAGGCTGCGTTCCCACCAATCCCGCAGCCAACATCAAGTACGGTAATCACATCATCGGGGATGAAACCGGCCAGGTGTTCGATATAGCGCAACTGAGCCGTGGAAATATCTTCCAGGGTCAGGCTGGCTGGATCGATCGAATCCGGATCGTCCCAGAATCCATAATGCAGGAACGGCGACTTGGTCACTTCGGCATAGAATTTCAGTGCTTTATTGACACCCATCAGAGTTTTGCCCCTCCATGATAATTATTCAATCATATAATAGTGGCATCAAATACACCAGCAAAATTTTTTTCTATAACAGGAATCACTTCTTCAATTTCAATTTTCCGTCCCAATAATTGACTTAAGGAAGTAACGGAACCATCGCTGATACCGCAGGGAACTATGCCGCTGAAATAACTCAGATCGGTGGCAACATTCAGGGCAAAACCATGCATACTTACCCAGCGTGAGAGCCGTACTCCCAGGGCGGCGAGTTTTTCCTTCCCTACCCAGACGCCAGTGTACTTTGGCCTCCGTTCGGCCCGGACCCCAAAATCACCGGCGGTCCTGATCAACACCTCCTCCAATGATTGCATAAACCAGCCCACACTTAGTTGATAGCTGTGCAAATCAAAGATCGGGTAGCCCACCAGTTGTCCCGGTCCGTGATAAGTGATATCACCACCCCGTTCAACCTGAAAAATATTCACATCCCGGGGATAATCGGCCCGGAGATTCGACCGGTCGGCGTTCCGCCCGATAGTGTACACCGGTTCGTGCTCCACCAGGATCAGGGTATCATCAATTTCGCCGGCGATTCGCTGGTCCCGCAATTTGCGCTGCAGTTCCCAGGTTTCCCGGTAGGGGTGTTGTCCCAGGCCAAGCAGCCGGATCGCATTTTTTTTCACTGAAGTTTCAGTCATGGTCGCTCAGTGATGGATTGCCTCACCCCAGGCATCGGCGGCTGCTTCCATCACCGCTTCCGATAAGGTGGGATGGGCATGGATGGTTGTCGCCAGGTCCAGCCAGGTGGCGCCCAGCACTTTGGCCACGCCCAGTTCGGCGATCAACTCGGTAGCCTCGGCACCGATTATATGACAACCCAGCAGCTTCCCGCTGGACGCATCAAAAATTAATTTTACGAATCCATTGCTTTCACCAATCGCCAGTGATTTGCCAATATTCCGGAACAGGAATTTCCCCACCCTGATTTCCATTCCCTGATTGATGGCCATCTGTTCGGTCAATCCTACCGAAGCCACCTGTGGCTGACAATAGGTGCACCCGGGGATATTCTGCATATCCACCGGCTCGGGATTTTTACCAAAGGCCTGCTCCACGGCCACCCGGCCCTGGGCTGAAGCCACATGGGCCAGCCAGGGCGATCCGGCCACATCACCAATAGCATATATATTTTCTACATTGGTTTTTCCAAATTCATCGACTACAATCGCCCCACGGTCGGTTTCAATGCCCAGGTTTTCCAGGCCGATATCCTCGATATTGCCGGTCACACCCACCGCCACCAGGGCCAGACTCCCTTCTATCACTGCCGCTTCCCCGGCTTTATCGATCTGAACCTGAACACCATCCGCTGAACGGTCGATTCCGGTAACTCTGGTTTCAGTATGAATCTTTATCCCGGATTTCTTGAAATGTTTGGTCAATTCCGCTGATACGTCCTCATCTTCCACTGGCAGGATTCGGGGCAGCATTTCGACCAGGTGGACTTTTGTTCCAAAGCTGTTGTAGAAATAGGCGAACTCAACACCGATGGCTCCGGCACCAATAATCACCAGCGATTCCGGCGGTTCGGGCAGAACCATGGCTTCCTTGGATGATATGACCTTCTCTCCATCGGTTTCCAGGCCGGGGAAAGTCCGGTTGCGGGCCCCGGTCGCAATGATTATTTTTTCGGCCTTTACCAATTCCTCACCTTCAGATCCTTCCACTTCTATCTGATCGGCGGCCAACAGTTTTCCTGCACCGGGGAAAAAGGTTACCTCATTCTGTTTCATCAGATATTCCACACCCTTCGATAACCGGTCGGCTATCTGACGGCTGCGCTTGATCGTGGCGGGAAAATCAACCTCGTAACCGGTGACCTTAACGCCAAAGCGTTTTGCATTTTTTACGGTATGCAGAACTTCAGCATTTTTAAGCAAGGCCTTGGTTGGAATACAGCCCCAGTTCAGACAGACACCACCGAGGCGGTCCTTGTCAATTATGGCGACCTTTTTTCCAAGCTGGGCCGCCCGGATGGCAGCCACATAACCGCCCGGTCCGCCACCGAGAATTGCAATATCAAAACTATTCACTAATATCTCCTCAATAATGTTATACTGAGCCAGTCGAAGCATGAATGTGTAGTGAAATCACCCTTTGACCAATCTACACTGCGCTCCGACCCGGCACGCATGCTCAGGGTGACAGATATTCTTGATAAGTATGTCATGCTGAGCCTGCCTGTGCGCCGTAGTCTTAACGAAGGCGTATCGAACCATGTACCAATTACCTGAAATTACGCAGGCCAATAATACTCAGAAATTCCGCCCGCGTCTCCACCTCGTCGTGGAATTCGCCCAGCATCGAGCTGGTGGTGGCAAAAGAATTCTGTTTCTCAACCCCGCGCATCTGCATGCAGAGGTGGCGCCCTTCCATCACCACCGCCACACCGATGGGGTCCAGCACTTCCTGAATGGTCTGGGCAATCTGATGGGTCAGGCGCTCCTGAACCTGCAACCGGCGGGAGAACATTTCCACAATCCTGGGGATTTTGGATAATCCGATCACCTTACCATTTGGAATATAGCCCACATGAGCCTTTCCAAAAAACGGCAGCATGTGATGCTCACACATGGAGAAAAACTCGATATCCCGCACAACCACAATTTCGCTGCAGTCCTCATTGAAAATAGCTTCATTGATTATTTCATCCAGGCCGGTGCGATAACCCTGGGAGAAAAACTCCCAGGCCTTGGCCACTCGTAACGGTGTACGAACCAGTCCTTCACGCTGTGAATCTTCGCCGATCTCAGTCAGCAGATCTCTGGTTATCGATTCAATTTTGGTTTTATCGATTGGTGTCATAACGCCTCCTTGGCAAAACCCCGGTAACCCCAAAGCGCTTCATCCGGATCATCGTGAACCTTATCTTTCAACAGGTACACACCCAGGTAAAACAAGGGGGTATCAAACAGGGCAAAGAAAAATTTAAACAAATAGGATGATATTATCAGACTGATCAAAACTCCGACTGAGTCAACATTATCGCCCAGATTTTTGGCCACATACAGAATTGTCAGAATAGCGGTTGTATCAACCAGCTGGCTGAAGGTCGTGGACAGATTGTTCCGCAGCCAGAGATGTTTACCTTTAGTCAGCCTTTTCCAGAAATGAAACAGGTGGACATCCACTGTCTGGGCCACCAGGTAGGCAATCATCGAAGCCAAAGTATTACCCACCATAAACCGGTAGACGTCTTCAAAGGTCGAGGCGGCTCCCGATATTCCGCTGGCATCTTTCAGGAAGTGTCCCAGTGTCATCAG
This sequence comes from uncultured bacterium, assembly GCA_964410945.1. GTDB lineage: Bacteria > Fidelibacterota > Marinisomatia > Marinisomatales > TCS56 > CAYPJE01. The sequence continues at coordinate 8,130 of CAYPJE010000018.1, forward strand.
TCCCAGCATGAAGAAATTCATGATGAAACCGATCCAAACCATGGTCTGAGCCCGTTTCTTTCCGTACAACTCACAGATCAAATCGGTGGCAAGAAATGTAAACGGATAGGCCAGTACCCCGGCTGGAACGGTCATGAAAAAGACCTGCACAAACTTGGTAGTGCCGATCACATTGCCCAGCACCAGTGATGTGAGGAATATCCCCGCCAGGAACAGGAACAGTTTCTCCTTAAACGGCATTAAATCTCCCGGCCGTAATAGTCAGTATAAATCGTCGGCGTTTCCCGCAGTCGGATCCGATGCAGTTTTGGACCTTTCAACCGTGAAGCGATCTCCTCCCAGGCAAAGCGGACCATATTCTCCGAACTGGGCTGTTTTCCCTGAAACCAGGGTACATCCTTCTCGATCTGGGCATGATCCAGCAGGCCGACCACATGTTCTCCCACAATCTTCTTCAGTTCACCAAGGTCAACACAAAATCCGGTGTCCGGATTGACCGGCCCGGTAACGGTCACTTCCAGGGCATAATTATGTCCATGGACGCGGGCATCGGGTCCAAATGTTTCCCAGTTCTGTTCGTCCGTCCAATCGCTGTGGCCGTACTGGTGGGCGGCACAAAAATGAAAAACTTTAGTGATATATGGATTTGCCATAATTTTCCTTTCAGCCAGGTAATTGGATTATCCACTGATTTTTCAGGTGGCGGCAGAAGGACATAAATCAGCCAGGACACAATTTCCACATTGCGGTCTCCGGGCAATGCAGACCGCCCGGCCGTGATCGATGATCATGTGGGTCAAAAGCACCCAGTCCTGCCGCTCAAATATCTCCGCTAATTCCCGTTCGATAATTTCTGGATTCCTGGTGTCAACGAAACCAAGCAGATTCATAATTCGAACCATGTGGGTATCAATTACCAGCGCCGGTGTACTAAAACATTCCCCCAGAACACAGTTGGCTGTTTTTCGTCCAACGCCCGGCAGTTTTACCAGTTCCGCTAAATTATCCGGAACCTCACTGTCATGATCCTCCACTATCCGGAGGCTGGCGGCCTTGATATTGCGGGCCTTGGAATTATGATAGCCGCAGGAGCGCACTGCCTGGGACAGTTCATTTTCGTCGGCGTAGGCAAAATCAAGGGGGGACTGGTATTTCTCAAACAGTTCCGGTGTGGTCTGGTTGACGCGGGCATCGGTACACTGGGCCGAAAGAATCGTTGCCACCAGCAGCTCGTGAGTGGTCTCGTAATTCAGGGAGCAGGCCGAATCGGGGTATTCCGCTTTCAATCGGCTGACGATTTGTCCGGCACGTTCCTGCTGCCTTGATTTAGATTCCTGCATCACCTATAAATTCTTTATCAGGGAAGGTATATTTTTACTCAGTGATGACCGGGTCAGGATCAGGTCACAACCGGCCGCTTTCATTTTATCGTGGGTATCTTTCATCCGGTGAGCCAGATAGCCAACGATCTTCAAATCCGGTTTGGCGGCCCGTATCTGTCGCACCAGCAAACTGTCTCCGAAATCCTTATCATCCAGATCGATCAGGCATAATTGAGTATCCGGTTGTACTGCAGCCAGCCAACGGTCGGAACCTTCGGCAAAAGCTACTGTTTTGTCCTGGCGGGTCAGGATATCGGATATGGCCGTTCCCAGTTGAAAATCATGAATGAATAAAACTACTTCGGACATCGGTACCCCTGGTTTGGTTGAAAAACAGGGGAAAATTACACATACTGAAAATATTTACCGAACTGTGGTTTTCCTCATTTCTGGCTTTGGTTCGAAATGATGGAAGTGACCTCACCTCTGTCTTCCCCAAACGGAGAAGATGAACAACCTCGTCCCTGCCTACTCCTGAAGGAGCAGGAGAACGGATTTTCTTTTGCGCAAGATCCGTACGACAGACTTCAGTCTGTCGAGATATTTATCTCGTGCTCCCCATCCCTGCCTACTCCCAAGGGAGAAGGGGAACAGTTCCCTAAGCCTTTTAAATCTACGTGTCCTTAGTGTCTTGGTGGTTAAAATTAAAATTCAACCACCTGGTCTTTCCGGTAATGCTTGCCATCGAATTTCACGGTGGAAGCAGCAATAAACGGGTCATGCTCGTAGAACAGGGTCCAGCCCTCCACTACCGCCCGGGGCAGCAGTTCCGCTTTCTCCCGGAGGGTTTCCAGGGGCCGGATGTCATAGGCCATGATCCAGGGCATTGGAATATGGGCCGAGGTCGGGATCAAATCCCCGCAATATAGGAGTGCCAGATCACCAGCAGAGATTAATGGCAACATCTGGCCATCGGTGTGGCCATTGACGACAATATTCTTGATCCCAGACAGGAATTCCTCCTTGCCGTCCACCAGTTCCACCAACCCGTTTTCCGTCAGCACTTTCCAGTCCGCTTCCATGAAGCTGCCCTGGTCCTTCTCACTGGGGGAATTGGCTAGAGCCCAGTTGTCCTGGTTAAACCAGTAGCGGGCATTGGGAAAGGTAGGTTCGGTGTAACCGTCCACGATCCTGGTGCCGCCGCCGATATGGTCGAAATGCATATGGGTGTTGTATACGTCAGTGATATCATCGGGAGTGAAACCGTGCTTTGCAAGTGACGAATCAAGGTTAACCGTTTCGGTATCGATAGAATAGATCGACCGGAACTTTTCCTGCCATTTGTCACCATTGCCCGTATCGATCAAAATCTTGTGATCGTCGCTTACCAGCAGCAGCGAGCGGGTGGACATCTCAACCCGGTTCCTGTCGTCGGCGGGAATCTTACGCTCCCACAGGGTTTTGGGAATAATCCCGAACATGGCACCGCCGTCCAGACCAAAGCGGCTGGTCTCGATTTCGTAAAGGGTGTATTGTCCAATCTGCATCTTCATCCTTGTTGTAGAGTTCATCAATAGCATGAAATTACATTGGTTTCGCCTATTGTGTAACCTTGAAGGT
>CAYPJE010000018.1:11171-58105 GCA_964410945.1 uncultured bacterium
ACAATCATCTATTTCACCATTTAGCATTATACCTTTTGGCATAATACCGTTTGGTATAACCTGTTCACTACATTAAATTGATCAGGTTATTGTGGAAGAACAGCATGAAGAAAACCGTTAATCCATTCAAATTCGGAACTGTCGTCCATGGCCGACAATTTACCGGCCGAAAAACCGAACGTCGTGAGCTTACCACAGACATTTTTAATAATATCAATGTAATTCTGTACGGTCCCCGGCGCTATGGAAAAACATCCCTGGTATTGCAAACTTTTACCGATATCAGCCGTACCAATCCCAAATTCATTGGATTACATATCGATTTTTTCAAAATCCACTCCAGAGAGAAATTCCTGCAACTTATATCGGCCGAGATTGGACGCAAATCCGGCTGGTCAATGGAAAAAACTATCGATCTTTTCCGCACGATCCTCCGTGGCATACAACCACAGAGCAGTATTGATAACGATGGTAAACCAATACTGCAATTGGGTTTCCAGCAAACACCCTCCTCACAGGATTTCGAGGCCGTTCTGGACTTGTTGCCGGCAATGGCACAAAAAGGATATCAGGTGGCTGTTCTATTAGACGAATTCCAGGATATTGTCCGCCTGAACGGCAACAATTTTCAGCGCGAGCTACGGGCCGTAATCCAGAAACACGATGACGTGAGCTATATATTTTGCGGCTCAAAAGAACAAATGATTAATGACATATTCAATTCTGCCAATAGCCCTTTGTATAATATCGGTCGACACCGCTATGTTGATAAAATACCGGATACCGATTTTAAGAAATATCTGGTGAACAAAATGCGGAAGATTCAGCCAGGCTTTACAACCGGGTTGGCACAGAAGATATATGATACCAGTGACGGTATACCAAATTATGTTCAAATGCTGGCCTATGAGTATTATAATCTGGCAATCGGCAGACCAGATGAAATTGATTCTACCCTGATTGACCTGGCAACTGAACAATTAATTGCCGACCGCCGTGAACAGTTCTCGATGCTGTATGAAATGTTGACTCCCAGCCAGAAAAAAATTCTTGAGATTGTTCTGGCCACCGATGGAATCAAGGTTTTTCGCCAGGAGATCACCAACAAATTTCGTATTGCCATTGGCACATTGCAGAAAGGACTGAAAGGTCTGCAGGAAAACGGAGTCCTGAGAATTGAGCAAAAACATTATCAGTTCCAGGATATTTTCTTCAAGCGCTGGTTGACCGAATATCTGTAGATGCACATGTATGACCGGCGGATCCCTCGTATGGACAATAGAATTTCATCCCCCTCATTCTCACATCTTACTCACTCTCACCCATCCCCACTGACAATTAACCAATGACATATCCCTTGCATAAACCTCTGAAAATCCAATAAACTCCTGCACTTTACTGGATTTGGTTAATTCTACATGAAAAATTACCCGGCAGCAATCAAATAGAGGTTCGGATGAATGGATGAAATACAGCCAATAGGAATAATACACTCACCTCATAAAACAATTGAAAATATGCCGATTCAATCCAAAGGTGCCTCTGAGTTTGCTGGACACGTAATAGTGGAGAAAAAATATGCCGGTGGACTGCAAGACCTGGATGGCTTCAGCCATATTTATCTATTATATCGTTTTCACAAGGCAACCCGGACAGAAATACAGGTAACCCCCTTTCTGGATAAGCAAACAAGGGGCGTGTTTGCCACCCGTTCACCGCTGCGGCCGAATCATATTGGCTTATCAATCGTTAATTTAGTCAGCGTTGAAGGAAATATAATTCATATCAAGGGAATTGACGTACTAGACGGGACCCCGCTGCTGGATATCAAGCCCTACATGGAAAAATTTGATGCTGTGCCGAACAGTGTTTCAGGCTGGCTGAAATCCAGTGATGAGGAAATCAGAAAAAAACGTTCCGATGAAAGATTCAGGTAATAGAAAAATCCGTGCAGCCATCGGAATGGGCCTGGCCTGGATGGCCGGCTGGACAATAGTCGGCATGCTGGGCGTGGTGGTCTTCTATACCCTCTTTCCTGATGTCCCGGACTTTTTCGATATCTGGATTCCGGTCTTTGCCTACCCCGGATTCTTCGGTGGGGTGATCTTTTCAGTTTTGGTTCAGTTGGTTGCGAGAGAGCAGCGATTGGCAGTGCTAACTATTTCCCGTACTGCTGCCCTGGGAGCACTGGCCGGCCTGATAGTAAGTATGCTTCCTTTCATCCTGGGGACACCATGTGGCAAATACCCACTGTGGCTGCTGGTGGTGACAATAATCGGTTCGGTTACGGTGCTGTGCACCGTCTCTGGTGTTGTAACAACTTTGGTGGCGGGGCGTTTTTCTAAGAAAGAAAATCCAATGGTATAGCGATCGCGTTTCTGCTAGCACATCCTTGCCGGGTCACCCTTCGACCAGTCTACGCGGAAGTTTACCGTGCCGTAGCCCGTTACGGGCGCAGGCACGGCTGCGACCCGGCAGTCAAGCTCGGGGTGACATTATTAATTATGATTTTTAATATGACTATAACTAAACCACATCCACAATGACCAACGACAAACCCCTTGCATAAGTTACTTAATAACAATAAACTCCGCATTATTATTCTCATGGAAACTGTCTGGCAGTAGTTTAATACAATTACCATCGATGCAAGAATCAATCAGAATTTTGAAAAGGAGTAAAATGATGAAATTGTGGATCAGATTAATTGTACTCCTGGCTGTCCTCTGTAGCTGTGCATTCTTCGATTCCTTACCTGCCCAGGGAAATGTACTTGATCAGGATGATGTAGTACTGGTGGATTCAGTCGGCACTAACCGGATCTGTTTTCATCGTAATACTTTTGTTGTAGACACCTTGAGACCGCTGATAATCAACAGGATTAAACTGGCGGTGGCTGAGATCGGCCGGATTGTCCCGGTAAGGGCAGTGGAATTCAGGGTACTCGTTTTTCCTGAGCGGACCCTCCCTGAGAAGGGGATGAGCGGTGTCGCACCAAATGAAGAGCACATCTATATCCTGCTTAATCCCCGGCATCCCCGGCTTTACCAAAGTCTGTCAGAGGAAATGGTGGCGGTGATCGCTCATGAATACCACCATACCCTGCGCAACCGGACGGTCGGTCCCAATACAAATTTGTTTGAATCCATTATCAGTGAGGGCCTGGCCGAGCACTTTTGCACCAAGGTAACCGGTGAAGAACCGCCCTGGGCTGATCAGATACCGGTGGCAGAACTGGCACCCTGGTGGGCTAAAGCCGAAAAGGAATGGTTCAATCCCGATTATGACTATCTGGCCTGGTTCATCGGCCTCAATTCGGACATTCCCCGGGGCACCGGCTATTCCATCGGCCGCTCCATAATCCGGGATTACCTGGCTGCCAACCCCGAAGAACGCCCTTCAACCCTTTATGGTACAGTAGCCAATAAATTTTTGCCATTTAGCGGAGTTCCGCTTCAGGATTGAAATATGTCAACCCTGGCATGTTGTGCTCACCTGAGAACCGTGGTTTTAATGATAGTATATAGAATAATGACTGGCTCCATTCTTTAATCCAACACCCAATATCCACAAGCTGAAATACTTCTTGCCTAAAGCCATGAATAAACTATAATCTCAAACGAGAACACAAACCAATATTTAAAATGGGGAAGACTGTTGTAACTGAAAATTTTAGTAGCAGATTCAGGTTAGTATTATTTTAACTCGATCTGTCAGCAAGGCAATGTATAGACAAAATCATATTATGCAATTATGTATCAGATTTGTATCAGGATTTGTTATCCTTATCCATATCAATGGTTGCGGGCCTTTCTATTACCCTGGGATATATGGTTCGAAGGTTCCGCCAGTATTGACATCACCGGATAAAGAAGAGTACCGTGCGATAAATATCGATGCAGGAAAATCATTAGATTATAATCCACACGAGACCAATAATGTCCTGCGGGCTCATTACGTTTTAATCCACTCTGGAAAATATGTAAATATCAATTCAGGTATCTTTGGATCTTTAGGTAACTACAAGGTCGTCACAATTGATCAATACCAGGGAAACAAGAATTACTACGGACTGGCCCCATTCCTAAACTTGACTGTACAACTTCCAATTGAAGAATCAGCCATTGGTTTTGGAGCTTATATCGGGCAGGCATTCGAATTCGGTTCATACGAACGATTCTTAAAAGAATCGGATGATGTCAACCTAGCGACAAATGAAATAAGCCCTTGTTTTCTTCTTGCTGTGTATCCCTATCTACGGATAGGCATTTCAAAAACCAGCAGTATTGGCTTACAATTCGCTGTTGGAATTCCTGGTATTTTTTCACCTAGCATATTGTATCAACAAGATAAACATTACTACTGGGTCAGTGCATTTCCTACTCAAACCCAAGATAAAAAATTCAACGATTTGAGATATTTCACTTTTGGCTTTGGATTCAGGCTTTAGATTTTTCATCTGTTCTATATCACTATAACTAAATGCAAATGAACAGTGGATGGCTCCATTCTTTAATCCAACATTCAACATCCAAAATAAAAAATCGGATTTCCCCTCCCTCATTCTCCTCCAATGACCAATGACAAATGACAAACCCCTTGCATAAGCCAATTAAAAAACAATAAACTTTGCTAATAAACAAATCACAGATAATTTTCGTCTGTTATTCTAAATGGAAACTATTAACAATATCGAACTTGCTGACGAATCTGTCTACCCGGATGAGCAGGTACTGAGAGATGTCCTTGGTGATTCTTACGAATCTTACTACCAGCTGCTGGAACTCTATGACCGGAACCAGATGCACCACGAGTGGCGCTACTACAAAGACGGCAAGGCCTGGCTGTGCAAGGTACAGAAGAAAAAAAGGACAAGCGACTGGCTGATGGTGGAAACCGCCCCCTTTTTTAGATTTCGGAACGCGGTAATTATATAGTTACGCAGCATTTTTAATCCCTTCTGGAATAATTAATCATCAAACTACAATTTCCACAACAGTTAATCCCCACTTAACCGCCCTTGTACAATGATTAATCTGACTCGAATAATTTCAGTTAGTTGTCAGTTATTGGTATAAAGTGATGCCAATCTGCTGTCAAAACAGCTGATTGGAGACGGAAAAACAATTAAAGGGCAACAGTTTGGCTGCCCTTAATCATTCGAAAAACAGATTATTTCAGCAGAATCATTTTCCTGGTGCGGGAATAATCACCTGCTTCAATCCGATACAGGTATACACCGGCTGATACGGGCTGTCCGGCATTATCGCCGGTATTCCATACAACTGTCTTGAAACCAGGTTCTTCAAGCCGGTTAACCAACACTGCAACTTCCCTTCCCAGGAGATCATAGACGGTCAGATTGACGAAAGCCTGCTGCGGCAGTTCATAGCTCAGCCTTGTGGCAGGATTGAAGGGATTGGGATAATTTTGCCTCAAAGCGAATTCAGCCGGCGGTAGGCTGGAAGCATAGTTGTCAGTTGCCACAGTGGAAACCAGCGGAACATCGCCCAGTACACTTGGATTATGCCAGGCATTGTCAGCGGTGAAAATCGATGCCAGCGCACATTCCCGGTCACCGCCGTTATCATCATCATCGACGGCCACATCGAACCCGATTACCGATATATTCGCCGCCGTTACCCCCAGGGTACTCCAGGGAATGCTCGCCTCAAGATTGTATCCCATGTCAGTGGTATACATAAGGAAATCAATTCCAGCCGTATTGCTGACGGAATTATTCCCCAGTTTAACGGCGCTGTCGTTCCAGCGGAATCCAAACTGGAAATCATTTATACCGTCATAACTGGCACCGCTGCTGTTGTCACCGTCAATAAATACTTCAACACAGTCATCTTTGTACCACTCGTCGCCGGAATCATTTATAATTGAAAGATCATTTACCTCCACCAGAAGATAGAGATTAGTGTTGTCATACAGTGCTTTCCACTGGGCGAAAAAATCAACGGTGCGGACGCCGACGGTGACGTTGTCGATTACCATTTCCGGCGTATTATACCATTCCGGTTCGATGCTGGTATCAATAGTGACAGGTGACTCAGTAAAATAAATTGCCGGGGCCGAGACAGGAAGATTATTGTTTACGCGCACCACCACCGCATCGCTGCCGGTGCCGCCGTCATTATCGGTTACCGTGAGCAGAAGCGGATGAACACCGACGCTGAAATCAAGAGTTGGTGATGGGGTAGAGGCGATTTCGATTCCGTTCTCTGACCAGGAATAACTCACCAGTGTACCATCGGAATCAGAACTGCCTGATCCGTCGAGTGTTACTGATTCAAAACCGTCGCCGTCCATATCAACCACTGTTTGATCCTCACCGGCCATGGCAACGGGCAGATAATTGTTGAGCACTGTAATCAGGACTATATCACTGGATGTATTTCCTTCATCATCGGTAACTGTGAGCGTAATCTCGTGCAGGCCCAAAACCAGGTCAACCGTTGCCGTCTCACCGGTTGCCAGCACTGTATCGCTGGCTGTCCAGGAGTAAAGATCGATGGTGCCGTTGCTGTCGCTGCTCAAAGATCCGTCCAGGGTAACGGCTTCCATATCATCGCCATCAGCGTCCTCAATGATTTGATCAGGGCCCGCGTTGGCAATGGGCGGATTGGCCGGTCCGCCGCCGTCCCAGTAGATATCATCCAGGGCAAAGACGCAGGCAGCGCCATTTTCCTCCAGAATAACGAATTCGTAGGTCATGAACCGCAAATCGATGAAATCGCCGCGAATATCGGCAATGGGAATGGAAGCCAGACCCCATTCGCCATTCCTGACCAGGCCGTAGGTGGTCTGGTTGGCAGGGAATTCCACATAATTCTGATTGTCCCAGGTGTCGATGATACCAATCTTGAAACTAATATCGGCGGGAATCTTTATCATGAAATTTAGGCTGCCATCGCCGAAATTGCTCATATTGCGCGGCTGAACCGACATGATACCGGCGCCAAACCAGCCCAGTCCGGTAGTTTGCCAGGTGATAACATTATCACCTTCATAGGGGGCAATTGTACCTTCAGTCAGGGTGCCGGCCCAGACATAAATTTCGGAAGTAACGCCCGCTACCAGGCCGCCATTGGTGGCAGTGCTGTCGGTAAAAATTCCAAATGATCCGCTTTCAGGATGAGGCGGTCCCAGCGTCACTTCACCTTGACCGTTCCATTCATAAACTCGAATGTAATCCAGATACATTTCTGCGGGAAATGTCATCGAAACCGGCAGGCCGGAACCGGGATCGCCAAGGTTATAGGCATCGGTGAAGGCACCGCCAACAGCCAGGTTGGCAATCAGGTAGAATGGCTGCTGGAATTCAGCCGAAACACTATCAATGGGGAAGGGGTCGGTATATAAATCATATTCCACACCATCATCTTCCACGACAAAGCGGATACTGTCTTCATCCCAGTACACGCGGTAAATCAGAAACCTGTCAACCAGGGGATTCAAATAATTGTAGTAGGGGCGGCAGTAATCGTCATCAGGATCCCAGGAAATACTGGCGGCGCCGGTGGGATTTTCCGGTGTCAGGGCATCATCGGAATAGAAAATTGCATTTGCCCCTACGGATTGATTTACATTGGAATTGTTCAGGCCGTTGCCGCCGTTGTGGGTGTCATGAAGATCCCGAAAGGCCTGTGAAGAACCCATTTCCATCATATCAAGTTCACCCTTTTCAGGCCAGGCATAGTTGGCAGTTCCCAGCAGCCATACAGCAGGCCAGCCGCCCAGATCAATATCAGGAATGCTGACCCTGGCTTCGATCATGCCGTATTGGATTGATACCCTGGATTTGGTGGTTACCTTACCGGAAGTATAGTTTAATGCACCGCCCCACTGATCAACAATTCCCGGTCCGCTTTCTTCACGGGCGGTTATTAGCAGGGCCATATTTCCCGCTTCGCCGGGGATTTCGGCTATTTCAACATTGTCATAATGGTAATATTCCAGTTCACCGTTGCCCCAGCCCCAGCTGCCGTTGCCGGTGATTGTATTCCAGTTATCTAAATTATTGAAATTATCTTCCCAGATAATTCCGCCGACCTGAGCAAACAGAAAATTCATGGCAATCAATAACAATGATGGGACAAAATTTTTCACAATTAACTCCGTAGGTGAACAATATTTAAAAAATGGTTCATTGGCTGCCCGGCAAATTACCAACTTCTGAAAACTAAATTGGCCATTATTTGAATACAGTATTTATAGCTTTAGAAATGATCTGTTCCATTGCTCCAGGCATTACAATTACCTGATCTGAACTAATCACTGTTATTCGTATTTTCCCACTTATTAATAGCAGTCCGGTTGTACTGCTAATACATTGATTAGGGAAAAAAGCTATGAGTCTGTTTGAATACATTATGGTCCTAACATCGATACTGATCAGTCTGGGTATCGCCGAACTGCTTTACGGTGTTGTCAGGATGCTGAAGTCTGATTTCAAGGAAGGTTTTTTTCTGCCCCAGGTATTATGGGCCGTATTTCTGTTTCTCCATTTGATTATCATCTGGTGGAGCCGCTGGGATTTGCGCGACACGATGGAATGGAATTTTAATCAGCTGCTCCTTTCACTGGCAGGTCCGGTCCTGATTTTCATCCTGGCAGGACTGGTATTTCCCCATAAACGGACTGCTCAGGTGTATTACTTCGCACAGCGAAAAGTATTTTTTTCTATCCTTGCCGTCGTTCCGATTGTGGATTTCTGTCATGAAGTACTGATTGAAGGAACGGAAATCATCAGTACCGCCACAGTTATTATTGCCATTCTGTTTACGGCAATTGTATGGTCGCGGTTTTCGGAAAATGAAACAATTCACACCTTAATGGCAATAATCGCCACCGGAGTAATACTCACATTTATATCAATGACAACCTATCTGCTCAACTGATGAGTACCCAGGTTTATTAATCAACCGGCTGGCCGGCATTACCGACCAGGCATCTGAACAATATACTGAAATAATAAATAATTGTAATTAGCAGAGGCAAATTCAGTATATTTAATTGATTGTAAATGTGTCATAGGTAGTTTTATGCTGCTGTCAGGACGGCAATTTCTGCAGGATTATCAATGAGAGCTGGAAAAATCAATAAATTCCCAATTCTTATAGTTGATGATGATATCTGGATGGCCAGGTTGATTCTCCAGCGGCTATCAGGGAAAAATTATAATATCGAATCTGTTGCCGGCGGCCGGGAAGCGGTTAAATGGATTGAAAAACACCCCGCATCAATAATTTTAATTGATTATCAGCTGGCAGATATGAATGCTGATGAAGTAATCAATCGTGTAGACACGGAAAAAAATCTGGTGGAATTTGTAGTTATGACCAGTATTGAGGAGATTAAAATTGCTGTGGTGATGATGCAGCTAGGTGCATTTGATTATATAATAAAGAATTATGAATTTCTGGCGACTCTGCCGGCCGTGGTGAAAAAGGTAACTGAGCATTTGGCAATCCGCGCTCAGCTGAAAGTATCTAATGCACAGCTGCAGGAATTATCATCGCACCTGCAGGTATCCCAGGAAAAGGAAAGATATAGAATTGCGTCTGATGTCCATGATGAGCTGGGCCAATCTCTGACTGCAATCAAGCTGGACCTGAGCTGGCTCAAGAGGGAAATTCAGCCGGAACTGCATGAAATGCTGGCCGGAACGATAGAACTGACTGACCGCACCATTGACTCTGTCCGCAGAATTACGTCACAGCTGCGGCCGCGGATTCTTGATCACCTGGGACTGGCAGCGGCAATTGAAATGCACGCCAAGGAGCTTATAACTCATTTCAACATTGTTGCCCGCTTCAACAATCAGCTGGAAAATTTTAACCTGCCGGAAGAACAGTCAATTGCGTTTTATCGGATTATGCAGGAATCACTGAATAATGTAACCAAGCATTCAGGTGCAAAATCGGTAACGATTGACTTATTGCTGCGAAACGACGGGCTGGAAATGCAGATTGCTGATGACGGTAGGGGAGTGACTGACGAGGAATTGAATAATTATAATTCAATGGGGATAGTGGGAATGCTGGAACGTCTGCGGCCCTGGAACGGAACGGTATCAGTTTCAAACCGGCCTGAAGGCGGGACCCTGGTCAGCGCCCGTTTGCCCTTGGGCGGAATGGTGGAAACAGTATGATCAGAATTTTCATAGTTGACGATCATGCCCTGATCCGGGAGGGCATTAAGCGAATCATAAATAACACCGCCAATATGGAAATAGTCGGTGAAGCAGGTGACGGAATTGAATTACTGAAGATATTGGGTAATGATGCAGTCGCCATCGACGTGCTCTTGCTTGATATATCACTTCCTGGGCGAAATGGAATCGACATTCTGAAACAGGTTAAGGCGATAAAACCTGAAATTGCCGTTCTCATGCTGAGTATAATGTCAGAGGAAGAATATGCCATTCGGTCACTGAAAGCCGGTGCTTCCGGCTTCGTGAAGAAGGAGACCACACCTGATGTTCTGGTTGACGCAATCCACAAGGTTCAGGAAGGGGGGAAGTATGTCAGCACAGAACTGGCTGACAAACTGGTGGACCTGGTGGTCAGTGACAACAGCGGCAGTCTCCATGGACAGCTGTCGGACCGGGAATTCCAGGTGCTGGTGATGATTGCGGCAGGAAAGACTGTCTCTGAGATTGGTGAAGAACTATCCCTGAGCGTTAAGACAATCAGCAATTTTCGCAGCCGTATTCTAAAGAAAATGGGAATGGCAACGAATGCCAATCTGATGCATTATGCCATCAAGAATAATCTCATCTGAGGGTTCTTGACTTGATTTATTAAGGGAATACGCTGCCATGTAGAGGCGTGATTACAGCCCTTGTAGGACAAACACCTATCCTGCAAGGGGAAGTGTGGATGCAGCTTTGGGGTGTTGGTCTGATTACGTTTTTAATGACTTTTAAATAATATCCATCAAGCAGTTATGGATATTGAAAAAATAATGTCTCACCGGTCAGTTTTCACCGCTGTGCTGATCTTAAACGGCCTTCTGGCTCAAAATTCTTTTTCGGTGGCCGGCACCGCTAACAATAGCGGTGATTCATACAGTCATGAACAGGAACTGTATGCCAGTCAGATTCGGTCCAGCTGCAGGCCTATGCACAAATTGTTTCAGAGCAGTGAAAACATTCCGGACAGTCTCCCGGCTGATATTCAAATAATTATATCATTTAACAGTGGGCTGAAAATTCCTGCGCTGACCATTATTTCAATCAGGGATGGCAGACTGGTGGTAAGGGACAAAAACGGCCGGTTCCAGGAAATACTGCTGGACTGTATTACCCAGATCGAAATTCCTGCCTGTGAGATGAGAAAATTTGAAAATAAATCCGGCGGTTCCGACAATGACCGCTGGCTGCCAAATCTGTTTGCGAGGAATAAAAAATATATTCTTTCATTGGGCTGGCTCACAATGGAAGAAAAAATTGAATTATTGCAACTGCAGTTTATTGCCGCCTGATCCGGTCCTGAACTTTACCGGATATAGCCCTGTGGTAAAGTAAATTCCTTTAACATTTCTGAGAAGTTTCTGTATGCATCAGGTATTTTTCCTTTCATATTCTGTGAAATCTGTCACATAGCTACTCGAATAATAAATTGTATATTTACTGCTTATTTTGGACAGTAGCAGTGTATTTTAGCAGGAAAATATCAACTAATATTGCCCTGACCGGATTATTCTTTTTCGTTATTGGCGAACTTCAGAGTCAACCGGCGGGCTATAATTATCGAAAGAAATATTCGATACAATCCAGCCAGATCAGCGGTGGTCTGGCATTTACGGATTTCCCGGTTCTGATCAGTTTAACAGAACCTGATCTGCGTTACACTGTTAACGGTGGCGGGGTGGAAAATCCCAGTGGATTTGACATTATATTTACTGCCGATGATGGTACCACGGTAATTGATCACGATCTGCAGTCATACAATTCTGTAAACGGAACCCTAATTGCCTGGATACGGTTTGCATCACTGCCTGCCACCGTGAATACCGAATTTTACCTCTATTATGGGAATAATGGTATATTCTCAAATCAGTCCAACACATCCACCTGGTCCTCTGACTATTTAAGAGTTTGGCATCTTGATGATTTAACCGAATCCACAGGTGATGGCTTTGACTTCACTGATTTTGGTTCAGTATCAAATACCAACGGGAAAATCGGTGTTGCACGTGAATTTGCTGGCAATGGCGATTATTTGGAGGATTCGAACGGTGGCACTTATCTGGATGGTCTAAACTCCCTCTCTATTTCGTTATGGATTAAAGCTGATGCAACCGGTACTGACCGTGGCCTGTTTTACGGCAGACCTCCAAATACCAGGGATAATCGAGTTGGATTGCGTCATGATGCTGCGGGACAATCAGGGGGAGGTACCAATGTCTTTCGATCATCTCTACGAGTCGATCAGGCTGGGACTAATAAATCCATTCGTACGGAAACCAGCAATAATTCGCAAACCACCAATTGGCAATATGTAGTGATGACCAGAAGTGATGGTAATCCTATCAATATTTATCTAGATGGAAATCTTGATACACCTACCTCCACTACAATATTTACTGGCCCGACCAAGCAAACAATAACATTCCTGTTAGGCGTCGGTGCCATGGACGGTACTACCAGTTCCTGGGATGGTTTAATCGATGAGGCCCGAATCCTGGATGTGGAATTATCTCCAGACTGGATCGCCACAGAATACAATAACATGAACTCTCCTGGTACTTTTATCCTTGATACCTATGAGGAAAATGTTCCCACTCTGTCAGGCATAGAGTCAGTATCCCTGTCCTACCAGTCACTGCAGGCGCCAACAATTATGACTCAATCCCTGGAGGTACACGATTACGACGATTTAAACTTGGACAGTGCCCAGGTGCAGGTTTCCGGTAATTATGTCGGCACCGAAGATGTTTTGGCCTTTACAGACAGCTATGGAATTACCGGAAGCTGGAATAGCAGCACAGGAATTCTCAGTCTGACAGGAACCACTGCTCAAGCCAATTATCAGTCAGCGCTGCGGACAATAACATATGAAAATACCAACCCCAATCCGTCAACTGCTACCAGGACCATCAGTATTAGAGTTCATGATGGAACCACTTTCAGCTTGGCTGCCACAAGGGATATAACTCTAAATGCTGTAAACCAGGCCCCGGTATTAGCAAATATTGAAGGTGCCGCGCTTGATTATATTGATGGTGATCCGTCAACTCCGGTCTCTGCCGCGATTACCATCAGTGATGTTGATGATGCCTATCTGGAAGGGGCGGAAATCTCAATTACGTCAAATTACATCAGTGGTGAGGATAAACTGGAATTCTCAACCGCTAACGGTATTTTCGGCAGTTGGAATGGTACGTCCGGTATCCTAACCCTGTCGGGAACAGCAGCCACTGCCGACTACCAGTCTGCTCTGCATTCGGTGACCTATGACAATATTAATCCCGATCCTAACACAAGTACCCGATCAATTTCTATTGAAGTAGATGACGGTACCGATACCAGCAATAGCCTCGCACGTGATATTACAGTCACTTCTGCCAATGATGCTCCCATTCTCAGCGTAATGGAATCCGGAGCGATCAACTACAATGCAGGTGATGGTGCGGTAAGTCTGACATCCACCCTTGAAGTATCCGACGGTGATAATATTAACCTGGACAGTGCGATTATTGAGATTCGTGCCAATTATTATATAAATGAAGACAGTCTGGGCTTCACCGACCAGCTGGGAATAAGCGGCAGCTGGGATAATACCAGTGGAAAACTGCTATTAACAGGTACAACTACCATTGCCAATTACCAGACTGCTTTACGATCGGTAATTTATGAAAACCTGTCTGCCACACCTAATGCACTTACCAGAATAGTTGATTTTCGTGTAAATGATGGTGAAGCATTCAGTGATACACTTTCCCGTGGGATTGCCTCGGGTTTACCCGCCACCATTTCCGACCTGGACACGGTGATGCAATTTAAGATCAAGGCGAAATAATCATAAACGGCAGCGGGTTTTCCCGCATGGTCACTGTCGCCCTTCGACCAGTCTACGCGGAAGTTTATCTGCCGTAGCCCGTTACGGGCGCAGGCACGGCTACGACCCGGCAGGCACACTCAGGGTGACCAATCTATAATAAAAACAATGTCATGCTGAGCTTGCCTGTGCGCCGTAGTCTAAACGAAGGCGTATCGAAGTATGAATGTGCAGCGAAGCCACCCTTAAACCAGCTCAGGGTGACATTGGTTTTCCTTTTTCTCACATCTCTCACTCATCACCAATGACTAATAACCAACAACAAACCCCTTGCATAAGTACCTAAATAACAATAAACTCTGGCTACTACACCGGTCGCGGAAAACGCACACTCTCATCTTGATTTTAGTCATTTCAATTACCCGGGGAAGGAAATTATCTCGAATTCTGATATGGATTGATGTTGAGAAAAATAAATCTGAATATATTTATCGACCATGAGGGAAACCTGAATATTATCCGGAATTGTAATTCAAAATATCATAAATTAATACAATCCTAAAATTCTTCATAAATAGTAGTTGGGCGGAAAACAGCTTCACAACCATAGGTAAAAAATAACAAAGACGTAGCGTCATTGTAGTTGCGTTTAAGAGTTTGTAAATGAGTAAAGTAAAACCGAAATACAAAACACTATCGTTGTTTTCTGGCGGAATGGGACTCGATCTTGGGCTTGAAGCTAGTGGTCGATTCACAACAATAGCATGCATAGAGAAGGAATCATCCTTTTGTGAAACAATTCGTACAAACCAAGATGCTGGTAGACTAGATAAAAGACTGAAGGTTATCGAAGCAGATATATCAACACTAAATCCTAAAGATGTACTTCAAGAATTACATATAAATCCTAGTGAAATCGATGTGATTGTAGGAGGCCCTCCCTGCCAATCATTTAGTACGGCCGGTAGACGAGGAACCACTCAAGACCCACGAGGAACCCTATTATGGGACTTTCTTCGCTTTGTTGAGTATGTGCGGCCAAAGATGTTTTTAATGGAAAATGTTAGGGGGTTACTATCCGCTGCATTAAAACACAGGCCTATCGCTGAACGCCCAAATAAAGGAGGCCCACCATTAACAAAGGAAGAAGAGCCAGGCTCGGTCGTTCGTCTATTCGCTAAAGATTTGGCATATTTAGAAAGTGTCGGCTATCACCTAGATATATTTGAAGTTAATGCTGTTAATTATGGGGCTCCTCAATTAAGAGAACGAGTTCTGTTTGTGGGAAATAGATATGGTAAGTTAATTGATTTCCCGGCACCTACGCACGGTGTTGATAAAACAAGTCAAAACGGTAAGCAAGGAGATTTGTTTGGTAAAACTAAACTTATACCTTGGAAAACGCTGGGCGACGCAATAAAAGGATTAGAGGACAACAGCCCGGTTGTTCTTGACTTCAGCCCAAGAAAAAAGAAGTTTCTTAGTATGGTTCCAACTGGATCTAATTGGAGGAGTTTACCAGAAGAAATGCAAAAGGAATCTATGGGAAAGGCTTGGTATGCAAAAGGTGGACGTTCAGGGTGGTGGAGAAGGCTTTCTTTTGATCTGCCCTGTCCTACCCTAGTAACAATGCCAAATCATGCAAGCACATCTCTCTGCCACCCGACTGAAACTCGTGCTTTATCGATAAAGGAGTATGCACGGATTCAAGAATTTCCAGATAATTGGATATTTGTAGGCACGATAGCTCAACAATATGCTCAAGTGGGAAACGCAGTTCCTACTAGATTGGGATTGGTTGCAGGGAATGTAATCTCGAAGGAACTAGATAACGTCATAAAGTCGGAGCTTTCTCCAATAGAATTGCAAATGAGCGATCCTAGAATAGTTTACCTGCAATCTCACGTTAGAACACGCCAATGGTTCAAAAACGGTAAAACAGTAGTATGGTCTGATGGCGAAAACAATGAACATGCAAAATACGCCGCACCGAAAACATTAAGACGAACGAGAGGGGTTTAATATGGCACGAGGCCATGCAGATTTACCAAAAGCAGTTGCGCGAAAATTATCACGTCAGCAGTTACTTGGTCAACTACAACGAATTGACAATAATCATGAATGTCGTGAGCGTGTTTTAAGGTTGGAATCTGCATTTCGTCAAAAAATTGATTCGCACATAGTTTCACTCCCACCCAAAGATTCCATTTTCCAAAAATTTAATACCAGTCCGTATGTTCTTCTTATCCACTCACGACAACGTGGGTATACAAAAATCAGCGAACTAGAGGCTGATATTCTACCGGCCAAACAGTTTTCATCTATGGAAACTTCAGCCGGAAGAATGGTTGAAGAAGTTGTTTTGCCTGAATATGGATGGCAATGCGTAGAAAGCGAAATGCATACGGCTAATTCAGCGTTAGATGGAAAGAAAAGCGAACCTGACGTTTATCGGCTTGTAACGTTAAAAAGTGGACCTAGGTGTCTTAATGATGAAATGAGCGAAAATTTCGCGGATGCTGTCCTAAATAATTTTGAAGAATGGTCTAAAGATGGTGGAGTTAAAGAAATAGATTTTACATATGGCGTTTTATATGGAACGGAAAAGCTTTCTAACAAAAAAGACTGGCATATTTTAAGAAATATTAAAGAAAAAGCATTAGATTTAATTACAATCGATCCTAAAGGAAAGTGGAATGCGCAGTTTAAAAAAGATGGGATTACTGTTGATGTTTCGGTGCGTATTGGACTAGACTGGTGGGTTCATCTTGGTGGGGAGCTTTGCTTTATGGAAGTATTCACGGCATTGATTCGTGCTTGTATCAGTGCTGGCGCTTCAGATCAAGAGTCACATCAATATACCATCTCCGATTTAAATAATATCGTCACAACACTTGGTGTAAGAGAGGAGTATAACGTGTCCCTCCTTCAGCGCAGCCAAATTCCTTGGTTATTTCTAATGACACGCCATTTTTGTGATGAGTTGGTGGAATAAAACGCCCAACAAGCACATCTACTTAGACTGTCAAAAGTAGCGCTGTTTTCGCTGCGCACTACCCGGCAGGCAAGCTCAGCATGACAAACCAGGAAAAAGGGCACGGCGTACTGTGCCCCTACTATAAATATTATAATCTTCTTCCGTGTTAATCTGTGGTTTAACTACCCCAACGCCTCCGCCACGTACTCAGCAATATCTTTTGACTTGGTCTTTTCCGTCAGGCCTTCATCCTTAATGCCGTCATTCAGCATGGTGGCGCAGAACGGGCAGGCCGTGGCCACGGCGTCGGGACCGAGGGCTTTCACATCCTCCATCCGCTCCAGGTTGATCTTCTTCCCTTCCAGCTCTTCCAGCCACATGCGCCCTCCGCCGGCGCCGCAGCAGAAACCATGGCGGCCGGTACGGTCCATTTCCTGCAAATCAACACCCAGTTGTTTCAGGACTTCCCGTGGGCTGTCATAGATACCATTGTGGCGGCCCAGGTAGCAACTGTCGTGATAGGTGAATTTTCCGGACAGGCTGCCATTCAGCTTCAGCTTACCGGCCTGGATCAGTTCCAGGATAAAATCAGTATGGTTCACCACTTCGTAGTCGCCACCGAACTGGGGATAATCGTGCTTGATGGTATTGAAACAGTGCGGGCACTGGGTGACAATCTTCTTGAATTTGTACTGCTTGAAGGTTTCCAGGTTCTGCTCAGCCATGGCCTGGAACAGGTATTCGTTCCCGGCCCGCCGGGCCGTATCGCCGGTGCAGCTTTCCTCGTTCCCCAGGATGGCATAGTCCACCCCGGCAGCCTTCAATATCTTGACCATGGCTTTACTGACCTTCTGGCCCAGGTCGTCGTAACTGCCGGCGCAGCCCACCCAGTACAACACATCGGCGGATTGCTTCTCGGCCATCACCGGTACTTCCAGGCCGTCGGCCCACTTGGACCGATCCTCAGCGGAAATACCCCAGGGATTGCCATTGTTCTCCAGGTTTTTGAAGGTCACCACCAGTTCCTTGGGAAAATCACTTTCCATCATTACCCGGTCCTGGCGCAGGTGCAGGATATCCACAAAGGGTTCGTTGTTCACCGGGCAGACCTCCACACAGGCGGCGCAGGTGGTACAGGCCCAGGCTGCTTCGGGGGTCAGCATCCATTCCAGCAGGGGCTGTTCGGTTTCCCTGCCCCCGGCAAAATCGACTAAATTATTATTAAAGAAATAGCGTTTGTTGATCTCAATCGCCGCCGGTGACAATTGCTTATCGGTGGCATAGGCCGGGCAGGCTTCCTGGCAGCGGTTACACATGATACAGGCATAGGCGTCCAGCAGCTCGGTCTGGGGCAGTTCCTCCAGCTTGGCCACGCCGAAGGATTCCAGATCCTCATCCTCAAAATCAATCTTTTCCGTAATCGCCGGACTGGGCTTCTCGATCTCCAGCATCTTGTTCAATGGCCCCATGAACAGGTGGGCGTGCTTGGAGTACGGGAAGTAGGGAATAAAGGCCATGATCAGTCCAATGGCCAGCCACCAGCTGATATGCTCGCCCAGGACAATCCCGCCATGGGAAAACCCGGCCCACAGAGTACCGATTCCGGAAGCAATGGGCTGGTAAACGCTGCCGCCATGACCGGCCATTTCGAATGAAGCACCAATCAGACGGAAACCTACGTGCAGTAAAATAAAGAAACCAACGATGGCCGAATCCTTGCGCATTCCTTTCCGGGCTTCCGGCATAACCTGCACCCGCTCGGCTATGACCAGGGCCGGTGAATTCAGGATAAAGCGACGCACCAGAAAAAAGGCCACGCCCAACAGGGTCAGCAGGCTGAAAATATCGACAAATATTTCGTAGGCATGACCCAGCCAGGTCCCCGGGAAAAATTTGAAGCCGGGGATAAATCCGTAGAGCACATCGATGAAATTCACCAGGATATAGAGGGTGAAGCCCCAGGCCACCAGGGCATGGATGAAGCTCACCACCGGCCGGGAGCGCCACAGCTTCGGCTGGGCAATCAGCACAGTTAAGCCAGCCCCCAGGCGCTTGAAGAACTTATTCCACGGTAATGGCTGTGGTCCCCGGGCAATAGCCTTGAACATATTGCCAATATTGCGCCAGGTCAGATAGCCTACGCCACAGAGAACTACAAAAAAAAGGATTCTTTCAATCAGGGTGAGCATGATTATCCCCCATAATGCCAGTTAGTATGTTGAATAGTGAGTATGTCAGTATCATCGCGCAGGTGTGCATCGTCCACCTCACAGGTGAACAGGTGATGATCACCGGTGGTGGTAATCTGTCGCAGATTCAATTCCAGGATCATGGGACTTTTGTCCAGCAATGGAATACCTTTTTCACTGCTGGTATAGGAAAATCCATTTATCTGCGATTCATCAAAATCTTTAAACTTGAAAAAGGCCTCGGCCATTGCGCTTTCACCGGCGGGAATGAAATGCAGGGCCATTGCTCCCGTGCTGGCACAGGCGTAATAAATACTGGTCCCTGCCTTCATGGCCAGGGTGATCTCGGGTGGATCTATTGACGATTGGGTGACAAACGAGACTATTGCTGCCACCGGTCCGTCGTTGCCACGGGTGGTAAGGATGTATAATCCATAAGGAATTTTCCTCAGGATCGTGCGCCGTGCTTTCTTATCCATGTTAAAAATGTACTTTTTTAAAGAAATGGGATCAAATCTAATCTTCGGCTGCCGGTGTCTTCTGTTTACCTTCAAGGGTCAGAGATAATTTTAGCGAAAGTCCGGTCAAGCGCGAATATTCCGATGGCATTCCGGAGGTGGCCACATGAGGTTTATCCCCGTACTGATTGATATTATCTTCGCTGTCATGCTCCCAGTTGAAGCTGAAAACCTGGCCGATGGGCATAGCGGAAAAATCATGGCAGTAGCCCAGCTCCAGAGCCAACCGCTGGCTCAAGGTCGTGCCCAGTACCAAACCAATCCTGGTACTGGTATTATCGCTGATACCGGAGGGGATATACGAACCGCGGAATCCCAGCCAGTAGGCAATACCTTTCCCGTCAGGGGCGATTCGCGATCGAATCTTGTAATAGGTGAAATCAAAATTGGGGTTATGATTCAGCGACCAGCTGAGGTTCATCAGATCCCATTTATTGTCTTTTTCAAACAGCACCCGGCTCCAGTCGACACCGGAACCATAGATGGGGAGTCCGATCCGCAATCCAAGACTGGTATAATCCGAAACACCGATCTGGTACCAGTAGTATGGGAACACATTTTCCAGTGAAAAGGCATAACCGGTTTTTACTTCCCCCTTGGTGATTCTGGTAGTCGGGACGGTCGGGTGGGTTGAACAACCAACTAAAAATATGATCAGGAACAGCGCTGGGATACACCTTGTCATACTTGAAAATGGGCTTTCTAACCAATATAAGTCAAGATTTGTCCTGCCCCTGATCAGGAAAAACCGGAGCTATTTCAGATAGATCATTTTCCGGCTGAAGGTCACCGGGACAAAATCATCGATCTGGGCCTGAATGGTGAAGAAATATACCCCGCTGGAGCGGCCGCGGCCATCCCAGGAAAACTGGTAATTCCCCGGATCGGTGGGAATGGCTTCCATGAAGACATCGATGGTCCGGCCAGTGGCATCGGCAATAAACAGGGTTATATTGGCCGGTTGCAGTAAATCAAATGATATTGTAGTGGTGGAATTGAACGGATTCGGAAAATTCTGGTATAAGGCGAATACCTCGGGAATGGCGATTTCCTGGCTTATCGAGCGGGTCAGGTCATTGGCACTGCCCAGGGTAGCAAAGGAGGTGGTAACCCACGGACCGCCGTCCGGTATCCGGGATTCGAAGAAGCTTTCCTCCAGCCATAGCGGCCGGCTGTCCAGGATCAACCAGCTGCTGTCGGTTTGCAGTTGGGCCAGCGAAAGCCAACCCTGGTTCATTGATTCATCCAGGTTTAGTTCGCCAATAAAATATTCACCATTCATTCGCAGGTCTGGTATGATCAGGCTGTCACGCAGCAGCAACCCGAACACTTGGGTTGAATCATCCGACGGTGTTGTCTCGACCATCAGATTGTGCTCGTCCGCATCGAAGATTACCTCATTCAGTAAATATGGAGCCTTCGTTGATTCCAGCAGATCGGCGGAAGACAGATCATTTTGACCGTACCAATAATTTCCATTCAGAAAGCAGGTTATTTCGCCGGCAGTGGAATCCAGTCCAAAGGATTGAATAATCCGATCGTCGATCTCAAGCTTCAGCCAGCCGTTATTTTCAGGCAAGGCAATCACTCCCTGCCGACCGGTATACAGTGAATCGTCCGCCAGCAGGCTGAATAGATTATCATTGATGGCGATATTGATTTCAATCCCGTCCAGTCGCCGGGAATCCACCACCAGGTATTCTATCAGGCCCTGTCCCGTCGAATCAACAGTATATTCGATTATCCTTAATGGATCGAAGCTATCGATCACACCACGTACCCGGCTGTATTCACTGCCGGTCATATTGAGCCGATCAAGCAGGCCATCAGAAATTTGAGTAAACACATTCTGCCACTCTTCTGGTGTCAGCAGGTGATGGTTGCGGA
Source organism: uncultured bacterium (assembly GCA_964410945.1). GTDB lineage: Bacteria > Fidelibacterota > Marinisomatia > Marinisomatales > TCS56 > CAYPJE01. Next base: position 32,758 of record CAYPJE010000018.1, read on the forward strand.
GCTTTGACTCGCGGCTGAAAAAATCAATCTCCAGCGCCGATAGAAAATCGTTACTGAATGCAGATGATTCCAACTGGTGAAATACATCCCATTTTTCATACCTGAAATGATCAAACCATTCCCAGCCAAACGGATCATCGTTTTTCAACAGCTGGTAGAGTTTGTCATGGATAATTGAATCTGAACCGGCAAACCGGTTTTCAATCTGGCGGTTGAGTAAATAATCGAAATAGACTTCTGAAAATTCAGCGGTGGAGTCAATCACCAGCAAGGTCGAATCGACTTGTAAATCGGATGTTACCGCAACGGTGAACGGTGGTGTTTCCAGAGAACTGGTGATCATTTCACCGGTATCGGCAATCATCTCCAGACGGTAAAAATAGCGTGTATCAGGTTCAACAGCCCGGTCAAGAAACCTGGTCCGGGTTTCAAAGATATCGATCAATGAATCAAACCCGGCCACCGGATCGTTACTGCGGTAAATGGAAGTACTTACTGCCACCAGGCTATCGGGTATTTCCCAGACCAGCAGGATTGATTCCGCACCGCTGTATACATCCAGCGGCACGGCAGGAAGCACCTGCAGTGAATCCTCCTGCCCCCAACTGTTGATCGAGAAGACAATCAGGGCCAGGATAAGCTTTAAATGGATAGATTTAATCATTCTGTTATAACCTGACCAGCCTCAATTTGCCTTATAAAAAATATTCTCGCAAGTAATTAATTGTTTTCTTCAGCCACCATGCTGTTTTTATTTCGTAAATAAACCAGTTTCCTGGTCAGGGACTCGGTCCCCGCTTCCACCCTGATAAGATACACTCCCGAGGCCAGATAACCGCTGTTCCAGGTAATGTCACTATAGCCAACCGTTATCGGATCATCCCATATAATGCCTACCTGCCGTCCCAGCAGATTGTAGGCCACAATCCGCACCTGGTCCGTTTGTTCGATTCCGATACAGATATTAACCTCATCGGTGGCCGGATTCGGGTATACGATAAATGTTTCGATTACCGGTTCGCTGGTGTCAGGATCATCAGGATTGAATTTGGAATAATTGATCGCATCCCAGACATTGGCAATCCCATAGCCATAAGTATTGTCAGGATTATCGGCCTGGCTGGCGGTCATCATCAATGCTTCTCTGACCATCATCGGGGTCCAGTCCGGACGGGCGCTTAAAATCAAAGCGGCGGCCCCACCGATCAAAGGCGCTGAAAATGAACTGCCGAAAACACCCTTATATCCGCTGCCATCCGGATCACAGGCCCAGGTATAATAGCCACGGGCACAGACCTCCGGTTTGATCCGGCCGTCAAAAGTAGGTCCCAGTGAACTGAAATAGGCAATCTCACCGGTAGAAGTTACCGCCCCAACCGAAATAACCGAGTCCGCATCAGCCGGCGCCAGCATGTAAGTCCAGGGCTGGTTGCCCTCGTTACCAATGGAAGTCACACAGGTCATTCCCACACTGACAGCATAATCGATAGCCCGGGTGGTAATGGCGGTATTGCCATCCATATCGGAGTAATCGTACCAGTCGTTGTACCCCAGTGAACTGGAAGCCACATTGGCCCCCAGCGCCTCACCCCATTCCAGCCCGGCAACGAAATAATCCTCTTCAATTACAGTTTCGCCGGAATTATCCTCGGTCTTCGCCAGTAGATAACCGGCCCGGTAGGCCGGCCCCACATAATTCTCCGGTGCGTAACCGGCAATAATCGATAACGATTCGGTTCCGTGATTTGCCTGTCCGTCCTTCAGATTGGGATCGGCAACCGTATCGTCATTCTCCACAAAATCCCAGGCATCCAGAACAGTCAGCGAATCGAATACCGGATGATCCAGATCAAACCCCGTATCCAGCATCAGTACGATAACACCTTCGCCGAAATAACCGGCGACGTGAGCCGAGTCGATATTCAGCTGGCTGATTTGTTCCCAGGCATATCCATAGTGGCTGGAATCGAAATCGGCTATCCGGCTCAGTTGCGATGGATAAGTTTCCGGTTCGGGCCGGATTCGTCGATTGATTTTTACCGGCTCGACATTTTCAACAAAATCCAGTGCTGTTATTACTTCCAGCTGGTTCCCGGTGGCCATGACCGAAATAGCATTAAACCAGCGACTGACAGTGCGAACCTTCACACCGGTGGCTGCAATTCTATCGATATAGCCAGGATATACCGGGATATCCCGGCTGGTAACCGGCAAAAGCGGGTTTACCTGCTGGCGGCGTTCCAGTGAGCGGGGAGACAAAACACTCGTACCATCATCAGCCGGGATTACCGGTCCCTTGTCGCTGAAATATACCCAGAATGCCGATGGTGCAGTGGTACCATCCTGACCGGGTAATTGTACCAGGATCACCAGCAGTAAAAATATAACTGTCATGAACCGTGAAGTCATGCGTCAAATTATCGGTACTATAGTAAAAAGACCAATCTGTTTTCCAAAAATGTTCGCCCCCTATAGCATCAAATCGACGGCAATTTCATCGGCAAAGAGGAAACCGGCAGCGGATAATGATAACCGGTCACCTTTCCGCACCAGCTTCCCATTCCATTTAACCAATGCCTTGGTCAGGTGATTTTCCAGTGCCGGCAACCGATCTTCCGGGATAGAGCGTAAATCAACTCCCCCCGCCAGGCGCAAGCCGAAGCCGATCATCTCGTTGGTCCGGTGGGTGGAAGTACTGGACTGGCTTTCCCTGACTGGTGAAAGTCCCCGGTCAAGGGCCCGCAGATAGTCGGGCAGGTCGGCATGATTCCACCAGCGTCTGCCCCCGTCAAAACCGTGGGCCGACGGCCCAAATCCCAGGTAAGGTTCGATCCGCCAGTAATGCAGGTTATGGCGGCATTCCCGGCCCGGACGGGCAAAATTTGATATTTCGTAGCGCGTTAATCCGTTCTTGGACAGATGATCCGCCGTCCAGCCGATGAAATCAGCAACTCCGGAATCGGCTGGCAGTGTCACTTCACCGGCCATTACCCTGGCTGCCAGACCAGTCCCATCCTCAACTGTAAGTGTGTAACATGACAGGTGTTCAACCCCATATGACAGGGCAGCATCCAGATCAGTTTGCCACTGATCCCAAGTCTGTCCCGGCAGGCCATAGATCAGGTCGCAGCTCAGATTCTCAAAACCGGCAGACCGGGCCGCTTTCAGAGCCGAACGAGCTTCCTCGGCAGTATGAATCCTGGTCAGGAATTCCAGATTGGTATCATCAAATGATTGCACCCCGATTGAAAGACGATTTATTCCAATTTCCCTGAAAGCAGCCAGTTTTTCTTCGGTAATCGTACCAGGATTGGCTTCAAGGGAGATTTCGTTTATGCCAGTCAGTTCAAATTTCTCTTTTAAAGAAATCAGGATGGATTGCAGCTGTTCCGGTGTCAGCAGGCTCGGGGTGCCACCCCCAAAAAATATGGTATCAAAAATCCAGGCGGCTTTATCACCTGGCCAGCCACGAATCTCCTTCTCCAGTGCCGTAACAAATCGGGGAATCAATTCTTCCTGACCGGACAGTGAATAGAAATCACAGTACTCACATTTAGTGAGACAAAATGGGAAATGGATATAAATACCAGCCGTTTGCATTTCTAATGATACAAAGGATTGGGTTAAATTCCGCTAAAAAGAAAGCTGCTCACCTATGGAATTAAATCGAAAGCTCCTGACAATTTCACTGTTAACCATCATAACCCTGAGTTGCAACAGTACTGATCAGGCCGAACCCGGTATCCTCCGGGTTGGCTTTGATATTGATGATACCGTCCTGTTCAGTTATGCCATCTTCGCCAACCTGCCCGCCGACAAAATCAATCCAATTGACTTCGGCTGGGTGAATTCTAAGGACCGTGAATTATCTGTGCCCATAACACCTTCGATCGAACTGGTGCAGTTTTACCGGGCTCACGGACACGAGGTATTTTATATAACTGCCCGGGAACCACAGAATGGGGAACTGCTGGCTGAATACTTGACTGATTTGCTTGGTTATAAAATTATAGTCGGTGAAAATCTGTTTTTCTCTCCCAAGGAAAGAATCGGCGACCACCGCTTCACTACCAAGCACCGGCGAATGAGACAACTCAGGCTCGATTTGTACTATGGCGATTCCGATACCGATATGATTGCGGCTTTGAAAGCAAAGGTGCATCCGGTGCGGGTGGCACGCCACCAACTGTCGATCGATCAATACGGTAAAAACTTCTTCGGAAATACCAATGATGGCACTACCAACGCGGCACCTTTTTCAGGTGGAGACCTGCAGCAGTATTACCGCGGGAGTGTGGGTATTTTCGGCGAATCGATCTATCCGATTCAGTGGGAAGGCCCGGAAGCACCGAATCCTTTTAACTGAATCAAAACGATTTTCCACAGTAAAATATGGCTTTGACCATTCGATTAATCACCACTGGCGATGATCTGACAACGGCCCAGGATATCCGCCGGGAAGTATTCGTAGTCGAGCAGAAGGTTCCCGAGTGGCTTGAGATCGATGAATATGAAGCTGAATGTACCCATTTACTGGCCTTAGCCGACGGTCGTCCGGTGGGGACTGCCCGCTGGCGAACAACGTCTGAAGGCACCAAGCTGGAACGGTTTGCAGTCCTGGCTGAATACCGTTCACGGGGCGTCGGAAAAGAACTGTTGAAAACGATGCTCAAACAGATCGATAAATCCAGGCCGGTGTATTTGAATGCCCAGGTTGCCGTCATCCCATTTTATTCCCGTTTCGGCTTCCGGGTAAATGGTCCGGAATTCAGCGAGGCTGATATTCCCCACCGAAAGATGCTGTATACAATAGATTGAAAAAATCTATTTGTGTCACACTAGTCACATATCTAAATTCTATATAATTAGGAGTTAGAGCATTGTTCAATTAATTTAGTTGAATCAATTGTATTATTTTAATAGATGGGTATATTTCAGGAGTTATTATTCATATACAATCGGGGTTAATATATTAAATGAGTGAAATAAAAATCCTTAAACATAATCCAAATAAACTAGCAGATATGTTGGTACCGATAATTGGTACCGTTGCAAAAAACAATATTCTAGACGTTGGTAAAAAACATAGTAAACTTTTATATAAACTAGGGCGTCATCATTTACTATTTGCGAAGAGGATTCACTATTCGGGTGATTGGAGACAAAAAATTTCTCGTGGATATTATTGTTGTTACAATATTAGTAAAGCCATACGACTTATTTATTCTGGTGAATATAGTCAGGAAAGTAGTGATCATAAAAAAATCGGGGAGCTTCCTGATGATTTCAACAGGCAAAGTTTTTGGAGTAATTTTCTTATTCAGTATCGTAGTGATAGAAATCTTGCAGATTATGATCACGGGAAAAATTGCAGAGAACTAAAAATGACTCCAAAAAACTATCTTATACAAACTGATAAATTTCTACACGATGCAAAAACTTACCTTGTTAATCGAGGAGTACTATGAATACAACAAATAAAGAAGCAGAATCAATCGTAGAATCTTTTGCAGAATTATGTAGTTCTACAATCCCAGCCTTTGAAATAGTAGAGAAAGGTGGAGAAAAATTTCTTGAAATATATGTTGGTAGCATCACAGAAAATCTCCTTGATAAGATTAAATCAGTAAAAATTCATAATCCGAACAATTCATTATGCAACAATACTTACCTTGTAGAAAAAAAAATCGATAATTGGTTAGAATCAATCGAAGTTGATATATTACAAAACATCATTTCAGAATCATTAACAATAGGTCGGGGCTCATTAAAATCTGATTTTTATAAGAAATTTATACCATCAGTTGGAGGAGAGGAGAAGCGCATTACATCGAAAACTAATAATATTGTATACGGTAGACGCGGGGCTGGAAAATCGAGCTTAATCCTATATGGATGCAATAAAGTGATTGAATCCAATCAACCATTTGCTTGGATTGCATTACAGCAATACCACAATCGTACGGATCTTTTAGTTATTCCTCAAATACTATATGAAATTGTAAATCAACTGTTCAATACAATAGAACATATTGAAAGTAAAAGTAAAACACTATCTATTATTGATAAACTCGAGAAAAAAGGAACAAGTATTACTTTTACTGATATCAAAATGAATTTACCCTTAATATCTAGATATATAACTCCAATTGCACGTTCTCACGGTGCAATATTTATTTTTTTAGATGACTTACATCTTATTGGGCGCAACATTCAACCATTAGTATTATCAAGTTTATATTCTTTTTGTCGTGGGAATGACATATTTCTAAAGATTTCATCCATTGAAAATCTTACTTATTTGTACGATTATACTAAAAAAGAAGGACTTGAAATTCCAGGAGACCTTCAAAGTGTTGCGTTGGACTATAATTTAATGACACCAGAAAAAACATTTCAACATATCAACGATATTATTTTATCATATATAAAATATTCAGGAATTCCGAGTTTAGGTCAATTATGTGATGTTAGAGCAAGACAGCGTCTAACTTGGGTATCAGCTGGAGTCCCAAGAGATGCATTATATATTTTTAATAATGCAATAACACAAGCAAAAAATCAAAGAAGGAAAAAAATTGCTGTTGTTGATATCAATATGGCAGCATCAGAATCAATGGCTGAAAAGGAAAAATATATAACCGACGATATAGAAGATGACCCAAACTTATTAAGAGAATCTCTCGATGAAATTAAATCATTTTGTTTCAATGATTCAAAAATGAATGCATTTCTTGTTCATAAGGATCCAAGTAATAAAAAATATAAAATCATAAGAAAACTTATTGATTTACGCTTTCTTCATATTCTTCATCCTGGCATAACACCTGATCGTAGAAATGAAAAGTTTGAAGCCTTGTTATTAGATTATGCCTTTTATACTGGATTTAGAAGAAATCCAAGTGTTAAGGAGTTTAAAGCAACTTTAGAATTGACCACTGCAAAGGAATTGAGGAATTTGAGGAAATTTAAAATATAGCTAATTATTCCTATTTTCAACTTCTGTGCAATTATGTAGGTTGATCGATTTTTGTTCTATCGGTATTTCTCCATTCATTGAAAAACAAATGGAAGTATTACAACCTAAGCAAACCAACCTATTAATGTTAACAAATACCAATTACTAAACATAGGCAACGGACTGCGCTACCACGATCTGCCAGGCGACGATATCCCGATCCTGTTCATCCATGGCCTGGGATGCGCATCCTCCCTTGAATATCCCCGCGTGGCCGGTTCCGGTCACCTGGCCAACCACCGTCGGATTCTGGTGGACCTGCTGGGTTCCGGTTTCAGTGATAAACCGGATGATTTCAGCTATTCAATAGCGGACCATGCTGACTACCTGGCAGATTTAGTTGATTACCTGGATCTGGCTAAGTTAATCATCTACGGCCACAGCATGGGTGGCGCCATTGCGATTGAACTGGCAGAACGTAGTGGTGACCGGTTGCAGGGGATTATCCTGAGTGAAGCCAATCTCGATCCCGGGGGCGGGTTATTCAGCCGGAAGATTGCCAAATATGACGAACGGGAATACCTCATTAGTGGTCAAGCCGCAATGGTACAGCAGAGTGTTGACGAAGGTAATCGGATGTGGGCCGCCAGCCTGGCGGTAAGTTCCCCCCTGGCAACTCACCGGGAAGCAAAATCCCTGATAATTGGAAGCTCACCCACCTGGCGACGGATATTTTATTCGCTGAGTACAGAAAAAACCTATATCTTCGGTTCCGAATCGTTGCCGAACCCAGACCTCCAGGCCCTGTCAGCAGAAAACATCGCCATTGAAATCGTACCCGAGGCGGGACATTCGATGGCCTGGGATAATCCCGACGGATTGGCAACTGCAATTAAGAACGCCATAAACCGATTGGTTTATTAAATCAAAGACAGCAGCTCATCCTGATGTAAAAAGCCCTCAAACGAGGGCTTCCTGATCAATGTAAATACATCTGCCACATGAAGTGGGCGATAACCGGGTCGGGTACACCGTCCGAATCCTGGGCCATTTTATAGGTCAGGTCAAACTTGAACAGTGTATCCATCCATTTGTCGGGATTGGGAGCAAAATTGATCCCGATGGTAATATTGCTGACCGCATCTTCTTCCACATCGTTATTCGGGTCCCAGGATTCATAGCGCCCTCCCACTTCTATTTTATCGGTCATGCGCATGGCACCCAACACGGAATAACCAAACATGCCATAGTCACCATCCACATCATTGACCATTGCCAAATCGAATTTACTGCGCACATCACCGGAACCGTAATCTTCCGGTTTATAATATACAAAACCAGTAGCGGAAGAGCGATTGATCCGGTCTTCGTTGGCCAGGCCGTAGCTGGCACCAATATTAATGCCATTGGAAACTGCCATCTCACCCATGAGATCGATTTGTGGCAGCAGGCCGGTATCAGTGGCTGAACCGCCGGACTTGACATTATAGGGCTTCAGGTTAATGGTGTTGGCCCCGTTATTCATGGTTATCTCATACTTGAATTGGTTCATTTTACCCAGCAGACCGATCCCATATGTCCGGTAATCGGAACGGGATAAAGCCGCACCCCAGTTACGGCCCACAATCGATCTTTCGATAAAATCGATACTGGTATGTCCGGTCCGGCCACCGGCCTGCGATCCGGCCCCGATAAAGCGACCCATCCGCAGTTTCAGGTTATCGGAAAGGCTGTAATCCAGACGGGCATCCAGAAGGGTCGGCGATCCGGCTGCTTCAAATTGTACAAAGGCAGCCGCTTTCCCGTGGCTCATCTTCCCGCGCAAACGGGCCCGGCGGATACCGAATCCGAATTGGGTGGATGAATAGGCTGGTGTTATTTCAGCCGGTACCAGCACGGCATTTCCTGTGGTTTCATCAAATTCATAATAGGCATCAGCCGTATCGGCGGCATGGTCATAAGAGGTATAAGACCCCCAGGACTGGAGTGAAAATTCAAACTTGGCTTGAGCGATGGCCTGGCTGGTAATCACCATGGTGATTACTGCCGACAGTAGAAATTTTTTATTCAGTTTCATAGGAACTCCCGATAAGTTGGTTAGTTAGCGGTAAAATTGGTATATTGAGCACCAAGCAATGTAAATTCATTTTCAAAATGCTTCATATCTATTGACCCTTGACCACTGAATTTATGTCAAAATCCATTTACATCAGGCTGGCAAATTTTGTACTGCGTTACTGGCCCTACCTGCTGGTATCGATGGCGGCCGCCCTGATCTACGTCACCCTGAATGGCGCTTCCCTCTGGCTGAGCGCCTCGCTGATCAACAGCCTGCTGACCGACTTCGACGAGCTGGTCCGCGAGAATGCCGCCCTGTTGAGCCAGAGTGAAGTCAGTTTCAACGACCAGTTAAAGATATGGACCAACCGTCTCATACTACGCGACAGCCCTGTTGATACATTGAAAGTACTGTGCATAACAATATTGTTGATTTACATCTTCAAGAATGCTTTCCTGTATCTTAAAAACATCCTGATTTCAACAATCCAGTACCGCCTGATCAAGGAACTGCGGGAACAACTGTATCAAAAATATCATTCACTCTCACTCTCATTTTTCAATGACCGGCGGTCGGGGGTTCTGTCATCCATACTGATTAATGATGTGTCCCATATGCGCAGTGCCTTTGCCACCAGTTTTCACAAATTGCTGGTGGAACCGATTAATATCCTGTTCATGGTTTCATTGCTGTTTGTGATCAACTGGCAGTTGTCGCTGGTAGCCCTGCTGGTGGTTCCGCTGGCCGGGACAACCATAATTCTGGTGGGCCGCAGCATCCGCCGTAAATCCCGGCGGACGGCCATCAAAATCGCCGGGATTATGAGTATTATCAACGAAACCTTTTCATCCATGCGGATCGTTAAGGCTTTCACGATGGAGGATTACGAACTGGGTCGGTTCAAGAAAGAGACCGGGAAGCATTACCAGCTCTTGTTCCGCCGGGCAAAGCTGCGTCATCTGTCCACACCGATCACCGAAACAATGGGCGTTACCATCGGTGTTATTATTTTATGGATTGGCGGTGTTCGCGTATTGACCGATGCCGGGATGACACCGGAGGATTTCATCCGCTTTGTCATGCTCATGTTCTCGGTGTTGACACCAATCAAGACATTGACCCATGTAAATGTCGATATCCAAATGGGTCTGGCCTCCGCCGAAAGGGTGTTCAATATATTAGACACTGAGTCGTCAATCCAGGAAATAGACAATCCAAGTGCTTTAACCACTTTCAACAACAATCTTTCATTTAACCGGGTACATTTCAATTATACCGAAGACGACGACCGGGTGCTGGAAGATATCAGTTTCGATGTCGAAAAGGGGCAGGTTGTGGCCCTGGTAGGTCCCAGTGGTGCCGGTAAATCAACCATCGCCGATCTGATCCCCCGCTTCTACGATGTCCGTGAAGGATCGATAACAATCGATAATACCGATATAAGGGATCTTTCGCTTAAATCACTGCGTAACCTGATGGGAATCGTCACCCAGGAAACCCTGCTGTTCAATGATACAATTGCAGCTAACATCGCCTACGGTATGCCTGATGTCCCCCCGGCGGATATCGTCGCCGCCGCTCAAACCGCCAACGCTATGGAGTTCATTGAAAAACTGCCTGATGGTTTCGAAACCGAAGTTGGTGAAAAGGGTGTCAAACTTTCCGGTGGTCAGCGCCAGCGTCTGGCAATTGCCCGCGCCGTACTGAAGAATCCGCCACTATTGATCCTGGATGAAGCCACGTCATCCCTGGATACCGAATCGGAAATGAGGGTCCAGAGTGCCATTGAATCACTGATGAAAGACCGTACGGTAATTGTCATTGCTCACCGGCTTTCAACCGTAATTAAGGCTGATAAAATCCTGGTGATCGAAAACGGCAAATTAGTGGAAAGCGGGACACATGATCAGCTGATTAAAAATAAAGGACCCTACGAAAACCTGTATACAATACAATTCCAGAATAATGCTTGAAGATGCGCAATTATTATATCAGTAATCAAATATACCAGTTTCTGTATTCCGAACCTATTTATCGTGCCATGGGCGGAACCTTTCTGGCCTGGAAACCCCGGACCTATCTGCGATTAAAGGAATACTTTCTTCATGGCCGGCTCTCCAAATCAAAAACCAGCATGCCACAGATCAAGCTGGTCAATCGCCTGAAGGTCGATAAATTCAATGGTATACTAATCGGGAACAGTCTTCATCGCCTGGGTTACGACCGGGACAAGATGAAATCAGCCCTCATGTATCATGGTACTTCCGATAAGATTCCCCGGGCACCCCGTGAGTCAGTCAACCAATTCGATTACTACCTTTTGGCCGGGCCCAAGAATGAGCAGAAACTGGCCCAGGCCGCCGGTATCCCCCTGGATTCTCCCCGCCTCGTCCGAGTAGGTAACTGGATGTTCGATCCGATTATCAATGGAACCTACGATCTGGATGCCATCAAGCAAAAATACGGTTTCACAGATCATCAGCTACCAATAATTCTTTATGCCCCAACTTGGCGTTATGGCGGTGGTACACTGCTGCAGAACTATGAATATTTTATCAATCATATTCCGGAAAAGTACAACCTTCTGATTCGGCCACATTATGCCGAACGTAAGTTGATTCCAAAAATGAAATTAGCCATTCCCCGCAAATATCATGGTCGCGTGGCTTTTGCCAATTCAGCCAACATCTGGAAACATCATTATATGGAAGATCTGGCTATTGCCGACCTGCTGCTCAGTGATACTTCATCAATGCTGTATGAATACCTCGTGACTAAAAAACCGATTATCGTCTGCGATACTGATAGCAAAGATGTATCCTTTGCTGACGATGGGATGAGTGTTGTTCACCGAGTTGACCACTACCGGCAGGGTGATGATATAATGAATCTGATCCAGTCCAATTTCGGCAACAGGGAAATGAAACTGGTATTGAATGATTTGCTGCAGAAATGTTTTTTTCATAACGATGGGAAGTCCACCCAACGCTGTGTTGATTTCTTTCGTTCAGTAGGCGACTGAATTACTTTGTGATATAAAATCCCTGGGCAGCCGAATGAATACTTTCAACAGCCAGATCAAGGGGATCAAGAACATTTGCCGCGAGATGTGGCTTGGCTATCTTCAATCCATCCCAGATTACTGATAATTCGGTGCAGCCAAGGATCACGGTCTGATTATTTTTTGATTGAATGAAGTGGCTGAACTGATCAATTAAGCCCTCCCAATTATTCTGTTTCACACCCTCAATAAACTCTCTTAACAGCACCTGTTCTTCCACACCGGGATAATCAACCTGAATATTATAATTTGCGCAGTAATTATCATACAACCGGGTAGCAATCGTACCTTCGGTTGCAATCACATAAATCGATTTACATCCGGACTGGTAACAGAGCCGTGCAGTAGAATCGATAATATCTACCAGGACACCATCCGGGATAGCAACTAATTCCCTGATTTCCGGTAAAAAATAATGAGATGTATTGCAGGCCAGCACGATCTGATTTACATCATACTCCAGCAGTTTAGTGATTGAATCTGCCAGGGCTTTAACCAGTTCAGGGCGGCGTTCATCGTAAAGTATGGCTCGTACGCGGCTGGGCATTATGCAATTATTGTCAATAATAATCCGCGGCCGTTGCCACTCCTTTTCAACCGGGAAACGATCAATAATTTTATTAAACAGATGAACCGTTGCGTAAGAACCCATCCCGCCGACGATACCAGCACTGTAGGTACAAACAGCTTCCATTTTGAAAGTATTATCCGGCATAAATATCTCCTGTTTCCATATTCAGTTCTTTCAGTTGCTTGACCAGCATCTGGTATTCATCCCGATCCACTTTGATCGAGTCGGAATATTTGAATGAATCTGGAATTCTGTTGGTTATATTCAGTTCGATTCCAGCTGTATCCAGATAATATTTTCTCATTTTTTCAACCAGCTGCACCGGAAAGTGACATAATTCAAAATAGGAAGTATGAAAAAACCGTTCCGAACCTATGGTTTGCTCGGCCTGATCGAGTTCGGATTCCACTTTCTGCAGATGACGGCAGATTTGCTCAGTATAGTGAGTACTCGCTGATTGGATATAATCCACAGGCCATTTGACGATGGGATGATAAGGATCTCCATAATGTTTGCGGCGCGCCACCAGAACTGACTGTACTACCTGCATGGGACTGCGATGGATTCGAACAAAAACAGCGTCAGGGAAAATGGCAGCCAGCTCCGGAACACGGGCTGAATTGCCAGTCCATTTATTGAGAAACGGCTTTCCGCTGATATATTCCAGCATAGATACGGTATTTACCAGTCTTCGTCGGCGCATGTTGTCGGTCGGATGCCGCTGAATCGTTTTTTCCGGCCCCTCAAACCAGCGTTTAAAAAACTTGGATGCTGAGTTCGGAGCGCCCCAACCTTTTGATTTACCCAGACGGCTGGTAAAATTAGAATTAAAATCCCTGTCACGTGAAAACAACCGCATCATCTGAGCGGTAAATATCGGGCTGTGGGAATTCTTCCGCATGAAATTATTAATAAATGAGAAACCCAGACTGTGAACAAACACCTGCATCAGCAGTGTACTGCCTGAACGGCTAGGACCAATTATGAAGACTGGCGCATAAGCCGGCTTCAACGGCCGAATCATATATAATTGCTCTATGACACCACCAAATAACAGGAAAAATGGATATAAGATCGTCTTTACTGTCTTGCCAATTTTCAATTTAATCCAGAGTTTTTTGAATTTGACCGGCATGCTATTCATACAGTGTGCCGGACACAGGTATTCAGATTATCGATTTAATTTCAGCAGTATTAAATTAATACTGTCCTGTGGATTAAAACACATACCTAAATCTTGTTATTAAATCAATCAGACTGATTATTTAGTTAAATTCACCGCCTTTATTGATAAAAATGGAAGCCTAAATGTCCAGTAAAATCAAACTAGATGCCACTTATGCCCCAATCGCCCTGCACATGTTGAAGCGGGTTACAGACCTTTTTGACAAGTATGGTATCCGCTATACCCTGGCCTCAGGAACATTATTGGGAATCATTCGGGAAAACCGGTTACTGCCCTGGGACAACGATATCGACCTCCACGTTTTCAATGAGGATATTGACAAATTCATGCGTATCCGCTGGCGAATCTGGTTAGCAGGTTTTACCGCCAAGGTCCGCTATCAACATAAATCAGATCCGCCTCTCGAAATCAATGCGGTCCGACTGATAAAAATTTATAATCGTCAGTATTTCCTGTTTAAGGGGCCGGTGCTGATCGATTGTTTTGTAACAACAAAGCATGACGGGTATTACAAATATTCGTGCGGGGGAAAACGACGTTATACCGTAAAGGCAATTCCGGAGAAGTACTATAACGAACTCGGAACACATGAATTCAATAATTCAACCTACTCAATTCCCGATTTTCCGAAGGAATACCTGGAAATGAAATATGGCCCGGACTGGCAGATACCCAAAACAAAATGGAACTATGCCAAAGATGATAAAGCCATAATAGCGACCGATCATCAACCGAGAAAAAAGAAAAAAAAATAAATGGAACTTGCAGTATTTTTACTTGCCGGCGGTGGAACCCGCCTGAAACGCTATACTGAATCGAGACCAAAATGCATGGTAGAGGTATCCGGCCAGCCACTTTTGGTTCGGATGCTGAACTACCTGCACCAAGCTGAATTCAAGCGCTGCATCCTGGTTGTAGGATATAAAGCCGATTATATACGACAAGCAATCGGAAATACCTGGAAAGGTATGGCAATCGAGTATGTGGAAAACCATGAATGGGCAACTACCAATAATGTTGTTTCCCTCGCTATGGCAATTAATAAAATAGATACTGATTTTTTATTGCTTGAGGGGGATCTGATTTTCACATTAGAGGCGTTTCAACGGACACTCACGGCTGATTCCATTGCAGTCGATAAATTTCAGTCCTTTATGGATGGAACGGTAGTCGATTTTGATCATACAGGAACTGTCCAGCGTTTTTATTTAAAATCAACTCCCGACCGACCCGCAAACGTTGACCACCTGTACAAAACGGTAAATATCTATAATTTCAGACTCAACACTTTTAAGAACAGCATCGTCCCCCGATTAAGGCAATTAATCGACCAGGGTGACCGCCAGGTCTATTATGAACAGGCCATTGCTGAAGCAGTTGACAGTGGCGAAGCTATAATGAGTGCTGCCAATTTCAACGGAACCCCATGGTACGAAATAGACACAGAAGAAGATTTGCTGGCTGCTGAAAAATTATTCAGCTGAAATCATGACATCGCAGCAGCGCAGGTACCTGTTCTTCATCACCAAGCCTTATTCACTGGCGATTCTGGAGCCGGTTCAGAATTATATCACCGCCAATGATGCAGGGACGGTACACTGGTTTGCCGCCAGTTCAGCGCGGCAAATGGATCTCCCCGGTGAACAGTTACTCACCACCAAAGAGGTAATTGATTATAATCCCCATGCAGTGATTGTGCCCGGTAATGTCGTTCCCCATTTCTGGCCCGGACTGAAAGTTCAGATCTTCCATGGATTAGGTGAGGAAAAAAAGGGCCATTACCGAATCACCGGCTTCTTTGATCTATACTGCACTCCCGGCCCCCATATGACACGCCGGTTCGAGCAGCTGCAAAGAAAACACCGGAATTTCCTGGTCCGGGAAACCGGTTGGCCCAAGCTTGATCCGCTGATGGCACCTGCCAATCAATCGGAATTGAAACGGCAATTCGGTTTCGATCCTAACAAACCACTGATTCTGTTCGCGCCGACCTTCAGCCCAAAATATTCATCGGCGGCAATCCTGTTCGGGGAAATTGAACGTCTTCAAACCCAACCCTGGCAATGGTTAGTTAAATTCCATGATCTCATGGATCATGACCTGACAAGTAAATACAAAGACCTGGAATCAACACAACTGAAGATAGATACCGGCGATAATATCATACCAATGCTGCAGGCCAGCGATGTGCTGTTGACCGACACCTCATCCGTGACCTACGAATTCCTGCCATTGGACCGGTCAATCGTCACCTGTAATGCAACTGTCCGACTGGATAAGGGCAATAATATCACTGATCCCGGTGAATTGGAAGCAGCCCTGAAAAATGCCATCAACAGCCCCGCTGATTTCAGTGAGCAGAGAAAAGATTACCTGAATGAATTGCACCCCTACAGTGACGGACTTTCAAGTATGCGGATAATAAATACCATCAATGAGGTGCTTACCGGCAATCAAATTCAGGGGCTGAAACGTAAACCGTGGAACCTGATTCGCAAACGCCAGATCCGGAAGATAGTAGCATGGTAAGAGTACTCTTTGAGTGTCACCACCTCTATTATCTGCCCCAGTTCATTCCAATCATCAAGGAACTGCAGCAGCGGGAGAATTATAGCCTGTATGCCTCAATATCCAGCAGCAGTGACCGCAATGAACAACGCGATTTCCGCCGGGCTGTGACCGATCTGGACATGAAATTCATTACCGACCGCAACGACCGCCGCCGTACTGCCAGGTTAAACAGCCAGAATTTCGGTCTGATCTTCATTGGCAATGTCGGCTACATCAAACGAATCGCCACCAAACGTTCACTGGTGGTTATGGTCTATCACGGGATCGGTCTGAAACAATCCTATTATAATGACATGATTGACCGGGTGGACCTGCGGGCGGTGGAATCGAAGGAACGGTATCGGTTCCTGGCAGACCAGGGTGAGAAGAATCTGGTGTTATCCGGCTTCACCAAGCTGGATCCACTAGCCGGTTCAGATCAAATAACGGTACCCGATTATATAAGCAAGGCCAATCTAAATCCGGACCGGAAAACGATACTGTATGCTCCGACTTTTTATCCCTCCTCCTTCAACCAGTTGCTACCAGCCCTGCCAGCCCTCTCGGAAGAATTCAATATTATTCTCAAGCTGCACAGTTTCAGCTGGTACCACCGCCGGTACCGCCATCAGGGGGAACAGGCCAACCAAATGTTTAAAGACAACCCCCGGGTCGTTATAGCTCCTTCCCACGCGGTTGACATTCTGCCCTTGTACCAGATATCCGATTTGATGGTGTCCGACCTCTCATCCACTTTGTTTGAATATTTGGTGATCGATAAACCGGTCATTCAGACCGAATTCCATTCCCTGCGCTGGAAACACCGCAAATTTCCGAAATTGATCGAAAAACGTCTGGATCGGGCCAGGGCTGACAGTATCGATTTCACCTACCGTTTAAATACACCCGACAATTTAGCGGCACTGATTCGCCAAATTGAAAAAACTGACAACCTGAAGACCCAGCGGCAGGCAGCCTGTACCCGTTATCTGCATAACCTGGATGGCCAGGCCACAATCCGGCTGGTCGATGCTGTGGAAGCACGGCTCAAATCCTGAACCATAGCCGTTGTTACAAGTAGTCCTTAACTCCTAAATTGATACTATTATGGAAGCAATAATTTTAGCGGCCGGCGTATCCCGGCGACTCTATCCGGTCACCTACAATACTCCCAAATGCCTGTTGGAGGTAGGTGGCAAGCCAATCACCAATTACCAGTTGGAAGCACTACAGGCCAACGGTATCACCAATATCACCATGGTCATTGGTTATTACCGCGAAATGCTGGTGGAACATCTGGAAAAGAACTTCCCCGATCTGAATTTCAATTTCATCACCAACCAGCATTTTTTCGAGACCAATACCTCCTATTCGGTGAATCTCTGTTCCGAGGTATTACGCTCCAATGAAATCCTGCTGATGAACGGTGATGTACTCTACCCGGTAGCTCTGCTGGAGAGGATCATCAAATCACCCAAAAAAGATGTCCTGGCTGTGGATGCCAAGTCCTGTGACCGGGAAGAAGTGAAGGTGATCGAAGGTGCCGATAACCGGATCGTTGCCATCAGTAAAAAATTGATCCCGGAAAATTGTCTGGGTGAATTCATAGGAGTAGCCAAATTTTCCTCGGCATTCTCAACCAAATTCGCAGACTCGCTGGACCGTCTGATCAAGGCCGGCGGCAAGGATGACTATTTCGAAGCTGCCATTGATCCCCTGTTGGATTCAAATCCGCTCTATTACGAGGATGTATCAGATCTGCCCTGCATCGAAGTAGATTTTGCCGAAGACCTGGAAAATGCCCGGGAGCTGGCCCAATCGGAATGGTTCAATAAGTAAAATGCCAAAGATTTATCCCTTCCACGGCTGGCATTACAATCCGGAGAAAATCACCAGACCTGAGGATGTGATCACACCTCCCTATGATGTCATATCACCAGCCGACCAGGATGCTTACCACGATGCATCACCATATAATTACGTTCGCCTGATCCTGAACCGGGAACCGGGTAAAAAACGTTATCCGGCCGCCGCCGCAACTCTGAAGGACTGGATCAACCAGGAAATTATGATCCGGGATGAAGCACCGGCTGTGTATCTGCTGGCCCAGACTTTCCAGCGTGCCGGACAAACCATAACCCGGCAGGGCGTGATCGCTGCCATGGAAGTGGTCCCATTCGGTGAAGGTGTTCTTCCCCATGAATATACTTTCCCAAAAACTGTTAAAGATCGTTACGACCTGATGGAAGCCACCCAGGCTAACATGGGACAGATATTTCTATCCTACCGTGACCAGAAAATGGTCGTCGAAAATCTAGCTCAATCAGTCATTTCAAGTAATCCGCTGATTGATGTAAATCTCGATCAGGTTCAGTATCAGATCTGGCCGCTAACTGATCCGGAGCAGGTTGCTTCAATCTGCGATACGGTCGGGAAGAGCACAATCATAGTGGCCGATGGCCACCATCGGTATACTACCGCTGTGCTATATCGCCGGAACAATCCTGAGCAAGCCGGAGCAGACCGTGTGATGGTAACCCTGGTTAATTCCTTCAATCCCGGTATGGACATACTACCCACCCACCGCCTAATCCGGGGGATCGATCTTACTCCCGACAGCTTCCGGGAGGTACTGCCCGGTCAGTTTACCGCGGTCACAGTGGAATCGCTGGCAGAATTGGACCGCCTGGTGATGGCATCACCGGACAATGAAGTACGATTGGGCTTCCACTTCAAAAACAGCGGTAAAAACCTGCTGGTGAAAGCAGAAACAGGGGAGTTGCCGGCGACGGTATTGCATGACCGGATTATAACCCCGATATTAAACCTGGATGTCTCCAAACCGGAGGATAAGGACCGGGTCACCTATCTCCGCGGCGCGGATAACCTTGCGACTCTACTTGACGACATCGAACCTTTTGACCTGGCCTGCCTGGTTAAGCCTCCGACCCTGAACCAGGTTTTCGATATTGCCGAGGCCGGCGGATTAATGCCCCAGAAATCCACCTATTTCTATCCCAAGGTTTATTCCGGGTTACTGCTGCGAAAAATCAGTAAAAATATTTAATCAGAACCTGTCCTTTTTCTCGCTTACTACTAATCGCTAACCTTAAATTTTTGGGTTATTGAAAACACTATGAGGCATACGTTGAAATCGAATTCGGTTGACCGGCTGCGACACTAGGCCCGCTATGTCTGTTTATTATATCAGCCCCCTATCAATTTCCTGTCTAACTCAATTTTTCTGCAATCAAAAATTTTCGAGCCAAAGGTATCCCCTGCTGGCGAAATAAATCAATATGCATAAAGGAGTACAGCATGAGTATTGATCTGAACCTCACTAATCTGGATGAGCTGTTCCCGGCGAATTTCACCCAGGAACAGATTGCGAAAGCCAAAACTGCATTTCTAAAAAACCTGGCTGTCAGCGCCCACAAATTCTATGGTGGTAAAATGCAGACAGCACCCAAAGCCGGTGTATTCGGCTTCAACTGGTTCAATGTCTGGTACACGCCTGGTGTATCCAAGATTTCAACCACAATCCGCGATGATAATGATACCAGCTTTGATCTTTCAAACCGTGGTAATCTGGTAGCGGTGGTCAGCGATTCAACCCGCGTTCTGGGTGATGGTAACTGCACCCCTCCCGGCGGTCTGGGTGTCATGGAAGGTAAAGCTTTCCTGATGAAATATCTGGGTGGTGTTGATGCCACGGCCATCTGCATGGATAGCCGAAATGCCAAGGGCGAACATGATCCCGACACGATCATCGAATTCGTCAAACGGTTGCAGCCCAGCTTCGGGGCCATCAACCTGGAAGATATTTCCCAGCCCAGCTGCTACAAGGTGCTGGATACACTGCGGGAAGAATGCGATATCCCGGTCTGGCACGATGACGCCCAGGGTACCGGTTCGGTCACCGTGGCCGGTCTGATCAATGCTCTTAAAGTTGCCGACAAGGAAATGGATAAAGTGCGGATTGTGATGCTGGGTGCCGGTGCTTCCAATACCACTATATCCCGTTTGCTTATCAAAGCAGGGGCCGATCCGGAGAAAATGGTACTGTTCGATACCAAAGGCGGGCTCCATACCAGTCGTGAAGATATCAAGTCCGATCCACGGTTCTACCGCAAATGGGAACTGTGTGAATCGACCAATCCACAGAATTACCCCGATATGGCCGCCGCCTGCAAAGGTGCCGATGTACTGATCGCCCTGTCCAAACCCGGTCCGGATACGGTCAAACCGGAATGGGTCGCCTCCATGGCCGATAAGGCCATTGTATTTGTCTGTGCCAACCCGGTACCGGAGATCTATCCCTACGCCGCCAAGGAAGCGGGGGCATATATCGTCGCCACCGGCCGGGGTGATTTCCCGAACCAGGTCAATAATTCCATGGGCTTCCCAGCCATTCTGAAAGGTGCCCTCATGGTTCGCGCCCGGAAGATCACAGATGAGATGGCCATCGTGGCCGCTGAGTCACTGGCCAAATTTTCGGAAGATAAAGGTATTCATCCCGAATATATTACGCCCACCATGGATGAAGCCGGTGTCTTCCCCTACGAAGCCGCAGATGTAGCCATGCAGGCCATCAAGGATGGCGTCGCCCGGATCGAGATGACCCGTGACGAAGCCTACGCCCTGGCGGAAAAGGACATCACTTATGCCCGCAACCTGACTGACAGCCTGATCGATAACGGTTATATCAAGAAACCGACCGAAGACCTGATCCAGGCCGCTGTGAAGGCAGCGATTGCCGAAGTTGGTTAATACTTAAATATAGTTAATGAAAAGGGCGAGCCAGTTGGTTCGCCCTTTTTCATTTGATTTCGGCCTCCAGGTCGTAATACCGGTTGATAATATCGAGCACATCCCGGGCATCCACATAGATCTCGGAACTGCCTCCAAAGCGCACCGATCCGCTTAAAACCCCGATTACCTCGCCTTCAAAATTCAGGATCGGTCCCCCGCTGAAACCTTCCAGGATGGCGCCACCGGCAACGGGATATAACCTGAACGGATTGAGACTGGTTATTTCCCACACCGATTTAACCGGTGCCAGATACTGGGGCAGATCGTGGCGGTAAATATAATTGCCTTCCCTGTCGATGCCGATGTTATTCGGGTAACCCATGATGACGGATTTTTCACCAACCACGGGATCAGTGAATTTCACATAGGGCTGTCCCAGTTTATACGAAAGATTTTTGAGTACCGCCCAGTCTTCCCCATCCAGAGTAGCTTGGTCATAAGTAGATCTGAGCAGCTCCACTTCCAGGTTGGTTCCATTCATCAATATGGCAGCAATCCGGTGCTCGGTATTCAAGGCTCTCGAAAAATTATGACCTACTGATAGAATATATCGGCCGCCCTCGATCAGGACCCCCGTGCCCTGACCGACAGTATAGGTTTCTGTTCCATTCTCGCGGCGGTAATCCCATTTGATCGTAATTCGCACGCAAGCCCGCTGTGCAGAAGCAATAATTGAATCAATATTACCGGCATTGATACCGTCGAACTCCGCCAAATAACGATCAGCCAATTCACCCCCGGCCTGGTAATAATCGATGATTGTCAGATACTGACGTTCCACCGGTGTGTCTTTGATTAACGCACCAATGGGTGGGGTGGTGGTCTGGCATGATTGGCTTATAAACAACAATATCAGAAGTAAAGGATAATATAGCTTTTTCCAGATCAACATAATACAATATAAGCGCGTGGTTTACTTACTCGCAATCAGAGATCGGTAAATGGTAGCAAGGACAATTCGCTTCTATTTCAAAAGGACCATCTTCCTGGTTTGCACATAATTACCGGCTTGAATCCGGTAAAAGTACACTCCGCTTGAGACCTTAGATGCATCCCATCGAACTGATTTGATTCCCGGTTCCTGAGTTTCTGCGACAAGTATTCGCACTTCTTTCCCAAGTAAGTCATAGATAGTAATCCGGACATCCGTTCTTTCTGGTAATTCGTACTGGATGGTAGTGATGGGATTGAATGGGTTAGGGTAGTTCTGGTGCATGGTAAATTCAACCGGAACGATTACTTCATTCCCAACGCTTACAACCGAATCACCGCCCAGTCCATACAATTCAACAAACATCAATGAATTATCATACGCATCGGATGTTATAAAAAGGGTATCATGGTATTCTCTTATCTCAACAGGCGTAAAGGATATCAGTAATGAAGCTGTATCCTGGGCATCGATGGTAACAATTTCACTTGACAGCTGAAAAATATTATGGATGGTGTGCATTGAGTGCACATTCAGTGTGGCGGCGCCAGTATTAATAATCTCCAACTCCCGGATTGCCGTCTCCCCTACTGTTACAGTATCAAATGAAAACACGGGATCGATACTTATCCGGGGAATGTAATTAGGCATTCCCGGAGTACCACAATCTCCCGCACCAAAAGGTGTGATCGATGCCGCCCAGTTTGAGCCGATACTATTGTCCAGTTCGGTATCGATCAGTTTAATAGAGGCACCATTAACCGCTGGAAAGCTAAGCCCATTATCCCAACATACACTGTCCACAATCACATCATTGCTGTTGGCAATAATTAATTCATCAGACGAATTACCCAGATACGTCTGCTCATACTGATGATCAACATCAATACCACCGTTATTCTGTTTATTGGAATCAATGCCGAACACCATGAAATCGCCAGGAGAAATCCATAACGGTTCATCGATAATATGGTAGTCATTATCCGCATCCCTGATTATCCAGCCAGTCAGATTCACCCAATCGGAGTTTGGATTAAACAATTCAAACCATTCACCATTTCCACCCTGGACTGAGATCGGCGAATACATAATCTCATTTATGATTACAGGAAGTATTTCGACAGGAGTGATTAGTGCATCCGACACCACCCATTCCGCTCCCGAGATTATTCCTAAGTCACCACTAATACTTTTATCAAAAGTATAATTATTAGTACCCTCATTAAATTTCCAGTAGCCGATTAATCCTGGTTCTTCTCCGGTCAGCTCTTGATACATATCTGCTTTTAGATGATTTTCGGTTCGTACAACATTCCATATGCGGACTTCATCAATTATACCCTTGAAATAAAAAGGCGAGCCAGCAAAATCATCCCATAATCCAATATTTACAGCTGGCACCGTACCGATTACAAAATTGACTGGATTACTGGTAATAGAATCACCATCCAGAAATAATGTTTCGTTGGTTCCATCAAAGACGTAACCAACATGATTCCAGCCATCATGGAGGTCTATCCCGGTATTCCAATCATAAGATTCACCCGAATGACTGACCCAGATACGCAGCCCACCAATGAAGTCCGGATTATCATTATAATTATGTATATCATTGACACCCCCGATCCCCATTGCAAAATGAGTCCCAGGTGTGGTACCCGTCCCCCATCCAATAATACCACGGAAATAATCACTGCTGTCACAATTGATCCACGCTGTTACAGATATTTCAGGATTAGATCCGGTTGGTACTCCCGTAGAAGAAAGCATAACAAAATCATTGATACCGTCAAACCGTAAAGCAATATTATCAGTTGATATTGGTCCGCAGTCTACACCCATGGCACCCATATCAGCACCATCCTCTCCGCTTTTAACACAAGGTGAATTCTTTGCCAGTGTGTACCCCTCATTGTCAGCATCACAGAATAATGGGAGGGAATTAATATTACCAGGCAACCATTCAACTGTATTATCATGGGTATTTACATCAATTATGCCATCATCTCCATTTTGAATATTAGAGTAGGTTACACTGATTATACACGGTACATAGTAACCGCTTAACAGTACCTGTTCAGGTTTATTACCCCAGATAATTGTATTAGCAACTGTTACTGTTGCATCTCCGATATATACTCCACCACCATTCTGGGTAGTATTATTGACAATCGTAACATTATTTAAATCAGCAGTAGTCGACTTGAATAGTGCGCCACCACCAGCCCAATATGAATAATTATCTGCAATCAGTACATGGTCAAAATCAATTGTCGAATATTCACTATCTATACCTCCTCCTCCATATAATTTCCCATTTGCTGTATTATTGTATATCTGGACATCCGATGCCACAATGGATCCCCCCATGCAATAAATTCCTCCTCCACAACTATCGGCAACATTTTGACTAATAATTAAATCCTGCAGAGTGATGGCTGAATATTCAACAATAATACCCCCACCATTCAAATTTCTTCCGTTAATAATGTTAACACCACGTAATTTCGCTGCCGATCCTTCGCCATTTGAAACAGTAACTACACTTTCGCTGCCATTGCCATCAATAATTGTTTGCTTTATGTAGGAAGTGTCGCCGGTTGTAATCGTTAATGATCCAACGGTGATATTTTTCCCAATGAAATCAATGTTTTCAAGATAAATACCCGGTTGGGCCAGAACCGTGTCCCCATCAAAGGCCAAATTGATTCCTCCTTGAATGGAATTAATATCGGCAGGTACGTTAATTATGGATGCAAATAGAACAGATGTTATTATGCAAAGGAAAATAAATTGTCTATTAACTACGTAAAGTCGATCAAACAAACCGGCACCCTAAATATTTATAATTAAATATCCATTGGAAGGGATTATGCAATATAAAAAGAGAAATCGAAATGAATTAATAGTAATTCCTAAACTAAATGGTCGTAATCTCATGACTCTGTTATACAAAATGTAATAATCACTATCTGTCGATCAAATCAAAATGATACTGACTGATAAAGTTCGTTTTGAGTATAAGTCAGACCTGCAACACCCCTCAATGGAGCCCCATGGGTAAACCCGTGGTTCCATTCTGTTACCCGCCTTTCCATCCTCCATAGCAGGCTACTGCGGAGGACGGGCGCCTTGGGCGACATCGCGCCGTAGCAAAACGCCTGTTCTCTCTGAACTGGGGATAGTCTTCGCATTCATCCACGGGCGAGACCGTGCCTGC
>CAYPJE010000019.1:0-51832 GCA_964410945.1 uncultured bacterium
TCGTGAAGGTGGCCATACGGTTGGCGCCGGTGTCGTAACCGAAGTTATCGAGTAGGATAATGGCTGGTAATAGTAAAAGAAATATTATCCAGATTGAAAGTACGGCCGGAACCGGTTACCGTTACACTGTCACTAAAAGCCGACGGTTGCACCCGGAGCGGGTAGAGTATAAAAAATACGATCCCGTGATCCGCAAGCACGTCGTCTTTAAAGAGACAAAATAGTAATTGGTAGTAGTCCGCAGTTTTCTGTTGATGCCGCGGACACTGTCTATGCAAGACAATTAGGAGTGTAGCTCAACTGGCAGAGCACCGGTCTCCAAAACCGGGGGTTGCGGGTTCGATTCCTGCCACTCCTGCAAAATAAAATTCGTCGGAAAAAATGCTGAAAAAAATCCAACAATTTTTAAAGGAAGTTCAATTTGAACTGAAAAAAGTATCCTGGCCAACCTGGGAAGAACTGCGTGGTTCCACAATAATCGTTCTTTTCTTCTCAATCATGCTGGGTACGATATTGTTTCTGATTGACTGGTTCTTTACCCTGATACTAAGAAGCCTGTTGTAGATATGAATTGGTATTCCCTCAGAGTAATCTCCGGCAAGGAGAAGAAAATTCGCGAAGCCTTGATTCTTGAGGCCGAGCGCAATGAACTGGATGACCAAATCGTAGACGTTCTGGTGCCATCGGAAAATGTTGTCGAGATGCGTGACGGGAAGAAAAAAGTTCGGAATAAGGTGTTTTTCCCCGGCTATTTATTTGTCAAAATGGATTTGACCAACGAAACCAGGTATCTGGTGGAGAATTTAAACGGTATTATCAGTTTTGTAGGACCGCACGGTGAACCGCAGACACTGAAGGCTGAAGAGATTAACCGCATTCTTGGTGAAGTTGAGGGAATGGACGGACGCGAGGTACTTGCTCAACCCTACAAGGTTGGCGATGCCGTGAAAGTTGTGGACGGCCCATTCATGGATTTCTCTGGTTATGTCCAGGAAGTCAATGATGAGAAACATAAGGTTAAGGTTACAGTCAGCATTTTCGGTCGTCCGACGCCGGTTGAACTTGATTTCCTGCAAATTGAATTAGAAAAGTAAGAGAATTATGGCCAAAAAAGTCATCGCATTGATTAAGCTACAGATATCGGCTGGTAAAGCAAACCCTGCTCCACCGATCGGACCCGCACTTGGACAGCATGGTGTCAATATTATGGAATTTTGCAAAGCATACAACGCTAAAACTCAGGAACAGGCTGGAATGATTATTCCGGTCGAGATTACCGTTTACGCTGATCGCAGTTTTACATTCATAACGAAAACGCCACCGGTGCCGACCCTGTTGATAAAAGCGGCTAAAATTGCCAAGGGATCAGCCGAGCCCAATCGGGATAAAGTTGGAAAAGTAACTGAGGATGATTTGCGCGATATCGCCGAACTTAAAATGCCCGACTTGAATGCCAATACGGTTGAGCAGGCGATGGAAATGGTTCGTGGAACGGCCCGCAGTATGGGTATTGAAGTTAAATAGGTGGGTTCGATGAAAAAGTCTAAAAATATAAAATCTGCCAACGAGAAGTATGATAAATATCAGGATTATACTATCGAAGAGGCAGTTAAAATTTTAAAGGAATTGAAATATTCCAAATTTGATGAATCGGTGGATATTGCCATCAATCTGGGAGTCGATCCGCGGCATGCTGATCAGAATATCCGTGTAACAACCTCACTGCCGAATGGAACCGGCAAGGAAATTAGCGTACTGGTGTTGACCCGCGGCCCACAGGAAGAAGCAGCAAAAGAAGCGGGAGCCGATTTTGTTGGTAATACCGAGTTCATCGAAAAGATTAAAACCGGTTGGGCCGATGTGGATAAAATTATTGCCACACCGGACATGATGCCGGAATTAGGCCGTTTGGGTAAAATTCTTGGCCCGAAAGGTTTGATGCCGAACCCGAAAAGTGGGACAGTTACCACGGATGTGGCCACCGCAGTGAAAGAAGTTAAGGCTGGCAAGATTGAATTACGGGTTGATAAAACCGGGATAGTTCATTCTACCTGTGGTAAAAGTTCTTTCGAGGAACCGGCCCTGGTTGAGAATATCAGGGCGGTATACAATACCATTATGAAGGCCAGACCGGCAGCGGTCAAGGGTCAGTATTTGAAAAAAATCACGATATCATCATCCATGGGGCCTGGCATTCGCGTCGATCAGGCTTCAATAAGGTAAGTTATGCCGAATACAAAAAATATTACACAGGTTGGAGAATTAACCGACAAATTAGGGCAGGCCAAGGCCATTTATTTTACCGACTATCTGGGGCTGGACGTTGCTTCAATGACTGACCTCAGAGCCCAGTTTTTTAAATCTGAAATCGAATATCGGGTTGCCAAGAATACCTTGATCAAGATAGCGGCCGAGAAAAACAAGCTGGCTGACTTGAAAAATGTACTTGATGGATCAACGGCGCTGGCAATTTCATACGGTGAGCCAACCGTGCCGGCCAAAATATTGAAAAATTTTGCCAAAGAGCATGATAAACCGACTGTTAAAGGGATAATCTTCGAAGGAAACTTACTTGAAGGATCCGCGGTCGATCGTTTAGCCGATCTACCCAGTCGTGAAGAATCCCTGGCCATGTTGGTCGGTGGGCTACAGCAACCAATGGTTAAACTGGCTGGAACGCTGAATGGCGCCCTGGCTGGTTTAGTGAATGTGCTAAGTAGTTTAAAAGAACAAAAATCCTAAATTCATTTAAATAAACAGGAGTTAACTAATGGCTGAGATTACTAGGGCAGACGTATTGTCTTATCTTGAATCAGCGAATATGATGGAAATTGCTGAACTGGTTAAGGATATTGAAGACAAGTTTGGTGTAACTGCCGCAGCCCCGGTTGCTGTTGCTGCTGCTCCAGCTGGCGGTGCCGAAGCCGCTGCTGAAGAACAGACTGAGTTTGATGTTATTCTGACCGGTGCCGGTCAACAGAAAATTAATGTCATCAAAGTTGTCCGGTCCTTAACAAGCTTGGGTCTTAAAGAAGCCAAAGAGCTTGTCGACACTGCACCGAAAGCTGTCAAGGAAGGCGTAAGCAAATCCGAAGCTGAAGAAGTAAAAGCCAAGCTTGAAGAAGCTGGCGCATCCGTCGAACTCAAGTAAATTTGATTTATCCTGACTTCGCATAGACAATTTATACAATCATTAATTGACATAGGAGGCTTGTTTGGGAGCCACTATTAATCAGCGTACCCATAGGGTATCTTTTTCAAGGATACCCTCCATTGTTGATATACCTGATCTGCTGGCGGTTCAAACCGACTCATTTCAGGATTTCATTCAAGAGTATTTACCGGAAGACGAACGAAACTCTATCGGTCTGGAAGAAGTATTTCGCAGTGCTTTTCCGATCGAAGATCCCCACCGGAATTATGTTCTTGAATATAAAAGCTATGTTTTAGGTTTACCGAAATACGGCCCGAAGGAATGTATCGATCGGGGCGTTACCTATTCAGTACCACTGAAAGCACGCTTGATACTACATATCACCGATGAAGATAATAAGAATGAATATGCCCAGAGCATTGAGCAGGAAGTCTATTTTGGCAATATACCCAAAATGACCGAAAAGGGCACTTTCATTATTAACGGTGCCGAACGTGTAATTGTATCCCAGTTGCAACGTTCGCCAGGTGTCTTTTTCGACGAATCAATTCATCCCAATGGAACTAAACTGTTCCAGGCCCGGATCATTCCGTTCCGCGGTTCATGGGTTGATTTCACTACTGATATTAATGATTGTCTTTTTGCAATTATCGACCGTCGTCGGAAATTCCCGGTAACAATCCTGTTAAGGGCGCTGGGTTTTTCGACTAACGCCGATATTTTCCGGGCCTTTAATTGCATTACCACCATCAAGACTAAGCAGAAGAAAGCTTATGCTTCGGTTGGCTCAGTCATCACTGATGATATTATCAATGAACAGACCGGTGAGATATATTACGAAGGTGGGACAACACTGACGGAAGAAATCCTGGATTCATTGAAAGAGGCCGGGATTGTATCTTTTGATGTTGTGAACGGTGAGGAGAACTTCACGGCTCACTTATTACTGAATACAATCGGGAAAGATCCGACCTCCAATACCGAAGAAGCACTCGGATTGCTGTACAAATTACTGCGATCCGGAGATCCGCCAAACCTTGAAACAGCTCAGAAATTCATCGAGCGTATTTTCTTCAGTCCCAAGAAATATGATCTGGGACAGGTTGGCCGCTATCGCTTGAATCAGCAGTTTGCACTGGATGTACCAGTGGATAATACTGTACTGACAATCGATGATATTTTACGTGTTATTACCTTCCTGATTGATATGCGGAAGGGTGAACGCGGAACCGATGATATCGATCATCTGGGGAATCGCCGTGTCAAGACAGTTGGTGAGCAGCTGACTAACCAGTTCAGTGTGGCGCTGAGCCGGATGATGCGTACTATCATGGAGCGGATGAACCTCCGTGAATCAGAAAGTCTTACCCCGCAGGATTTGATCAACTCACGGGTTGTGACTACGGTCATCAATACCTTTTTCGGAACCAGTCAGTTGTCACAATTCGGTGACCAGACTAATCCTCTGGCTGAAATAACACACAAACGCCGTATTTCCTCGCTGGGGCCAGGTGGTTTGACACGGGAGCGGGCCGGTTTTGAGGTTCGCGACGTTCACTATACCCACTATGGACGGCTGTGTCCGATTGAAACACCGGAAGGGCCAAACATTGGTCTGATTTCATCCCTGGCATTATTGGGTAAGGTCAACCAGCACGGATTTATCGAGGCACCGTACCGGATTATCAGGCATAAAGATGATATTTCCTATGCCACTAATCAGATCAGGTATCTGTCAGCTGATGATGAAGATCGGGCCATGGTTGCCCAATCCAATATCGAATTGGATTCGAAGAATAAAAATAAGATTGTAGAAGACCGGGTTCGTGTCAGGATCGGAAGTGATTATCCGGTGGTCGAACCTAAGCAGATTAATTTCATGGATGTGGCCCCGAACCAGATCCTGAGTGTTGCCGCAGCTTTGATTCCATTCCTCGAGCATGATGATGCCAACCGTGCTCTGATGGGTTCCAATATGCAGCGGCAGTCGGTTCCGTTGATGAATCCGGAAGCGCCGATTGTTGGCACCGGACTGGAATGGAAAGTTGCCGAGGATTCACGTACCTGTATCAAAACTCCCGAGGGCGGTGTGGTCAAGTATGTTGATTCAAAGAAAATTATTTTAAAAACCGAAACAGTACCGGATGAACTGGCTCTGATCAGTGGTGAAAATCTCATTACGATCGATATGAATAAATACCAGCGGACTAACCAGAATTCAAGCCAGAATCAGCGTCCGATCGTTAAAGTGGGTCAGAGAGTCAAGAAAGGCGACGTAGTTGCCGATGGTACCAGCACCGATCATGGTGAGTTGGCACTAGGTCGTAATGTCAAGGTCGCTTTCATGCCCTGGCGCGGATACAATTTCGAAGACGCCATTGTTCTCAGTGAACGACTGGTGAAGGAAGATGTATTCACCTCTATTCATATCAATGAAATTGAACTTGAGGTTCGCGACACCAAGCGTGGGGAAGAAGAATTAACCCCGGAAATTCCGAATGTCAGCGAGGAAGCCACCAAGGAATTGAACGAAAATGGCTTGATCCGTGTCGGAGCAAAGGTTAAAGAAGGGGACATCCTGATTGGCAAGGTTACTCCCAAGGGAGAAACCGATCCCACCCCGGAAGAGAAGCTTCTGCGTGCTATTTTTGGTGAAAAAGCCGGTGAGGTTAAAGACGCTTCCAAACGGGCTGATCCCGGAATCAAGGGTGTTGTAATCAATACCAAGTTGTTCCAAAAAAGCAGCCGTCGGTCGCGGACTGAGGAACGTCAGGTAATTGAGAATCTTCAGAAGACTGCCGGTGAAGACAAGAAAGCTTTGAAATCGGCCCGGGATGAAAAATTATTTGAACTGATGGTCGATCAGATATCCAATGGTATCCGCGACATCAGCACCGGGCGGACGTTGATCAAGAAATCAACCAAGCTCACCTCTAAAAGACTACAGAGCTTCGATCTGGAACGGTTCGATCAATCCGAAGCCTGGGTTGAAGACGGAAAAGTCTGGAAGAAGATAAAAACAGTCTGGCGTTCCTATCGTCGTCTCTGGAAAGAAATTGAAGATCACCTGGAGCGGGAAGTATTCAAACTGCGTGTCGGTGATGACCTGCAGCCGGGAATCCTCAAATTGGCCAAAATTTATGTGGCTAATAAACGGAAGATCCAGGTTGGTGATAAAATGGCTGGCCGTCATGGTAATAAAGGTGTTATTGCCACTATAGTTCCGGAAGAGGATATGCCTTTCCTGGAAGATGGTACCCCAATTGATATCGTCCTGAATCCACTTGGTGTTCCTTCCCGTATGAATCTGGGACAGCTGTACGAAACCATGTTGGGTTGGGCCGGTGATATTCTCGGTCTGAAATATGAAACAGCTGCTTTCGATGGTGCCACACCAGCGCAGGTGAAGGAAGAAATGGGCAAAGCCGGATTGCCGGTAAGCGGAAAGACTACCCTGGTCGACGGTCGTACCGGGAAAATATTCGCTAATCCGGTTACAGTCGGGCAAATTTATATGATGAAACTCAGCCATATGGTTGATGATAAGATGCATGCCCGTTCTACCGGACCGTATTCATTAATTACACAGCAGCCACTGGGCGGTAAAGCGCAGTTTGGCGGTCAGCGTTTTGGTGAGATGGAATGCTGGGCACTGGAAGCCTATGGTGCAGCCCACACATTACATGAAATCCTGACTGTTAAATCAGACGACGTGGACGGAAGGTCCAAAGTATACAATGCGTTAGTCCGGGGTGAAGATTTGCCAATTTTCGGCGTCCCTGAATCCTTCAATGTTCTGATCAAGGAACTGCAGGGTTTAGGCCTGGATGTTGAACTGGAATAAGGGAGCATTAGCTTGACTTACATTCAATCATCAAAAATTGATACAAAACGTGATTTTTCTTCGGTAACTATCGGTCTGTCCTCGCCGGAAATGATTCTGGCCAGGTCATACGGTGAAGTACTGAAACCGGAGACGATCAATTACCGATCCTACAAGCCGGAAAAAGACGGACTTTTCTGCGAAAAGATATTCGGGCCGGTCAAGGATTATGAATGCCATTGCGGTAAATACAAGGGCATCCGCTATCGTGGTATTATCTGCGATCGTTGTGGTGTTGAAGTTACCCGCAAAAAAGTACGCCGCGAACGGATGGGGCATATCACACTGGCTGTTCCGGTCGTGCATATCTGGTATTTACGTTCCATTCCCAGCAAACTGAGCTATCTGATTGGTCTATCTACCAAAGATCTTGAACGGATCATCTACTATGAAACTTTTATTGTCGTTGAACCGGGTAATAGCAGTAAACAGCGTCTCGACCTGATTGATGAGGAAGAATATCTGCAGTTGGAGCGGGAATTCGGTTTTAATGCGGTTTCGGAAGAAGATCGTGTCGAAGATAATTATTTCATGGCCTCCATGGGTGGTGCGGCAATCAAGGAAATTCTGGCCAGAATTAATCCCATACAACTGGCCGCCGAGCTGGAAGACCGTTCCCAGAATTCACGTTCCAAGCAGAATCGTGAAGAAGCCCTGAAACGGTTGAAGGTTGTAAAATCCTTCGTACCCGATCCCGGCAAACAAAAGATCAATCGTCCCGAATGGATGATCATTTCCGTCCTGCCGGTCATACCACCGGAGCTACGCCCGCTGGTACCGCTGGAAGGTGGTCGGTTTGCCGCCAGTGACCTGAACGATTTATACCGGCGGATTATTATTCGTAATAACCGTCTCAAACAATTGATAGAAATCAAGGCTCCCGATGTAATTCTGCGGAATGAAAAACGCATGTTGCAGGAAGCGGTTGATGCTTTATTTGATAACAGTCGTCGCCGTACTGCCATTCGCAGTGGCACTCGCCGGCCGCTGAAATCTTTATCCGATATGCTTCGAGGCAAGACTGGCCGTTTTCGTCAGAATCTGCTAGGTAAGCGTGTCGATTATTCAGGCCGTTCTGTCATTGTTGTCGGACCGGAGCTGAATTTGAACGAATGCGGATTGCCTAAGAATATGGCTCTTGAGTTATTCAAGCCCCATATGATCCATGAGCTGATAGCCCGTGGATTGGCTCAGACCCCGCGCAGTGCCAAACTGATGGTCGAAAACCGTGATCCGGAGGTATACAAGGTATTGGAGTATGTGGTCAAGGATCACCCGGTGATGCTGAACCGTGCACCAACCCTGCACCGGCTCGGTATTCAGGCTTTCCAGCCGGTACTGGTCGATGGAAAAGCTATCAGGATACATCCACTGGTCTGTACGGCTTTCAATGCTGACTTTGACGGTGACCAGATGGCAGTTCACGTGCCGTTATCTTTACCGGCCCAGATGGAAGCCCGGATTCTGATGTTATCCAGCCACAATATTCTCCATCCTGCCAACGGTAAACCGATAGCCATTCCTTCACAGGATATGGTGCTGGGTTGTTATTACCTGACCAGGCAGCGTAAGGACACGAAGGGAGAAGGCCGTAAATTTGGAAGTATCAATGAAGTTCGACTGGCTTATGAGAATGATGCGGTTGGTTTGAATACCATTATTGATCTCCGGTTCAAGGGGGGCTGGCATAAGAATACGACAGTCGGCCGCGCTATCTTCAATTCGATCCTTCCCGACGAATTACCCTATGTGGATGAGATGATATCCAAGCGGCGGCTGGAAAAAATTGTCAACCAGAGCTACCTGATGGCCGGTAACTACCGGACGGTTACTTTCCTGGATGATCTGAAAAATCTTGGTTTTGAAATTGCCACCCACAGCGGTATTTCAATTTCAATCCGTGATATTATGATTCCGAAGCTGAAGACTGATATTATCAGTTCTGCCCAGGGTGAGGTTGATTCGATTCACGAAAAATTCAATCGCCAGGTGCTAACCGACGGCGAACGGTATAATAAGGTCATCGACGTCTGGACTCACGCAACAAACGAAGTTGCCGCCAGTATGATGAATGGTCTGATGAACGATGACCAGGGTTTCAATCCGGTTTATATGATGGCCGACTCCGGTGCTCGCGGAAGCCAGGACCAGATCAAACAGCTGGCTGGTATGCGCGGACTGATGGCTAAACCTCAGAAAGCTATGACTGGTGGTAAGGGTGAGATTATTGAATCACCAATCACCTCCAACTTTAAAGAAGGCTTATCGGTCCTTGAGTATTTCATTTCCACTCACGGAGCCCGGAAAGGGCTGGCTGACACCGCTCTGAAAACAGCTGATGCGGGATATCTGACACGGCGTCTGGTGGACGTTGCTCAGGATGTAGTGGTAAGCGAAATGGATTGCGAAACAATTAATGGAATCGAGATTTCCGACCTGAAAGAAGGTGAGGAAGTTATTGAACCGTTGGCTGACCGCATCCTTGGTCGTACAATCCTTGATGATTTTATCATCGATGGTACTGTCATTGTTGAGGCCGGCGCCCTGATTACTGAAAAAGAAGCTGAATTGATTTCGAACAGTAATGTCGAATCTATTCGAATCCGGTCGGTACTTACTTGTGATTCACATCGCGGTGTTTGTGCCAAATGTTATGGCTGGAATTTATCGACCCATGAAATTGTTAATCTGGGAACTGCTGTCGGTATTCAGGCTGCCCAGAGTATTGGTGAGCCTGGTACGCAGCTGACACTTCGAACCTTCCACATCGGTGGAACAGCTACCCGTATCATTGAGCAGTCTGAGATGAAATCGAAGATTGCCGGTCGGGTTAAATTATCTGATAATTTTGAGGTGGCTACTACTGCCGATGAAACCGGTTCTGACGTTACCCGTTGTATGGTCCGTCATGGTCAGATTTCTATTCTGGACGAGAACAACCACCCCAGGGCTCAGTACAATGTACCATATGGTGCGGCAATCCAGATCAAGGATAAGCAAAAGATTGAAGCTGGGCAAACAATGTTCCAGTGGGATCCATATACCGATATTATTCTGGCTAGGAAAGCTGGTCATGTAGCTCTCCGTGATTTTGAGAATAATGAGACTTATCGGGTTGAAGCCGTTGAAGGCGGCAAGAAACAGATGGTTATCATCGAATCCAAGAACCGCAAGTTAAGTCCCCACATTGAAATCATCGATGAAGAGGGTAAAGTAACAGCTGGCGGTGCAATTCTACCGGTGAAAGCTACACTGGTCGTTCGTGACGATCAGCATGTTGAGCGTGGCCAGACTCTGGTAAAGATTCCGCGCGATATTGGTAAAACCCGTGATATCACCGGTGGTTTGCCACGTGTGGCAGAATTGTTTGAGGCGCGTAATCCCTCCAACCCGGCGGTAGTTACCGAAATTGACGGTACGGTCAAGTTCGGAGAGGTGAAGCGTGGTATCAGGAAGATCAGTGTGGAAAGCACGGCTGGAGAAATCCGGAATTACAATATTCCTTACGGAAAGCATGTGATTGTACATGAAGGTGATTACATCCATGCCGGTACACCATTGTGTGAAGGTTCGACTTCGCCGGCTGATGTTCTTAGTATTCTTGGCCCTGGTAAAGTGCGCGAATATTTGGTAAATGAAATTCAGGAGGTTTATCGTCTGCAGGGTGTGAAGATCAATGATAAGCACATCGAAGTTATTGTCAAGCAGATGATGAACAAGGTCAGTGTCGCCGATCCAGGTGACACGAAATTCCTGACGCGTGACAAAGTGAATAAAGAAGAATTTTTCCTGGAGAATGCCAGAATAGCCAATCTGGTCGTTATTTCAGATCCGGGCGGCTCAGAATTTGAGGTCAATGCTCAGGTTGATAAAAACGATGTGAAGGAAATCAACAAGACTCTGAAGGCTGATGGTTCTGATTTAATTAAATCGAGAAAAGCGAACCCGGCTACGTTTGAGCCGTTGTTGATGGGTATTACCCAGGCTTCACTTAACACAGACAGCTTCCTTTCGGCAGCTTCCTTCCAGGAAACAACCCGAGTTCTGACGGATGCGGCTACTTCGGGCAAGACCGATACTCTGACTGGTCTGAAAGAGAATGTTGCCGTCGGACGCTTGATTCCCGCCGGATCGGGTTCACCGCATATCAAAGATATCCTGGTTTCCGATCCCCACGGAGAAGAGCTTGGTGATGAGGGCTTTTTTGTTGAGCAATAACAAAGAATTCCAAAGTGCAGTCCTATATAAAAACGGATTGACTGTAAATCTAATTATGGAATAAATTAGTAGGCTTTATTTGAAAGAACTATGCCGACAATAAATCAACTAGTAAGAAAAGGACGCAAGCGGGTAGTAAAGAAAACTGCTACACCCGCTTTGAAAGCAAACCCCCAGAAACGGGGTGTGTGCACACGCGTATATACAACTACCCCCAAAAAACCGAACTCAGCTCTCCGGAAGGTGGCTCGTGTACGATTAACAAATGGTATTGAAGTAACCGCATATATCCCTGGCGAGGGCCATAACCTGCAGGAGCACTCAATTGTGCTGATCGAGGGTGGTCGTGTCAAGGATTTGCCGGGTGTACGCTATCATATCGTTCGCGGTACTTTTGATACCGCCGGCGTTTCAGATCGCAGAACCAGCCGCTCCCGCTACGGTGCTAAACGACCAAAGTCCTGATTATGAGAAGAAGAAGACCAGAACGACGGCAGATTATGCCGGACCCCGTATACAATGATCTTGTTGTCGCTAAATTCGTCAACTATTTAATGCTGCGCGGAAAGAAAGGTGTTGCTGAGCATACATTCTATTCTGCAATGGATATCATCCAGCAGCGCACGAAGAGCGAAGGTGTCAGCATTTTTAAAAAGGCGATCGAGAACGCCTCTCCTCAGGTTGAGGTGAAATCGCGCCGTATCGGTGGTGCTACCTATCAAGTACCGATTGAGGTGCCAAAGCACCGCCAGTTTTATCTGGTATCCAAGTGGATTATTGCCGCTGCCCGCAGCCGTTCCAGTAAGGCAATGGCTGAACGCCTGGCCGCCGAGCTGATCGCTGCTGCCAATAATGAAGGCGGAGCGATTAAGAAGAAAGATGATACCCATAGAATGGCTGAAGCCAATAAAGCATTTGCCCATTTCAGATAATCTGCACTCATGAAAAAACTCTCCTTAGATAAAGTACGCAATATCGGCATTATGGCCCATATCGATGCAGGGAAAACCACCCTCACCGAGCGTATTTTATATTATACCGGTCGACTGCACCGGATGGGGGAAGTCCATGAAGGCATGGCCACCATGGATTGGATGGAGCAGGAGAAGGAGCGTGGTATTACGATCACCTCTGCCGCTACCACCGCTCTGTGGAATAAGAATCGAATAAACATCATCGACACCCCGGGTCATGTTGATTTTACCGTGGAAGTAGAGCGGTCCCTGAGAGTATTGGATGGGGCCGTTGCTGTATTCTGTGCTGTTGGCGGAGTCGAACCGCAGAGTGAAACTGTCTGGCGCCAGGCTGATAAATATAATGTTCCGCGGATCGCTTTTGTCAATAAGATGGATCGTACCGGAGCTGATTTTTTCAACGTTCTGGAAATGATCAAGAAACGCTTGCGAGCCAATCCATTGCCACTGGTAATCCCGATTGGTTCCGGTGATCTGTTTACCGGTTTGATCGATTTGATAGAAAATCGCGCTATCCTGTATAATGAATCGACATTGGGTGCCCGCTTCGATTATGCTAAAATCCCTGATGATATGGCTGAAGTTGCAGAAGAGTGGCGCCATCATTTAATCGAGGAAACAGCAGCCTATGATGAAGGGCTCCTGGAGAAATATTTAAACGAGGATGAGATAACCGCTGATGAAATCAAGGCAGCACTTCGCAAAGGTTGTCTCGATAATACATTTATTCCCACCATCTGTGGTTCGGCTTTCAAGAACAAAGGCGTTCAGCGCGTACTCGATGCCGTGGTGGATTTTCTGCCTTCACCGGACGATGTTGGTGAGGTAAGTGGGTTTGAGCCTGATAACACCGATATCACTCTTACGCGGACGGCCAAAGAAGACGAGCCGTTCAGTGCATTGGCCTTTAAAATTGTTACTGATCCTTATGTAGGTCGGCTAACGTATATCCGGGTTTATTCCGGGAAAATGCCCGCCGGAACGGCGATTTATAATCCCAATACCGGTAAAAAAGAGCGGATTTCCCGTATCCTGATGATGCATGCCAACAAACGTGAAGATCGCACGGAAGTCGGTGCCGGTGAAATTGTAGCTGTGGTTGGATTGAAGAAAACCAATACCGGCCACACACTATGTGATTATAAGAAGCCGATCCTGCTGGAATCGATGGATTTCCCCGAGCCGGTGGTGGAAGTATCGGTGGAGCCGATCAGCCAGGCCGATCAGGAAGCCCTGTCTAAAGCATTGGCTAAATTGAGTGATGAAGATCCTACCTTCCGCGTATCCACTAACCAGGATACCGGTCAAACGGTAATTGCCGGAATGGGTGAACTTCACCTGGAGATTCTGATCGATCGCCTGTTGCGTGAGTTTAAGGTAAAAGCCCATATCGGTAAACCTCAGGTTGCTTATACCGAGGCTATCACGGCACGGGTAGAAAAAATTGTCGGTCGCTTTGTCCGTCAGTCCGGTGGACGTGGACAATTCGGTCATGTCGTCATTAATGTTGAGCCAAATGAGTCGGCCAAGGGCTATCATTTTGATAACAAGATTGTTGGCGGTGTTATTCCGCGGGAATATATCCCGTCAGTAGATCAGGGTATTAGGGAAGCCATTAAAAATGGTGTTATCGCCGGTTACCCGATCGAAGATATTAGAGTCGAGCTGGTCGATGGTTCATATCATGATGTCGATTCTTCCGAAATTGCTTTTAAAATCGCTGGTTCGATGGCCATACAGGAGGCCTGTAAGAAAGCCAAGCCGGTGTTGATGGAGCCGATGATGAATGTTGAAGTCGTGGTTCCAGAAGAGTATTTAGGCGACGTAATGAGCGATATCAATTCGCGTCGCGGTCACATTAACGGCATGAACCAGCGTAAAGACGCTCATGTACTGGATGCGCGAGTACCGTTGAGTGCTATGTTCGGTTATGCCACTGATCTGCGTTCCCTGACCCAGGGTCGTGCGATATTTTCGATGGAATTTTCTCATTTTGAGAAAGTTCCGGCAAACATTGAATCCGATATTATTGAGCGCATTCACGGAAAAGCATCCTAGGATAAAGGAGGGCCCATGTCAAAGGCTAAATTTGAGCGGACGAAGCCGCACGTAAACATAGGTACAATAGGTCAT
This sequence comes from uncultured bacterium, assembly GCA_964410945.1. Taxonomy (GTDB): domain Bacteria; phylum Fidelibacterota; class Marinisomatia; order Marinisomatales; family TCS56; genus CAYPJE01. The sequence goes on from CAYPJE010000019.1 coordinate 14,363, forward strand.
GTAGATCATGGCAAGACCACTTTGACGGCAGCGATCACGATGACGCAGTCCAAGCGTGGTTTTTCTGAGATACGTGATTTTGATTCGATAGATAACGCCCCTGAAGAGCGGGAGCGTGGAATAACGATTCAGACGGCCCATGTGGAGTATGAGACGGCGGCCCGTCACTACGCTCACGTAGACTGTCCGGGACACGCGGACTATATTAAGAACATGATCACTGGTGCAGCCCAGATGGACGGATCGATATTGGTGGTAAGCGCGGCGGATGGCCCGATGCCCCAGACCCGTGAGCACGTATTGCTGGCCCGCCAGGTGAATGTCCCAAGTATTGTAGTATTCATGAACAAGACCGACCAGGTGGATGATCCTGAGTTGATCGAGCTGGTTGAGATGGAATTACGTGACCTGCTGAATGAATATGAATTTCCGGGTGATGATACCCCGATTATTCGTGGTAGCGCCCTGAATGCGATGAACAATCCGGCTGATGAAGAGGCTACGAAATGTATTGTTGAGCTTCTGGATGCCTGTGACTCATTCATACCGCAGCCGGAGCGTGATGTTGACCGTCCGTTCCTGATGCCGATAGAAGACGTATTCAGTATTACCGGCCGTGGCACGGTTGGGACTGGTCGTATCGAACGTGGTATCGTTAAGGTTGGCGAGGAGATTGAGATTCTTGGCATGGGTGCCCATGAGAAGAAGGTGGTGACCGGTGTTGAGATGTTCCGCAAGATTTTGGATGAAGGCCAGGCTGGTGACAATGCCGGTATATTGCTGCGCGGTGTTGACAAGGAATTTTTGAAGCGTGGAATGGTATTGGCGAAACCGGGCAGCATAACCCCGCATACCCGATTCAAGGCCAAGGTCTATATTTTGAAGCGCGATGAAGGTGGTCGTCACACGCCTTTCTTCACGGGATACCGTCCCCAGTTTTATTTCCGTACGACGGATGTAACCGGAGTGGTTACATTGCCTGAGGGAACCGAGATGGTAATGCCTGGTGATAATGTAGAGATGGAAGTCCAGATGATCACGTCGATCGCTATGGACAAGGAATTGCGGTTTGCGATTCGTGAAGGTGGCCATACGGTTGGCGCCGGTGTCGTAACCGAAGTTATCGAGTAGAGGAACTACTGTGCCTAAACAATCAATTCGAATTAGTCTGAAAGCATACGATCATACGTTGCTGGATAAATCAACGGAAAAGATTGTCCGGACAGCCAAATCAACCGGAGCTGTTATTTCCGGTCCGATTCCGCTGCCAACCAAACGGTCGATCTATACTGTCCTGCGGTCACCTTTTGTTGACAAGAAATCGCGTGAACAATTTCAGACCAAAATTCACAAGCGTTTGATCGATATTTTAAACTCTACTCCCAAGACGGTTGAAGCCTTGATGAAGCTGGACTTGCCAGCCGGTGTGGATATTGAGATAAAGGTGTGACATGCGTGGCTTAATTGGAAAAAAAATCGGTATGACTCAAATCTTCGATGAATTTGGTCAGGTAGTACCGGTTACGGTTATTGAAGCAGGACCATGTGTAGTAACACAGGTAAAGACCGATGATACGGACGGATACACAGCCGTGCAGGTTGGCTTTGGAAAGCGCAAAGAGAAGCATACTACCAAGCCCATGCAGGGTCATTTTGCCAAGGCTGGTGTTGAGCCACAGTATGCCCTGGCGGAATTTGAGACCATACCGGGATTTGAGTATAAAGCCGGACAGAAATTTACCGTCAATATCTTTCATGAAGGCGAGCGGGTGTCCGCTACCGGTACTTCTAAGGGTCGCGGTTTTGCCGGTGTTATTAAGCGCCATGGTTTTCAACGTCAAAATGTAACCCACGGACAGAGTGAATATCTCCGTCACCCTGGTTCAATCGGTCAATCTTCCGATCCCTCCAGGGTATGGAAGGGTATGAAAATGGCCGGTCATATGGGGGTCGATAAAGTTACGGTAAGTAATCTGAAGGTCGTTCGCATCGACGAGGAAAACAACCAGATATTTTTACGCGGTGCCGTACCGGGTGCCAACAACGGATTAATCATAATTACGAAGTAATCATGGAATTAAAAGTATTAAACCAGGACGGAACGCAGGGCTCCAAAATTAAAGTGGATGACGCTGTATTCGGGATTGAACCCAATGAATCGGTCGTTCACCAGGCAGTTCTTTCGGAATTAGCCAATAGTCGGCAGGGAACACATGCTTCACGCAATCGTGCCCTGATTCATGGTGGCGGTAGAAAACCCTGGCGTCAGAAAGGCCGCGGTGTTGCCCGCGCCGGTTCTACCAGATCACCGATCTGGCGCGGCGGGGCTACCACATTTGGACCACAGCCCCATGGCTATTCATATAAATTACCTCATAAGGTAAAACAATTGGCCCGGCGTTCGGTATTATCCGATAAAGTAAGTGCGGATTCCATGGTGGTTGTCGAATCACTGCAAATGGATGAACCGCGTACAAAAACTTTTATTAAGCTTCTGGAAGATTTGAATATCCAGGATAAAAAAATTACGGTATTAGCTTCAGCTATTGAGGATAATCTTTATCTGGCCACCCGCAATCTGGCAAATGTTTTTGTCTGTCAGGCCGGTCATGCCAGCGCTTTGGATTTGATCGATTGTGAAGTATTACTGGCTGATAAAGCCGGTATCGCCGTGTTAAATGACCAATTGATGGCGTAAATATAATGACTGACTTTCATAAAATAATTATTCGTCCGTTGTTTACGGAAAAGATGAGCCTGCTGGAGGAGACTGAGCGCAAATACGCATTTCAGGTTTCACCCAATGCCAATAAAATTATGATCAAGCAGGCCGTGGAAGCAAAATTCGATGTTAAGGTTGACAAAGTGGCTACCATGAATCGGATGGGGAAAGAAAAACAGATGACAGTACGCAGTGGTGGACGTCCGATCCGGACCTCCGGTAAGCGCAGTGACTGGAAAAAGGCTGTTGTTACCCTCCGTGAAGGTTACAGCATCGACCTGTTAAAAGCTGAGGCAACGAGTTAATCATGGGAATCCGGAATTTAAAACCAACCACTCCTGGCAGCCGTTTTGCTTCAAGGAATGATTTCGCCGAGATCACCAAGTCCACCCCTGAAAAATCACTGACAGTCGCTCTGCGTAAGTCCGGTGGACGCAATAATAAAGGTCGTATTACGGTACGACATCGTGGAGGTGGTCATCGCCGTCGTTATCGTATCATCGATTTTAAACGGAACAAATTTGGTATTGAAGGCCGTGTTGCAGCGATTGAATATGATCCTAACCGGTCCGCCAATATCGCTTTGATTGTCTATGTGGATGGCGAAAAACGATATATTATCGCTCCATTCGGGCTTAAGGTCGGTGATAAGATCATCTCTGGTGATGAAGTGCCGCTGAAAATCGGAAACGCCCTGAAGCTGAAGAATATCCCCGCCGGCCTCGTTGTGCATAATATTGAACTGGAACCTGGGAAAGGTGCCCAGATGGCTCGCAGCGCCGGTGCTGCCGTTCAGATTATGGCCCATGAAGGCGGATTTGTTTCACTGCGTCTTCCTTCCACCGAGATTCGAATGGTGCCGGAAAATTGCATGGCTACCATTGGTGAGGTGGGTAATCGATCGCATGAGCAGATAGTGTCAGGTAAAGCTGGCCGATCCCGCTGGCTGGGGCGTCGTCCCAAAGTGCGTGGTGTTGCCATGAATCCGGTTGACCATCCAATGGGTGGCGGTGAAGGAAAATCATCTGGTGGCCGGCATCCTACGACCCCGTGGGGAAAACCAACCAAGGGTTATAAAACACGGAAAAGAAATAAAAAATCTAACGATTATATTGTGAAGAGGAGAAAGTAGTATGGCTCGTTCGTTAAAAAAGGGCCCCTACGTCGATGCTAAGCTGCTGAAGAAAGTTCAGGCAATGAACGATTCGGGTAAAAAGAAAGTTATCAAGACATGGTCTCGACGCTCCATGGTTACGCCGGAATTTGTCGGGCATACCCTGGCTATTCACAATGGTAACAAATTCATCCCGGTCTATATTTATGAAAATATGGTTGGCCATAAACTGGGTGAGTTTGCTCCGACCAGGATTTTCCGCATGCATTCAGGAGATAGGAAGAAATAACGATGGAAGCACTAGCTAAATCGCGGTATGTCAGGCAATCGCCCCGGAAGATGCGCATCGTGGTGGATGCCGTACGGGGACAGAAAGTAGGTACTGCTTTAAACTATCTACATTTTTCACCATTAAAAGCATCGTATGTTATTGAAAAAACCCTCCGTTCTGCCGTAGCGAACTACATGCAGAAAAGTGACAGCTCCAATGTTGATCCAGAGGGTTTGAAGATTAAAGAAATTTTCGTCAACGGTGGTCCGGTTATGAAACGATTCCGAGCGGCTTCAATGGGCCGTGCGGCACGGTTGCGTAAACCTTCCTGCCACTTGAATATTGTCGTCACCGACGAATAATTATTAGGAGGTTCGTTTGGGTCAGAAAACACATCCAGTTGGATTTAGACTGTCAATCAATAAGAATTGGCGTTCCAATTGGTATTCCGGAAAAAATTTCGCCGGTGAGTTAGCGGAAGATGTCAAAATACGTAAGTATATTGATCATCGTTTACCAAATGCTGGCGTTTCTAAGGTTGAAATCAACCGGACATCCAAGGTGGTGACAGTAACCATTCACACGGCTCGTCCCGGTATTGTGATTGGTAAAGGCGGAGAAAATGTTACTCGCCTGAAAGCTGAAGTCAATCAGCTTTCCGAGAAAAATGTCCAAATTAATATTTCTGAAGTTAAGCGTCCTGAGCTGGATGCCGTTCTGGTAGGTGCCAGTATCGCCAATCAGTTGATCAGGAAAATTTCATACCGTCGCGTGGTCAATAAGACTATCCAGTCGACCATGCGTATGGGGGCCCAGGGCATTCGTATCAATGTGGCTGGCCGTCTGGGTGGAGCTGAAATTGCCCGCAGTGAAAAATTTCACGAAGGCCGGGTTCCGCTGCACACACTCCGCGCCGACATCGATTATGCCTTGACGGAAGCTCAAACCACTTACGGAGTTATCGGAATCAAGGTATGGATTTGTAACGGTGAGATTCGATAGGCAAGTATTATGTTAGAACCGAGAAAAGTAAAATTTCGACGCCATCACCGCGGAGACCGCAAAGGGATGGCAATGCGTGGCAATCACGTGGCATTCGGAAGTTACGGAATGAAAGCAATGGAGCCGGGATGGATTACCAGTCGGCAGATAGAAGCCTCACGTATCACGATTGCTCGTGTGGTTAGAAAAGTTGGTAAAATGTGGATCCGGATTTTCCCGGATAAGCCGATTACTAAAAAACCGGCCGAAACCAGGATGGGTAAGGGTAAAGGTACTCCGGAATATTGGGTAGCCGTTGTAAAACCAGGCCGGATTTTATTTGAAATCGAAGGTGTGACTGAAGAAATGGCTCAAAAAGCATTTATTAATGCCAGTCACAAACTGCCGATTAAAACAAAATTAGTACATCGGAGAGAGGTATAGGCGACATGAAGACGACGCAGTTAAATGAACTCAGTGTCGCTGAGCTGGAAGTGAAACTGGCCGATAACATCGAGGCCCTCCAGAACCTTCAGTTCCAGAAAGCTCTGCAACAATTAGAGCACCCGCTGCAGATCAGACATTTGAGGCGGGAAATAGCTCAGATAAAGACCGTGCTTAGTGAATATGAAAAAGGTATTCGCAAGCCCAAGGAAGAGGATAAGTAGAATGTCCGAAACAGTGCGTAGACAAGCCCTGGTCGGGGAAGTAGTTAGCTGTAAGATGGAAAAAACAGTGGCGGTTAAAGTCACCCGCCGTGTCTTACATCCGGTCTATAAAAAATATATAAACCGCTATAAAAAATATTTAGCACACGTTGGTAATGTCGTTCCCAAGGAAGGCGATATCGTTAAAATATTATCGAGCCGTCCGATCAGCAAACGCAAAACCTGGCGGGTGAGTGAAATTGTTCGTGAATCGGTAAAACTGGAAGCAGAATCGTGATTCAGCAAGAGACAAGATTAAAAGTAGCCGATAACACCGGTGCCAAAGAAGTACTGTGCTTCAAGGTACTGGGTGGTTCAGGTCGCCGTTATGCCTCAGTTGGCGATCTGGTGGTTGTTACTGTAAAAAATGCCCTCCCCGGTGGGATGGTGAAAAAAGGTGATATCAGCCGGGCAGTCGTTGTTCGGACCCGTAAGGAAGTCCGGCGCGCCGATGGCACTTATATCAGGTTTGATGATAATGCGGCCGTATTATTGAATAATGCCGGCGAGCCCCGCGGTACCCGTATTTTTGGTCCGGTTGCCCGTGAGCTTCGTGAAGGCGGTTACATGAAAATCATCTCAATGGCACCGGAGGTACTGTAAGATGAATGTGAAAAAAGGTATGACCGTCCGCGTAATTACTGGTAATGACCGTGGAAAACAGGGGAAAGTCCTGCGTGTATTTCCCGGTCAGAATCGTATTATCATTGAAGGCGTAAATTTTGTTAAGCGCGCCACGCGCCCCACTCAGACCAATCCCAGTGGTGGATTCGTTGAGAAAGAAGCACCGATTAATGCCTCCAATGTTATGGTGGTTGTTGGTGGTCAGACTTCAAGAATCGGATATAAGAAGCTTGAAGATGGAACTAAAGTAAGAATTGCAACAAAAACTGGTGAAGAAATAGAGTCATAATAATGGCTGAAGAAAAGAAAACTACAAAGCAGACGGAAGCTGCGGCAAAGCCAGAGAAAAAAGCTCCGGCTGCTAAGGCAAGTCCCAAAGAAACTACCAAGGCGCCGGCCAAGAAGGCTCCCGTTAAAAAGGCTTCCGCTAAGAAGGCTCCTGCCAAGAAGGCACCGGCAAAAAAGGCTGCCGCTGAAAAGGCCGGCTCTGATAAAGCACCGGCAAAGAAGGCTCCCGCCAAGAAAAAGGCCGCCCCTAAAAAGGATGCCTATGTTCCTAACCTTAAAAAGTTTTATCTCGATAAGGTGGTTGGCGAACTGACGGAACGTTTTCAATATAAGAACCGAATGCAGGTTCCGCGTCTGAATCTGATTTCAATCAACATGGGTATTGGTGATGCCAAGAACAATCCCAAGGCCCTGGAATCAGCCGTAGCGGAGATCGAGGCTATCAGCGGACAGAAAGCGGTTGTGACTAAATCGCGTAAGGATATTTCCAATTTCAAGGTACGTAAGGGATTCCCGGTAGGATGTAAAGTGACCTTACGTTCCAATCGGATGTATGAATTTCTGGAACGTCTGATTTCGATCGCTTTACCTCGTACCCGTGACTTTAACGGCCTATCATTCAAGTCGTTTGATAAACGCGGTAATTATTCCTTTGGTATCAAAGAACAGATCGTTTTTACAGAAATCGATTATGATAAGATTGACAGTATTCGTGGTATGGATATTACAATATCAACTTCCGCTAATACTGATGACGAAGCTTATTGGTTATTGAAATCATTTGGATTCCCGTTACGGGTAAAACCAGTGAAGACAGAAGATGTTGAGGCTGCATAATGGCAAAAAAATCATTAATTGTTAAATCAAACCGCCCACCGAAATTTAAGGCTCGGCAGTATAATCGCTGTTTTAACTGTGGCCGGCCTGATGGTTATATGAGAAGGTTTGGATTATGTCGAATTTGTTTCCGGGAAATGGCCTTGAAAGGCGAGATCCCTGGCGTAACCAAGGCAAGTTGGTAAGGAGAATCACGCATGTCGATGACAGATCCCATCGCGGATTTATTAACACGGATTAGGAATGGATTAGCCGCCAGCAAACGCTGGGTTGACATACCTGCATCAAATACCAAAAAACGGATTGTATTCATTCTTAAGGAAGAACATTACATTGAAGATTTTATCTTTATTGCCGATGGAAATAATGAGACGATCCGTATATTTCTTAAATACGATTATAATAATAAACCGGTTATTGCCGGCATCGAACGGGTAAGTAAACCAAGCCGTAGGGTTTATGTAGCCAAAAATAATTTACCCCGTGTACTGGATGGTCTGGGAATTGCGATTTTATCGACTTCCCGCGGGGTCATTTCCAATAAAACCGCCAAGAAACTGAACATCGGCGGTGAAGTACTCTGCAACGTGTGGTAAGGATATGTCACGAATAGGAAGAAAAGAAATTGTTGTTCCCGCCGGCGTTACCGTTACTCTGAACGGTGAGAAGGCGGCGGTCAAGGGACCAAAGGGCAATCTGGAAGTGGGAATCCATCCTGAAATGACAGTCAAACAGGATGGTGATAAACTGACCGTTGAGCGCCCCTCCGACAGCCGGAAGCACCGTTCATTGCACGGTACCACCAGGATGCTGATTGCAAATGCCATTACTGGTGTTTCCGAAGGTTATGTGAGAGAATTAAGAATTGTTGGTATCGGTTACCAGGCACAGATGAAGGGTGACCTCCTGCTTCTGCAGCTCGGTTATTCCCATGATATCTATTTTGAACCGCCCAAGGGAATCGACATCGAAGCAAAACGTACGGAAATCAAAATTACCGGAATTGATAAGCAACTGGTTGGCGAAGTAGCAGCCAAGATCCGCTCATTGCGTAAACCAGAGCCTTATAAAGGTAAAGGCGTCCGCTATCTCAACGAATATGTACGCAGCAAACAGGGTAAGACTGTTGGTGGAGGCAGCTAATGAGTACCTTTAGTAAAACCAAACTAAGATTTGAACGACGCCGTAACCGGAGCAAACGGCGCAGCAACAGTGATTTGTCGACACCGCGTTTAGTGGTATTTCGCAGCTCCCGGCATATTTATGGCCAGATCGTTGATGATCTGAAATCAACAACTTTGGTCTCATGTTCGACAGTTGATAAAGATCTCCAGGATCAGATAAAGACTGCGAAAACAAAAATTGAACAGAGCGAACTGGTTGGTAAAGAACTGGCAGCCAGGGCGTTGAAGAAGAAAATTAATAATATCGTATTTGACCGCAACGGGTTCATTTATCATGGCAGAATCAAAGCATTTGCCGATGGTGCCCGTTCTGGTGGTCTGAAATTCTAATTTCGAGGAGCTCAGTCTTGGCGATTATTAATCCAGCTGAATTAGACCTTAAGGAACAGACAGTCGTTAAGGTGCGACGGGTCGCTAAAGTTAATGCCCGTGGCAAACGGTTTCGTTTTTCGGCTCTGGCCGTAATCGGAGATGGCAAAGGCCATGTCGGTGCCGGTCTGGGAAAAGCCGGTGAAGTAATATCGGCGATTTCCAAAGCGAATGAAAAAGCCAAACAGTCCATTTTCAAGGTTCCGATTGTCAATGGAACCATCCCACATAAAATCGTGGGTGAATATGGATCCAGCAAAGTATTGCTGAAACCAGCCAGTCCCGGTACGGGAATCATTGCCGGTAGTCCGGTGCGTGCCGTCATGGAACAGGTCGGTATCAACGATATCTTGACAAAATGTCTGGGTTCGAATAATTCTATGAACGTCGTGAAAGCTACGATGAATGCCCTGGAAAATCTTCAGGATGCGGTAACTGTGGCCAACCGTCGTGGAATCACAATTTCAGAGATTTTCAATTAATCATGGCAAAAGCAAAACAGAAAAAATTACGGATTACACAAATCCGCAGCCGGATCGGTTATAAGCAAAAAGCTAAATTAACCCTGGATGCTCTGGGTTTGCATCGCATGCACCAGACCGTCGAACAGAATGATACGCCTGCTATCCGCGGGATGATCAAGGTTGTGGATTATCTTGTGAAAGTTGAGGAAGTGGCATGAAGTTGGGCGAATTGAAACCAGCCGAGGGAGCTACCAAGAAAACCAAACGTTTGGGACGTGGGCCTGGATCCGGGACTGGAAAAACAGCCGGTCGGGGTCATAAAGGGGCCGGTAGCCGGAGTGGTAATAAAAAACGGGCCTGGTTTGAAGGCGGACAGATGCCCTTAAACCGTCGTTTACCAAAACGTGGTTTTTCCAACTATCCATTTCGCAAAGAGGTGCAGATTGTCAATCTGGAAGCTATCGAGAGCCTGGGGCTCGGCGATGTTGACATGGATGTTTTGCACGAGAGGGGTTTGATTAAAGAAACCACTACGACAGTGAAAATTCTGGCTAATGGTGAATTGACTAAAGCAGTCAATATTTCAGCCACTACTTTCAGTAAAGCTGCAGTGGAAAAAATTGAAAAAGCGGGAGGCACAGCTACGTTCCTGTGATTGATAAATTTCGAAATATCTTCAATATTCCTGAATTACGTAAACGGATTCTTTTTACGCTAGGCATTTTGCTGGTAGTTCGTGCCGGTGCCCATATTCCGATTCCCGGAATCGATGGGGAAGCACTCGGGGCAGCGATTCAGAACTTCCAGAATACCCTGTTCGGTCTGTATGACATGTTTGCAGGGGGTGCCTTTCAGAAAGCAACCCTGTTTGCCCTGGGCATCATGCCCTATATTTCAGCTTCAATTATTATACAGTTGATGAGTTCGGTGGTACCGTACTTCCAGCGCCTGGATAAAGAAGGTGAAGAGGGCCGTAAAAAGAAGACCCAGCTGACGCGCTATGGGACTGTACTGATTGCTACCCTTCAGTCTTATGGTGTTACTCTGTTCTTAGAATCATTAACAGCTACAGTGAATGGTGCTACCGTCGCGGTGGTTCCTTTCCCCGGGATCGGATTCAAATTCATCGCCATGGTCACCATGGTAACCGGTGTTATCCTGCTGATGTGGCTGGGTGAAAGAATTACTGAACGCGGCATTGGTAATGGTATTTCGCTGATCATTATGATTGGTATCATTGCCCGCCTGCCAAATGTGGTAGTAAGTGAAATTTCGATGATCAAGGAAGGCGTGCATGGTATCCTGCAGGATGTAATCCTGGCGGCGATCATGTTCATAATTATTGCCTTCGTTGTTTTACTGACCCAGGGTACCAGGAGAATTCCGGTTCAATACGCAAAACGCGTTGTGGGCCGTAAAATTTACGGTGGACAATCCACCCATATTCCGCTACGGGTCAATACCGCCGGTGTTATGCCAATCATTTTTGCCAGCTCCATCATGATGATTCCCTCAACTATTGCGACTTTCTTTTCCGAGAGTGAATTCATGCAGGGTATGCTGAACCTGTTTTCTTATACCCATTGGTTCTACTGGCTGATATTTGGTTCAATGATTGTATTCTTTACCTATTTTTATACCGCAATAGCATTTGACCCGGTACAGGTTGCCAATCAGATGAAACAGCATGGCGGATTTATACCAGGTATTCGTCCCGGTAAAAGGACTTCCGAGTATATCGACAATATTTTGACCAGAGTGACTCTGCCGGGTTCTTTCTTCCTGGCCTTTATCGCTATCTTTCCCTATATCCTGATGAATATCATGGATATTGGTTATGACCTGGCTTCCTTTTTCGGTGGTACCAGCCTGCTGATTATCGTCGGGGTTGCCTTGGATACTTTACAACAGGTCGAATCGCATCTGATGATGCGCCATTACGACGGTTTCCTGACCAAAGGTAAAATTCGCGGTCGGAGAAGAATGTAAAATGATTCGCATCCGTACCAAACGGGAAATTGAATTAATCCGGGTCAGCGCCCAGATCGTGGCTGATACACTGGCATTGCTTGATGGCATAATTAAGCCAGGCGTTACTACCGGTGAACTCGATCGCCGTGCTGAGGATTATATCCGTTCCCAGGGTGGTCGGCCGGTTTTCAAAGGGTATATGGGTTTCCCTTCAACGCTGTGTATCTCAATTAACGATGTGGTCGTGCATGGCATCCCCAGTGATGCTGTTTTGGAGGAAGGCCAGATCGTCGGGATTGACTGTGGCGTTGAAAAGGACGGTTATATCGGTGATTCTGCCCGGACTTTCGCAGTAGGTAAAATTTCCGATGAAAACAAAAATTTGATGCGGATTACCAATGAGGCGTTGATGCTGGGAATTGAACAGGCTCGCCCCGGTAATTATGTATCGGATATCGGCCACGCGATCCAGAAACACGTTGAAATGCATGGTTATTCAGTCGTTCGTGAATTGGTTGGTCATGGAGTCGGGACCGAATTGCATGAAGAACCACAGATTCCGAATTTCGGTTTACCGAAGCAGGGACAACCGCTGAAGAGTGGTATGTGCCTGGCAATCGAACCGATGATTAATATGGGTGTCAAGGAAGTATTTACGGAAAAAGATGGTTGGACCGTACGTACTATGGATGGTAAAAATTCAGCCCATTTTGAACATACGATTGCGATCATGGATGAAGGCGCAAAAATATTAAGTCAGGTGGGGATTTAAATGGCTAAAGAAAAGCCCATAACAGTCGATGGTATAATCAAGGAAACATTGCCTAATGCAATGTTCCGCGTTGAAATTGATATAGGTGGCAAGAAGCACGAAATACTGGCCCATGTCAGTGGTAAAATGCGCATGCATTTCATCAAGATATTGCCAGGTGATGTAGTTACTTTAGAAATATCGCCCTACGACCTTAGTCGTGGCAGGATAATCTATCGTCAGAAGTAGAGGAAAAATGAAAGTTCGTCCATCAGTTAAGAAGATTTGTTCGAAGTGTAAAATAATTAAACGGCACGGTAAAGTGCTGGTAATTTGTCCCAACCCCAAACATAAACAACGACAGGGATAGGAGTATAGAGTGGCACGTATAGTAGGTGTTGATATTCCGCGCGATAAGAAAGTTGCCTATTCGCTGCGCTATATTTTCGGTATTGGTTTAACCACATCAACCGATATCTGCGCGAATGCGGGTGTGGATCCTGAAATCCGCGTAAAAGATTTAAGTGAAGAACAAGTAGCTGCAATTCGCGATTCAATTACCAAATTGGAATTGAAGGTAGAAGGTGAATTGCGGGCTGAAGTTGCAATGAATATTAAACGGTTAAAGGATATTGGTAGTTATCGCGGTCTGCGTCACCGGAAGAGCATGCCGGTTCGTGGCCAGCGCACCAAGACTAATGCCCGTACCCGTAAAGGCCGTAAACGTACGGTTGGTTTAGGTAAAAAAGCTGCTGCCAAGAAGTAGTATTTGCTGAGAAAGGGTAAATAATTGGCTAAGGATATCAAAAGAAAAAAGAAGAAGAAGGGTTCTGCCGATCCGGTCGGTATAGCTCATATCAAAGCTACTTATAACAACACGCATGTTTCCCTGACGGACCGTTATGGAAATCTGATTACTTGGGCCACGGCCGGAACTTCCGGTTTTAAAGGTTCACGTAAGAACACCGCCTATGCCGCTTCACAGGCTGCCGCTAAAGCTGCCAAAGAAGCGATCAACATGGGATTGAAATCAGTGGAAGTCCGCGTGAAAGGTCCAGGTGCCGGTCGGGAATCAGCGATCCGCACACTATCTGTAACTGGTCTGGAGATTACGGCTATCCGTGATATTACTCCCTTGCCGCATAATGGCTGCAGACCACCAAAAAGACGTCGCGTTTAATTAGGATAAGTAGTAATGGCACGATATCGAGATTCTGTATGTAAGCTTTGCCGGAAAGAAGGCGAAAAGCTGTTTTTAAAAGGAAATCGTTGTTTATCAACGAAATGTTCATTCGAACGTAAATCTTATGTCCCCGGCCAGCATGGTCAGACCCGCCGCAGAAGGTTGTCTAACTATGGTTTGCAGTTACGGGAAAAGCAAAAAATCAAACGGATGTATGGTATTCTGGAGAAACAATTCCGGACATATTTCAAAAAGGCCGATAAAATGAAGGGTGAAACTGGTACTAACCTGATGCAGTTGCTGGAAAGGCGTCTGGATCATGTGGTGTATCGCCTGGGCTTTGCCCCATCACCACCATCAGCACGACAGTTGGTGAACCATCGCCATTTCATGGTCAACGGCCGGACGGTAAATATAGCCTCGTTTCTGGTCAGCCCCGGAGATGAAATCCAGGTACGTGATAAAAGTAAGAAACTGGATATAATTCTAGATTCGATACGCCGAATTAAAGGTGATCTTGATTTACCATGGCTTGAAATTGATAAAGCCAAGATGAAAGGTACCTTTATTGCGATTCCGGAACGTGATCAGATGAATGTAGAAGTTAACGAACGATTAGTGGTTGAGTTATATTCAAAATAATCAATTAAAAGCATAAGGCATTTTATTCCATGACCACAGATTCGAACATAAAAATCAATATTGTTGAACAAGAACATACCGATACTTTCGGGAAATTTGTAATCCAGCCTCTGGAACGAGGATATGGTGTTACGGTTGGGAACGCGTTACGCCGAGTTCTTTTGACCAGCGTACCGGGTGCGGCAATTACATCCATTAAAGTTGAAAATGTATTACATGAATTTTCAACTATTGACGGTGTAAAGGAAGATGTCGCCGATATTATCCTCAATTTGAAAGAGGTACGGTTCAAACTGATGGAAACCATTCCTGATAAGGTTGAACTTAAATTAACCGGACCCTGCACTTTTACCGCTGCTGATATCCAGAAAGTAAGTGATCAGTATGAAATATTGAATCCTGACCAGTACATCACTGATGTTGCGGCTGATACTACATTGGAGATGGAATTAAGAATTGGTATTGGTAAAGGCTATATACCGGCCGAAGGTAATGAATTACCCAATGCCCCCATCGGAACAATTGCCATCGATAGTATTTTCAATCCGGTTACCAAAGTTACATTTGACGTACAACCGGTTCCGGGTGCGAAAGATCCGATTGAAATGCTGCAGATGGATATTTCCACCGATGGTTCAATTCTGGCCCGCGATGTTCTGTCCTATTCGTCGAAAGTACTGATCGATCATCTTCGTATTGTTGAAAATATAAGTAAACCCAAGGTTCTGGAAGTGACCGAAGGTGTCAGCGAAGAAGTATTGAAGATTCGTTCCCTTCTGAATTCCACCATAGATGAAATGGAATTATCAGTTCGCAGTCATAACTGTCTCCAGGCCGCTGGTATCAAATATATCTATGAGCTGGTGAGTAAAGAAGAGAATGCCATGCTGAAGTATAAGAATTTCGGACGCAAATCGCTTACTGAACTGGTTGAGAAACTGGATGAGATGGGCCTCCATTTTGGAATGGATATCGATAACTATTTAACTGACGAGTCGGTATAATCATATGATGCACCAAAAATCTGGACGTAAACTGGGCCGTACCGCTGCCCATCGTAAAGCGATGCTGTCAAATTTGGCTGCCGCTCTTATTACCCACAAGAAAATCAAAACTACCGATGCACGGGCGAAAGAATTAAGACGGTATATCGAACCGCTGATCACTTTTGCCAAACGCGGTGATTTGAATTCCCGCCGACAGGTATTGCGGAAGCTGAAGCATAAAAATATAGTAAATACCCTGTTCAACGATGTTGCTCCGGTCTACGCCGATCGCAAGGGTGGTTATACCCGGATCGTGAAACTTGGATTTCGTGATAATGACCGCGCTTCCGTGTCGATTATTGAATTAGTCGATATGGTCGGAGCCGATACAGGTAAAAAGGCAAAGGCCAAACCGGCTAAGACTGAATCCGAAAAGGAGAAAAGTGAAAACTAATCCTTTGGATCGGAAATTTTGTTAATGCAATCGAAGCTTCGATTCTTAAGGGCAACTGTTACAGCTGCCCTTCTTTTTATCAGCCTGTGCCCGGCCCAGGAGCAGACCGATTCATTAGCCTTTGGCAAACGTTGCTTGTGGGTAGTTCGCAGTGATATTACAACCGCTGCAGCCATCGATGAATTAATTCGTTTTGCCAGGTTGAAGCAGTTTAACCACCTGATCGTTCAGGTACGCGGCCGTGGCGATGCCTATTATAATTCCCGCTTCATCCCGAAAGGTACGATGTTGAGGGACAAGCAGTTTGACCCTCTGGCCCATCTGATATCCAAAGGCCATGAAAAAGGAATTAAGATTCATGCCTGGGTCAACGCCTATCTGCTCTGGTCAGATACCAGAGTTCCCCAGGATAACCGGCATCTTCTTTTTCAGCACCCTGAGTGGCTCGATATAAATCAGGCCGGACGGTTACATGTTAATGAACTGGTCGATAATATGGATGAGCTGCGCGAGGGGCATGAGGGCCTGTATTTATCCCCCGGACATCCGGAGGTTACGGCCTACCTGTTGAAGGTATTTAAGGAAATTCTGGTCAATTATGATGTGGACGGTCTGCATCTGGATTACATTCGCTACCAGGATGTGGATTTCGGCAGAAATCCTACCGCCCGACAAATTTATGAGCGTAATAACGGCGATGATCCGATGGTATTGCTTTCTACCCAAAGTGAGTGGAGTGGAAGGGAAGAGATGTATACAAACCGGCTGCGGAGATGGAATGATTATCGACGCTATCTGGTGACAGACCTGGTTAAGCAGATCAGTATTATGGCTAAGCTGATAAAACCGGACTGCATTCTCTCTGCGGCTGTTAAACCTAACTTATACCAGGCCCACGATCAATTCATGCAGGAATGGGATGTTTGGCTGGCAGCCGGTTATCTTGATTGGGTATTTCCGATGAATTACACCAAGGATCTGCGGGATTTTGCCGGCAATATCGGTATCATCTATGATAATCTTCCTGGCAAGTACCGGGACCGCATCGTAATGGGTCTGGCTACTTATAACCAGGATTATGATGATGTTATCGATAAACTGAAGTATACCCGGATAACACGGTTTACCGGAATTTGCCTGTTTTCATACAATACCTTTCTGAACAGCAATACCTATATCAATAATATATTTCCCGAATTGATTAAATAAGCCTGCTTGCCACTTTTTAATAAGGGCAATAAATTCCAACTCACATCCTTCAATTAGGGAATCAATTCATGACTGATCAATCGGTGCAAGCCCCGCGTGGTAAATCCATAACCTGTAAAGGCTGGCAGCAGGAAGCAGCCTACAGAATGATTCAAAACAACCTCGACCCTGATGTTGCCGAAGATCCCAGCCAACTGATCGTCTACGGCGGATTGGGAAAAGCAGCCAGAAACTGGGAAAGCTATCATGCCATTCTGGAAACCCTGCAGCGGCTTGAACATGATGAAACGCTTCTGATTCAATCAGGCAAACCGGTGGGGGTTGTGAGAACCCATACCTGGTCGCCCCGAATCCTGATTGCCAATTCCAACCTGGTGCCCAACTGGGCCAACTGGGATTATTTCCATGAATTGGATAAGCAGGGATTGATGATGTACGGCCAGATGACTGCCGGCAGCTGGATTTATATAGGTACCCAGGGAATACTGCAGGGTACTTATGAGACTTTTATGGCTCTGGCAGATACGCACTTCAATGGTGACCTGTCTGGTAAGCTGGTCGTAACAGCCGGTCTGGGAGGGATGGGTGGAGCCCAGCCCTTGGCTGTAACCATGGCGGGTGGTGTGGCAATCTGTATTGAGGTTGATCCCGATCGAATTGCTCGACGTCTCGAGACAAAGTATCTGGATACATCTGCTCAATCGCTGACCGAGGCGATCGAAATGGCCCGCGACGCCCGTGAACGCCGGGAACCGCTATCGATCGGATTACTGGGGAATGCCGCCGACCTGGTGCCGGAATTTGCGGCCAGGAGCATTGTACCTGATGTCATCACCGATCAGACCTCCGCCCATGATGAACTGCATGGTTATATTCCCAACGGTATTTCATTCAAAGCGGCGCTAAAGCTACGGAAAGACAATCCAAAACAATATACTGAAGCCAGCTATAAAGCAATGGCTGACCACGTCCGTGGCATCCTGAGATTAAAGGAAATGGGATCGATTGCTTTCGATTATGGCAATAATTTACGCGGACAGGCCGAGAAAGCCGGTGTGGAGAATGCTTTCGATTATCCTGGTTTTGTTCCGGCCTATATCAGACCGTTATTCTGTGAAGGAAAAGGGCCTTTCCGCTGGGTCGCTCTGTCCGGTGATGCTGAAGATATCTACAGGACCGATGATAAAATCCTGGAATTATTCCCGGAGAATAAGGGATTGATAAATTGGATCGAGCTGGCCCGTGAAAAAGTTCAATTCCAGGGACTGCCATCCAGGATATGCTGGCTGGGCTACCGGGAACGGGTGAAATTCGGACTGGAAATCAATCGCATGGTTGCAAAAGGTGAATTATCGGCCCCGATTGTAATCGGGCGCGATCACCTGGATTGCGGATCCGTAGCTTCGCCGTATCGCGAAACGGAGGCGATGAAGGACGGGTCCGATGCCATTGCCGACTGGCCGCTATTGAATGCGCTGGTTAATGCCGCCAGTGGAGCCAGTTGGGTGTCGATCCATCATGGCGGTGGTGTCGGGATGGGATTGGCGATTCATGCCGGTCAGGTGATCTGTGCCGATGGTTCAGCGGAAATGACCGCCCGGATTAACCGGGTGTTGACTAATGATCCGGGGATGGGAATAATCCGCCATGCCGACGCCGGGTATGATGATGCCATCGATAATGCCCGGAAATGGGATGTTGATATTCCCATGTTAAACGATTGAGATTTTGAGCATTGGGGAATAAAAGCATCAAACTCAGACAGGTAGGGGAACTGGCAAGTTTTATCCCTGACAGCAATTCTGTTACTCGGTTACATGACCATGACTTGATGATCAAAGGCGGGGAAATCAGCGCGATCGGAATAGATTTACCAGCAGCTGATGTTGAAATAGATTGCAGAGGGAAACTGGTAACCCCCGGTTTTGTAGATTGCCATACCCATCCGGTGTTTGCCAATGGCCGGCAGGAAGAATTCGCCCAGCGGCTGGCTGGTGCCAGTTATGAGGAGATCGCCGCCGCGGGTGGTGGTATCAGCTCCAGCATCAATGGTGTCCGGTCAACCGATAAGGAAGAATTGATCCGCCTGACAGCCAAAAGGCTTGATCGCTTCCTGCATCTGGGTACGACAACCATTGAAGCCAAGAGCGGTTATGGCCTGGAACTGGATAGTGAACTGAAGTCGCTGGAGGTTCTGGGGGAATTAAATGCCAGCCATCCGATTGATATCTGTCCAACATTTTTAGGAGCCCATGATTTTCCGCCGGAATTTACTGTCGAACGAGGTGCTTACGTCGATTTGATCTGTGACGAAATGATCCCAGCCGTTTCCCGGCAGGGTATCGCCCGTTTCTGTGATGTCTTCTGTGAAGAGGGGTATTTTACGGTTGAGCAGGCACGGAGAATCCTGAGTACGGCCCGAAAATATGGAATGATTCCACGTCTGCACGCCGATGAGTTCTTAGACTCGGGAGCAGCAGCGCTGGCAGCCGAAGTGGGAGCCGTATCGGCCGACCACCTGATGGCGGTCAGCCCGGAAGGGATTGCTGCACTGGCCGCGACCGGAGTTATCGCCACCTTGTTGCCGGGAACCACTTTCTTTCTGGGTAAAGATACCTATGCTCCCGCCAGAGTACTTCTTGATTGTGGCATCAGGGTAGCTCTGGCAACGGACTTCAATCCCGGCAGCTGTCATATTCAATCAATGCCCTTTATCATTTCACTGGCCTGTATTTATTTGGGAATGTCGGTCGAAGATGCATTAACTGCTTCCACCTACCGGGCCGCTGAATCACTGCAATTGGAAAATCAGGTAGGTAGTCTGGAGCCTGGAAAGCAGGCCGACATCATAATCTGGGATTTGGAAAGCTTGCTTGAAATTCCATACAATGTTACCGATATTCCGATTATTAATGTATTTAAAAAAGGTCATCCAATCTTTGGGCTTGACTGAGGTAAGTGAACACAGTAAACTCGCTCAACTGTTTGATAAGGATAATAACTAGACCATGAAAAAATCTAAATCAATTCTCATTATACTGACCCTGCTCATGGTCAGTGCACAGCCGCTGTTTGCAAATTATGCCTTCTATCGAACGGTTGTCAATACCTGCAAAGCATATCGGATTGATGTGAGCGAATCCGATATGGCCTTCACCACCAAAAATGGGGAAGTGAAAACATTTAAAATGAACCTCAGCAGCCTCAGAAATAATTTTGATATGGTACTGCTGGTTGGTTTCATTTCCGCAGGTGAGGCAATTCGGCATCAGCAACAGTTGGCACAAAAAATGCAAAAAAGTGGCCGGTCATTTGATGCGGAAATTCCAACAGAAGTTGAGATATCGGTTGTTGTACCAATGTCATCGGAAAATATGATTGTCATGGCAACCGCCAGTACTGATCTGGTATTGCAGCTTTCGGAAGGAACTCTGAATTCCGGCGGCTTTATGCGGCAAATTAAAGATTCAATACAAACACTTTAAGGAGGACACATGGATCCCTTTGGATTAGAAGCAACCCTGGTTAATTATTTACGCGCCCTCGGGTGGTCAATTGTGGCCGCCGTCGGTTTCTCCCTGGGCATTGGCCTGGCAATTAAAGTCTTTGACTGGTTGTCAACTGACATCGATGAATGGGAAGAAATCAAAAATGGCAACATGGGTGTCTCAATGATTTTCGTTTCCCTTATCGTGATGGTTGGGGTACTGATTTTTAAAGTTATTTAGAAAAAATCGGGTGATTGAAAAGGGCTCGCTGGAGCCCTTTTTTTTTATCTGCCTTTGCAGAAGACCACACCTGCGTGCCGAAAGCAGCTACGTCGTGCAGGCACGGGCTCGCCCGTGGATGAATGCGAAGACTATCCCCAGTTCGGAGAGAACAGGTATTTTGCTACGGCGCGATGTCGGCCAAGGCTGAGGCGGATAACCGCGGCGTAGCCGAAGGCGAAGACGGGTGACAGAATTGGACCACGCCTGCGTGCCGAAAACAGCTACGTCGTGCAGGCACATGTTTACCCGTGGGGCTCCATTTATATCAGGTACGGGGTTTTAATTGTACCAGTACAGCTCCGATTGCCGCCAGTAAAATACCTCCCAGCTCAAACCAGCTGATTGATTCTCCCAGAAATATCCAGGCCAGAATGGCAATCTGAATCAGCATCGTTCCATTGATGATACTGGATTCCATTGCCGTTAAGGTCCGCAGAGTATGATTCCATAGTGTAAACGCCAAAGCTGTGTTGACACCAGCCAGCCAGAACAGGTAGCCATTTTCAGGCTGACAGGCGGTAATCCCTGGATTGTCACTCCGGTGGCCAGCAGGATACCTGCACCGATGCCCATACTGACGATTGTCACCGTAAGGGGACTGATTTCACTGGTGCGGTTAATGCTGCGGCCCAATACGGCTGCGCCTGAATTTGCCAAAACACCGATCAGCATTACTAATAATCCAAGCCCATGGTTTCCGATCAGTGATACGGGATGAAAATATAAAACGATACCAATAATAAAGGTGAACACACCAATCCATTGGCGAAGAGTGGGAACTTCTTTGAGTAACCAGATGCCCGATAATGCAACTATTAACGGGGTAAAATTCAACAACAGGCTGACTGTAACGGCCGGCAGCAGGCTGAGCCCGAGAAACTGAGCGCCCTGGGTAAGGGTGTAAAATATGATCCCCAGTAGGCTTAATTTGATCCAATCGCGGGTGGTGAGGTTATGTATTTCCAACCGTGTCCGGTTATTCAGAGCAAATGGCAGCAGGCAGAGAAACGCCAGGCTGTATCGAAGTCCGGCAAATGTAAGGGCCGGGATCGAGGCCAAACCAATTTTAATAATTATAAATGATGTCGACCATAGGAATGTGACCAGCAGAGCCTGTAGAATTACGACGAATCGATTAGTATGCATATTTGTCAATCTGTGTCAGTGAATTTTGCCGTATGTCCGGTATGAGTATGTTTGCTGAAAATATTTTTCCCGGTGCCGCTTCTAATATGATACTGGGTCTATAACCGCGGTCGTTAATTTCCCCCACCTTCTTTTAACTGCTCATAACCACCGGCGTTGGTAATATTTGTATAACCCATGCCCTCAAGGGTATTCTTGGCTATACCGGCTCGACCGCCGCTTCGGCAGTAGATAATAATTACAGCATCCAAATCTGTGGTTACATCTATAATTTTCTGACTGACCAGATCATAGGGAATCAGGATTGCACTATCAAGGTGGCCGGCTTTGAATTCCTCGGCGGTCCTTACGTCAATCAGGTATGTGTCAGGTGCTTCAGTATTTAGGTCGGGAGAAGTCGCACACCCAACCAGCAGGAAAACCAATCCAATCGTTATGATGGTTTTATTCTTTGGCACCATATGTGAGTAAATCATGCCAGGCTAAATCCAGCCCAGACCCAGGCCAAAGATGATGATCGCCAGAATATCAACACCATAGATAACACCAAGTGTAGTCAATTGCTTTTTCACGGTTGTCATATCATGAACCCAGAAAGAAATCAGGAAGAAATGCAAGTAACCGAACAGGAAAATCAGCAATGGTGAATTAATATCCCACCATGAGTAATCCCAGGTCAGGGCTCCGATCGCGTTCAGCCATAATTCGACTATAACACAGAATGCTGCACCCAGCACAGCAATCAGCAGGCGATTGTTGATTCCCCAGATTTTCTGCTTTTTATCAAGTATCAGCAATTTACCAAATGCTATCCCGGCAATTGAAAACATAAAGCAGATTTCAATATTCAGTCCCACCAGGATTAGGTAGGCTGTTTTGGCAGGAGCACCCCAGACCGGAGCATAGTTGGTGAAATGCAGAACGAGAGAATTCCAGATTTCGTTAAACCAGTCCATTCCCCAGAATGCCAATCCTGCAAATACGAGTTTCCAGTTTTTCCGCTCGATCTCATTGAAATAGATGTAAACAATAATGGCAAACAATGGAATTACATACCACTGAAACTGACTGCCATCACGTAAGATACTTAATGCCTGAGTTGCTGATTCAGTCATTTTCCCCTCCAATCAAATCTGATTAGTTATTAATCTGTTTTCAAATATACAGATGCCATTTAGTCTTTGGTAATAACGCGTTCCCGCCAATGAAGCCAGATATACAGTAATCCGGCAAGTCCGATTATCATCTCCAGAAATTCGGATGATTTCATCATCACCCAGTCGAAACCTCGCCCCAGGGAATAATAATCATTGATCAGATCGATGCTGGCATGGACTGCAATTATAACAAACCATGATGCTAATATGGCCGGAACTGCCACCGGCCTCAAGACTTGAATTCTTGTGAATAAAATCCCGATAATTCCGCCATATCCGAATATAACACGCAGGATTTCAGTTGATCCCTGCAAATCGCCGATATTGTGCAGGGTTGTTTCACCCTGCCGGTTCACCTCCTTCAGAATATCAGGTGTTTGGAAACCAAAGAACCATTGTCCCCAGGCAATTTCTTCCATCGCCACAATAAAAAGCGCCAGAGTTATAAATCCCAGGAAAATGGAAACCCAGGCTGGTTCACCGTTATGGCGGGTAGTTTTGACCAGTAATATTCCCAGTAAGCTGGCCATGAATAAAAACAGGAAAGTCAACAGTTCGACGGGATGGTTTTCCTTCAGCATCCAAAGTGTAAATGATTTCCAGGGGGAAATAAGTAATCCGGACAGACACAGCAGCATCAACACTGCTGGAGCTGTAATTATTGTATATCTTGCTGCTGGTGTCAGTGGTTTCATTTTATCAATGGTCTCCGAATTTCTTTTCGCCAGCCTTGATCGCTACCGGTAGAAAATTCTGAATAGGGGGCAGGGGGCAGGTGGCGTATTCACTGAAGGCACAGGGTGGATTATAAGCCCGATTGAAATCAATAGTTGTTTTCCCATCCGCTCCGGGGGCCGGAACCGATAAATACCGGCCGGCGCCGTACGATTCATTCCCGCTGGTTTTATCGGCGAAAACCAGGAAATAACTGCTGTCACCGGGACTGGCAAGCGGATCGAGCCTCATTAACCGATCGTTGATTTGGAACTCCAGCGCCCCGGGGCAGGGACTGTCATTCACCTGTCCCAGAACATTGGCGATTGGTATGTTTTTTGGTGGATCATATGGTATAAGGGTGGCTTCAACCCGGAAGCTGGTATTAACCGGAAATCGTTCGATACCATGAAAATCCTGAAGCTGGGGATGTTGACTGTCCTTTAACCGTACACCATACCGATCACCGCGTTTTATAACATGCCAGCTGAGTGTACCCCAGGATAGTGGATTCTGCTTTCCCTTCGATTCATCCTGTATTTGAACTCTACCGGTGATTTTAAGCTGTCCCCGGTTGATGGTTATATCATCGTTGGTGGTGACCCAAATGCTGTCACCGGATTTTGTAAAATATCCCATATCGGCTGGTGCTTTTCCTTTCGGAAACACAATGTCGTTGGAGGGATCTGATCCGAAACTGTTTTCACCATCTTTTAGCCAGAATAAACCGGCTAGAGAAAGCCAACTGTCCGGTTTTTTAAGGTTATCTATACGTTGGTTGTGCCAGTTGTCGACAGAAATCTTATAGGCGGTAGTGTCAATTGAATCTTGTGCCATACCTAGGCCGGATAGAAAAATTAGTAATTTTGCATAATTCCCCATACTACCCTCAGTTTAGTTGCTATAAAGTTAGTAATGAAGTACATTTATTTGATATAGTGATGTGCTGCGAATAATTTATACATCCATTTCCATTTCATATTGATCAAGGAAAAATGTAAATCCGTTATTAACGGTGATTTGTCCATAACCAATGAATATTTTCTCCGTAAGCGATTGGAAATTTGTAATTTTTACGGAATGATGCAGCATAAAAATTCAATTCTTACTATTATCGGCCCGACGGCCGTTGGAAAGACGGGTTTAGCGATAGAACTAGCCCATCGGCTGGCTGGTGAAATTATCGGCCTGGATTCGCGGCAGATTTATACCGGCATGGCAGTCGGAACCGCTCAACCCACCCCGGAAGAACAAAGTCTGGTACCCCATCATCTGATTGCTTTTCGTTCACCTGATCAGAAAATAACTGCCGGGGAGTTTGCTGGCCTGGTTGCCGCCGTAGTCGAAGATGTCGGCAGCCGGGGGAAACAACCCATCCTTTGCGGCGGCGCTGGCTTGTATTTTCGGGCCATTTCTCAGGGTATTTTCGATGCCAGTGACAGCAACCTTGATATCCGGACGCGACTTGAACAAGAGTATGATGAACTGGGTGCCCAAGCGCTCCTCGACCGTATTACCGCAGTCGATTCCGAGTATGCAGCAAAGATTCACCCTAACAACCGTAAAAGACTGATCCGATCATTGGAGATTTACGAAATGACCGGTCAACCTCCGTCCGTGCACTTTAAGCAGCAGCCTGTCAGGAAGTATCCATTTCGTCTGTACAGCCTGCTACTGGTGCGGCCAATGGAGGAAATTGAACGGAGAATCAGGAGACGAACCGAAATGATGTTGCGATCAGGATGGCTGGAGGAAACCCGGAAGCTGATGATCAATCGATCTTCTGAGAAATTTCATGCCCTTGATTCGATCGGGTATAAGGAAATTGCCGATCATCTGGATGGAAAGATTTCATATGATCAAATGATGGCTCTGATTAATCTCAGGACTCGCCAGTATGCCAAACGTCAATTAACCTGGTTCAAGAAGGAACCCATCGATCAAATTGTGGATATGTCTGAAGAATATGATGTAGATAATATAATCGACAGATTTATCGAAGCGAATCAACAGATACCGGATTGATTTGGTTAATTTAGAAGAACCAGCAATTCTTCCAGTTGCCGGATTATATAGGTAGGATTAATTGGAAGGTTATTGTTTTTATTCCGGTAATTGAACCAGCAGGTATCAATTCCGAAATCGGTCCCACCCTTGATGTCCGATTCCAGCCGATCACCGATCATCAATACCTCAGATTTGGACGGATTGCCGATTACCTCAAATGCCGTCTTAAAAAAGCGTGGATCAGGTTTGGCGGCACCAATTTCTTCGGAGATGATAAGATGGTCAAAATAGGCCTTCAATTTCGAACCATTCAGTCGCGCCCGTTGCACCTCCTGTAAGCCATTGGTCAGTATGGCCAGCCCATAGCGACCATGGAGTTTCTTGATCAGTTGTTCCGCACCCGGTACCAGAAAGTAACCGGTTCCAAGTGTCAACAGATACTGATCACTGAATTTCGCCGGATCGCAATCAACCCTGATTTCATTGAATAACAGTCGAAAACGTTCAGACCGGAGTTCACCCTGTGTGATCCGTCCTGCCTCAAGATCCTGCCAGATCATTGAATTAATACGGCGGTAATTGATCAGGTAGTTGCTCCTGTATTGCAAGTCGAATTGAGCGAAAGTCTGCTCGAGACTGTAAGCTTCCGCCAGGTCATAATCGAACAGTGTATCATCGGCATCAAAGAGCAGCCATTTATAAGACATCTAAATTCCTATTCTTTGGGAAATGAGAAATGCATCTGGGTATGCACCCATTTTCCATTTCGTTTTTCGACGATCCCCGTCCAGCGTACATCGTGCCAGCCACTTGGTTTTCCATCCCATTCGATCAGGTCATCCAACCGGCAATAGTACCAGGCCACATTTCCTGATCCGGAGAGTATAATCTCCAGATTCTTTACTTCAAAATGGGTAGCCTTAAAGCGCGGATCAAGCCAGAATTCATTGGCGAATTCAGCGAAGGCAGTAAAACCTTTTAACTCAGAATTATCCGGATTGATAATATGCAGGTTCTCATCCTGGGCGATGACACTGTAAAGTAAGTCTACATCCTTATTTGTTGCCCAGCCAATAGCATCGTTTACGACACGTTCGATCGATGCTATTTCATTCTTATCCATAATTCCCTCATTACATGATAGTAATATAAAGCTGCTGACTACCGGCAGGAAATTAATACTCAGTGAAATGTACTTCATCATAAACTCAGGTTTTGTTATGGAAATACCAGTGAAAGGGCGATTGACCACATCACGCAACCGATGCAAATATCGAGGATCCGCCAGGCGATCGGCTTGGTAAACAGCGGTCCCAGGTAGGCGGCACCATATCCAAGCAAGAAGAACCAGATGAAGGAAGCCATGATTGCCCCGGTTCCAAACCAGATCCGTTCCGGTACCGGGAACTGTCCGCCAATGCTGCCTAGTAACACTAGTGTATCAAGGTAGACATGCGGGTTCAATAAACTTACTGCGAGAGTTGCCAGAAGCGTTGACTGTAAATTGTTTCTGCTCTGGTCAGTAGTTTCAAGCACCCTAGTGCGAAATGCGGAATGGAAGGCCCGAAGACCATAAAGAATCAGAAAAAGTGCACCACCCCAGGTTGCCACTCGTATTAACAGTGAACTTGATGCTATCAGGGATCCAATTCCACCGATTCCGACAATGATCAGGAGTGTGTCACACAGGCTGCAAATCAGGACGATTGGGAAAACATGCTTTTTTCGGATACCCTGTGAAAGTACAAAAGCGTTCTGGGCACCAATGGCGATAATCAGACTGGCACCAAGACCTAGCCCTTTAAGGAATGGCAGGGTGTGCGGCAATGAGGACTGCCTAACTCACCTCAATATTAGTATCTTCGTACTTCTCCTGAAGTTTGCTGAGCTCCTGCTTAAGCTGTTCCTGTATTTCCAGGTAGGCTTCCTGGCCGTAGACGTTATTTAATTCATTGGGATCAACTTTCAAATCATACAGCTCCCAGAGATCGACATCGTGATAGAAGTGAATGAGTTTATAGCGATCGGTACGTATTCCGTAATGTTGTTTCACATCGTGCCAGCCATGGGGATATTCATAATAATGGTAATAAACGCTTTCTCGCCAGTCCTCCGGATTTTTATTACCCACCAGTGGCCGGAATGATTCTCCTTGAATCTCATCCGGGATTGACACCCCGGCATAGTCCAGGAAGGTCGGTGCAAAATCCAGGTTCATTACCATCTGGTCCAGTACCTGTCCGGAATTGATCTCATTGGGATAGGACATTACCAGGGGCATACCAAGTGATTCCTCATACATGAAGCGTTTGTCATACCAGCCATGTTCGCCGAGGTAAAAACCCTGATCGGAGGTATAGATTATGATTGTATCGTTGGCCAGGTCGTTATCATCCAGGTAATCAAGAATCCGTCCGATATTTTCATCCACGGAAAGAATGCAGCGCAGGTAATCCTTCATATACTGCTGGTATTTCCATTCCAGGAGTTCTTTGCCTTCCAGCTTGGCAGCCTTGAATTCTTCATTAATTTTATTGTAATGCGCATCCCAGGCGGCCCGTTGCTTCTCGGTCAAATGATTGTAGGCATTGGCCCAGCTGTCAGGTGCTGTTTTGCCAAACGCTTTCTTCCCACCGGAGCCGGTCTCATGATCGTAATACCCGGGATTCAGTTTCATATCAAATGACAGGTACATATCATCGATCCGCATATCGGCGGTACCTGCTGTTTGTTCACGGGTGCGGTAGTCGTCATAGAATGTGTCTGGCAGGGGGATATCCTCTGTGAATTTATCCAGATGTTTGGTATCGGGCATCCAGTTACGGTGGGGAGCCTTATGATGTACGAGGAGGCAGAAAGGTTTATTTGTGTCGCGCTCATCCAGATTATTCAGTGCCAGATCGGTAATGATATTGGTGGTGTAGCCAGTGAAATCGGTCATCTCACCATTAACATTCAATTTCGGATTATAATAGCCACCCTGGCCCTTCAATATCTTGTAGTCATCAAATCCGGTCGGTTCGGTTTTCAGGTGCCATTTTCCTATAATTCCGGTCTGGTATCCAGCCTTTTGAAGCAATTTGGGAAAGGTCACCTGGGAGCCATCGAATTGATCGCGATTATCACGCAGGCCGTTTTTATGGCTGTACTTGCCAGTTAACATGGTAGCCCGGCTGGGACCACAGATTGAATTGGTGACAAAACTGTTGTTGAAACGCACACCGTTCGTCGCAATGCGATCAATATTCGGTGTCTGAATCAATTTACTGCCGTAGCAGCTGATTGCCTGTTCGGCATGGTCGTCACTCATGATAAACAGGATGTTGGGCTGTCTGGTTCGGCTGCAGGAGGTGTACAGGCCCGGTAATGTCAAAACTACAGTACCAACTCCGACCTGTTTAATGAATTCACGACGTGTATGCGACATAATAATCCTTGGTTAATTAAAACAAATTTAGTTACGGATGATGGTATAATTCATTCAACAAAGGTGCTAATATGGAATTCCATTTTTCGTATCCGGCATCATTCAGATGCAGTTGGTCGTTAAGGAAATATTTTTTGGCTGGCCGGCCGAACCCGCTGATTAACGGTGATGCCAGATCAATATTGTAAAAGTTTGCATTCTGGCTGTTATAGGAATTTATCTGCTGATTTACAGCTGCCATATTTTCCCAGTGCTGCCAGCGGCTTTTACTGGGTTTTATTGGAACAAAAATCAGTTTTGTCTTTGGTAGATCGCGGGCGATTTTTTCCACTAACGTCAAATAATCGTTATAGACCTGTGTTATGGATTTGCCGGCTGCCACATCATTATCCCCAACGTACAGGACAATCAGCTGTGGATTATATTTTTTTATCACACTATCATAGAAATAGATCACATCGGAAAAATGAGCACCTCCGAAACCGCGGTTGATTATTGGATATTCAGGAAAAGCAGCGCTGGTTTTCCACAGGCGGATACTGGAACTGCCCACAAACAGGATAGCGTCTTCGGGGAAGCTGTTTTTCCGGTCCCAGTTGAGGAAATTATCAATCGATTCGGCATAACGGCCTGGATCGGGATCGGGTGTGTTTATATCCGCAGCAATCGCAATTGACTGAAAAGTAATCAATAGGAAAATGATAAGTGCTTTTGAATGGGACATGTCGCCTCCTGCTTGTTTAAATCTATATCTACTCTATTAAATCGTCTTCAACGATAAGAAATTTAATCCGGTAATAGGTACTGTCAGATATCCTACCTCGGGAATATTCCAGTTTATCATCCGTTGTGCGGTAATAAAAAACGGTATTACCAATGAAATCCAGTTTTTCCGAATGATTGTATTTATGTATCGGCACCTTGTTGATGTATTCGATTTCACCTTTTCGCGGTTCAATCCAATGATAATGCAAGTCGAAAATATCAATTTTATCAATAATATCTTCGTGGATTAAATCATACCCGATTTTCATGGTCCCATATCGCGATAGCCGGAAATAATGGTCGTATTTACGTATTCCTCCTCCAAATAGTTGACGTTCGTCTAATCCTGATATCTCATATCGGAAATGGCTGCCACCGCGAGTTTTACGGGATAATTGAATTATTTTACCTTTTTGGTCTAAATGAATTTCGTTTTGCAATGAATCGGTAATGATTATTTCTTTGAGAAAACCATTCAGATCAACACAGAAATCCACCGTTGGTTTTGCCCCGGGAAGAATAACTGAAAAGACAGTTACCCAAAACAGAATATGTCTAATAAATTGAGTCACAGATACCCCCATTGGAAAGAGTTGTAGGCCAGTGCATCTCATTATGTATTGAAATGCAACTCCATTGGTTGAATAATATTATACAAAATGGTACAATGATTACAACAGCTAACCACAGGATGGATCATTATGGATGAAAAATAATGATCAGAGGTAATTTACTTGATGTATAAAAATCCAGGTTTCTGTAACTTCGCGGCAGTATTATCCCTTTAAACCAATCCTGAGAGATGGAAAGGGCAGTAAACTGAGCCTTCGGTCAGACCGGAAGAACCCGGAAAACTGCCCGGAGGATTTTTTTTATGAAAGGACAACGCCATGATGGTGAAGAACACGCCGGTAATGGATGCGGAACATATTCAGCGTTCCCTTACCCGGCTGGCCTTTGAGATTCTGGAACATAATCCCGATCCCGGAAAATTGACAATTATTGGTATTCAGCGCCGTGGTGAACCATTATCACAACGCCTGCAGAAACTACTGGAAAAGCAGACTGGTGTTGATATCCCGCTGGGAACGGTGGATATCACTTTTCACCGTGATGATTTTCGTACCCGCCTGGTGGTGCCACAGGTAAAAGCGACCCATATTCCCTTTTCCATCGATGCCCAGACCGTGATATTAGTGGATGATGTCCTTTACACCGGACGAACAATCCGGGCCGCCCTGGATGAACTGGTCTCATTCGGCCGGCCGGCTAAAGTCCAGCTGGCGGTGCTGGTAGACCGGGGGCACCGGGAAATGCCCATTAAAGCCGATTATGTTGCCAAGAATGTCCCGACCCACGAGGGGGAGCATATTGCTGTCCGTTTAAATGAAATCGATGGGGAAGAAGGGGTTTATTTACGAGCATATCAGGAGACCAAATAATGCTGAGTAATCGTCATTTACTGGGGCTGGAGAACTATCCGAAACAGGATCTCCAGACTATCCTCGACACTGCCTTCAGTTTCAGAGAGGTGCTCGACCGCCCCGTAAAAAAGGTTCCTGCCTTGCAGGGACAAACCGTAGTCAACCTGTTCTTTGAAAATTCCACTCGGACAAGAATCAGTTTTGAATTAGCTCAAAAACGACTCAGTGCCGATACAGTTAATTTTTCCGCCTCAACCTCCAGTTTGAAAAAGGGGGAAACTTTCAAGGATACGGCTCAGAATATTGAAGCGATGAAAATAGATGCGGTGGTCATGCGGCATCCCACGCCGGGGGCACCACTCCATCTGACCAAATTTGTAGATGCTATCATCATCAATGCCGGCGATGGGACACACGAACATCCGACCCAGGCTATCCTGGATATGATGAGCCTGCAGGAAAGATTCGGTAAACTGGAAGGTTTGAAAATCGGGATTATCGGTGATATCGTACATAGCCGTGTTGCCCTGAGTAATATCTATGGACTTATTACCATGGGGGCCGAAGTCACGCTTTGTGGTCCGGCCAACCTGATTCCACCCTTTATTTCCGAACTGGGTGTGGATGTCAATTACGATGTCGACGATGTTCTGGAATGGGCTGATGCCGTTAATGTTCTACGGATCCAGAGGGAACGGATGGGGATCGGCTTGATACCTTCGGTCCGGGAATACCGGAATCTGTTCGGTATCAGCATGGAACGACTGGCACGCCATAATAAGGAAATTGTCATAATGCATCCCGGACCGATGAATCGGGGAGTGGAAATCGACAGTGGAGTTGCCGATGGAAAACAGGCCATAATACTGGACCAGGTTCTCAATGGGGTGGCATCGCGAATGGCAATTCTGTACCTGCTGCTGGGTGGACAGGAATTATAACAGGATAAAATGAGGTAAAAATGGAAATAAAACAACTACCTGAAAATTTATTATTGAAGAATGGTAAAATTATTGATCCGGTGGAAAGAAGGATCTTTGAAGGCGACATATTAATAACCGATGGTAAAATCGCGGATATTGGCACGGTTAATAAACCGGACAAGTGTACGGAGATCGATTGTTCCGGGCTGGTAATTACCCATGGATTTTGTGATCTGCATGTTCATTTCAGGGAACCGGGACGCGAAGATAAGGAAACCCTGGAAACCGGAAGCCGGGCAGCCCTGGCTGGTGGTTTTACACGAGTTTGTACCATGCCGAACACCAATCCACCTGTTGATACACCGGAAGCGGTCAATAATATAGTTGATAAAGCT
Source organism: uncultured bacterium (assembly GCA_964410945.1). Classification (GTDB taxonomy): domain Bacteria; phylum Fidelibacterota; class Marinisomatia; order Marinisomatales; family TCS56; genus CAYPJE01. Next base: position 46,848 of record CAYPJE010000019.1, read on the forward strand.
CGGGATTTACCGGTGCATATCCATCCGATTGGAGCAGTTACCCAGCAGCAAAAAGGAACCGAATTAGCTGAAATGGGTGCCATGCACACCGCTGGAGCGGTAGCTTTCAGCGACGATGGTTTACCGATTTCCAATGGTCAGGTGATGCGTATGGCACTTGAATATGGTGGCATGTTCAATGTTCCGATCATCAATCATGCCGAAGATATTGCCATCCGGAATGATGGTTTGATGAATGAAGGACGGGTTTCTACCCATCTTGGATTAACCGGCAATCCGGCTCTGGCAGAAGTTACCATGGTACATCGTGACCTGGAACTGGCATTGGTTACCGGAGCAAAACTGCATGTTCCCCATGTCTCTACCTTTGGTGCCGCTGAATTGATCAGGGCGCTGAAAGAAAAGAATTCTGGTATCACTGCCGAAGTAACACCACATCACCTGTTCTTTAATGATGAAGCACTGGAGACCTATGATACCAATTTGAAGGTTGCCCCGCCGATACGATCGGAAATGGACCGCAAAGGGCTGGTGCAGGCTGTTCTGGACGGTATTTTTGACTGTATCGCCACCGATCACGCTCCCCACACCATTGAGGAAAAGGAGGGTACTTTCGATCTGGCTCCGTTCGGTATGATTGGACTGGAGAGCTGTTTTGGTGTTGTCAATAAGGTGCTGGTCAAGGATGCCGGACTGTCATTGGAAGATTTAATTGCCCTGTTAACCGTGAAGCCGCGCCAGATCATGGGATTCGACAGTGATTTACTGGCAGTTGGGAAACAGGCAGAATTAGTAATTCTTGATTCGGATGAAGCATTTGTCTTCGCTGAAGCAGATATTCATTCCAAATCGAAAAATTCACCTTATGTCGGTCGTGAATTAATCGGACGGCCCAAAATCACAATCAATAAGGGCTGGCTGGCCACAATTTGATCAGATAGTTCTTATTGATAGGAATATTCATTTGAATAGCCTTTAAAATCATTTAATTTGGGAGCTCTATAATTTCAAGAATATCAGTTGCCTTGATATTTATTTAGATTCTATTTTTAGCAGCTATTTTCGAAGTGGATACATATGAAAACTAAAACAATTTCAGTAAATGACATCGACAGACAATGGTTTGTGGTTGATGCAGAAGGTAAAACACTCGGCCGATTTGCCAGCAAAATTGCACAGATCTTGCGTGGTAAACACAAGCCAACATTCAGTCCTAATATGGATATGGGTGATGGGATTATTGTGATTAACGCCGAAAAAATCCGAGTCAGTGGTACTAAAGAAAGTTATAAGACTTATTTTCGTCACTCCGGATACCCCGGTGGTGTGACTGAAATCGATTTTCAGCAGATGCGCCGCAGCCATCCGGAGCGGATTATTACCCATGCCGTTAAAGGCATGTTACCGCATAATCGACTGGGACGAAAAATGCTTGGGCATCTTAAGGTTTACACCGGAGCCGAGCATCCGCATGCGGCACAAACTCCAAAAGTATTGGATATCTAAATGACTAAAGCAGTATATCAAGGTACCGGACGCCGGAAACGGGCAGTAGCGCGTGTATACCTGAGTCCCGGTAAAGGAGACATTATTGTTAATGGCCGTCCTTATAAAGAACATCTTTGTCGTGATACAATCAGCAAAATTGTAGTGGAACCATTACATGCAATTGAGCAACGGGAAGGTTATGATATCACCGTTAATGTCCATGGTGGTGGTTTAACCGGCCAGGCCGGTGCCATCCGTTTGGGGATTGCCCGTGCATTGTCGCAGATAAATGAAGATTTCCGACCAATCCTTAAGCGGGCTGGTTACCTTACACGGGATGCCCGTCAGGTGGAACGGAAGAAATACGGACAACCGGGAGCACGGAAACGCTTCCAATTCTCAAAGCGTTAGAGAGCTATGACTGGAATAAATTTCGAGAACTTATTGAGCACCGGAGCTCATTTCGGGCATGTTACCCGTAAATGGCACCCGCGTTTCAAACCATATATTCTGATGGAAAAGAACGGTATCCATATTATTAATCTGGAAGAAACCGTTAAACAGTTTGAAAAAGCAGCCGACTATGTGAAAAAAGTAGTCGATAAAGGTGGTGAAGTCCTTTTTGTCGGTACTAAGAAACAGGCCCGGGAAATCGTGCAGCAGGAAGCTGACCGTTGCGGTATGTTTTACGTGGTCGAGCGCTGGTTAGGTGGAACACTGACCAATTTCATGACCATCAAGAAAAGTATCAAACGCTTACATGTCCTGGAAAAAGAGGGATCCAGCATCTATGAGAATCTGACTAAAAAAGAAGTCCAGATGCTGAACCGTGAACGGATAAAACTGGCTGATCAGCATCGTGGTATCAAAGATATGCGCCGCTTACCGGATGCCCTGGTTGTTGTAGATACATCGTTTGAATCCACGGCCGTTGCCGAAGCCCGCAGTCTGGAAATACCGGTCATTGGTTTACTTGATACCAATACCGATCCGACCAAGGTTGATTTTCCGATTCCGGCCAATGATGATTCCATCCGTACGATCCAATTGCTGGTTTCCAATCTGGCCGATGCAGTGATCGATGCCAGGAAATCCAAGGCTGCCAAGATTGAAGAAGCAGCTGCGGCCAAGGAAGAGGCTAAGGCTAAGGAAGCTGCAGCGAGAGCAAAAGCAAAAGCTGAGGCTGAGGAACAGGCTAAAGAGAAGGCGGCCAGCGAACCAGTTGCCGAGGAGAAGGCAAAAATTGATACGGTAGAATCTGAAAAAAAGGAAACTGCCAGTAAGCCAGTGAAAGAGGCAACCAAGGCCACTACTAAGAAAGCTGCCGAAAAGCCAAAAGCCGCCAAGAAAGAAACAGTAGAAGCGGACGAGAAACCGGTGAAAAAAACTGCCAAAGCAGCACCCAAAAAGACTAAAAAGGAAGTAGCAGACAAGGAAGATACTCCTGAAGCTGACAAGAAATAGAAGATGAATATTGATGCTAAACAAGTAAAAGAATTGCGTGAAAAAACCGGCGCCGGCATGATGGATTGCAAGCGTGCCTTGGCCGATGCTGGTGGTGATGTTGATAAAGCAGTAGAGAATCTGCGGAAAGCTGGTATTGCCAAAGCTGAGAAAAAAGGCGCCCGGGTTGCCAAAGATGGTTTGGTATATGCTTATATCCATCCTGGTGGAAGACTTGGTGTGATGGTGGAGATCAGTTGTGAAACCGATTTTGTTGCCAAGACCACCGATTTCCAGAATATGTCTAAAGATATTGCCATGCAGATCGCTGCGACCAATCCGTTGGCAATTGATCGCGAGGGAATTCCTCAGGAATTGATCGACCGGGAAAAGGATATTTTTCTGGCTCAGGCCGAGAATTCCGGAAAACCAGCCCACATTCTAGAGAAAATTGTGGTTGGCCGCCTCGATAAATTCTATCAGGAAAACTGTCTGATGGAACAACCATTTATTAAAGATCCTAATTCCAAAGTTTCTGATCTGATTACCGCTACTATCGCTAAACTGGGCGAAAAAATGGAAGTAAACCGGTTTACCCGATTTGAAGTAGGTGAAGCGAATCAAAATCAGGATTAGTTCTTAATTATATCCAACTATGTCGAACCCTGTTTACAGGCGTGTACTACTAAAACTCAGTGGAGAGGTACTGGCCGGTAAGCAGGGTTTTGGCATTGAACAGGAGAGTACTGACCGGCTGGTTAGTGAAGTAAAATCAATCTATGATTTAGGTATTGAAATCGGCATCATAATTGGTGCCGGTAATATATTCAGGGGTATGCAGGTTGCCCGTAAAGGTGGTGACCGGGTGACCGGTGATCATTTGGGGATGTTGGGGACGGTAATGAATGCTATCTCATTCCGTGAAGCCCTGGAGAAGGCCGGATGCAAAGCGGTCGCTATGTCAGCATTTGGAATAACCGGGATTATTGAACAGTATGTCCGTGGGAAGGTTCAGAATTACCTGAAAAAAGGTAAAATTGTGTTAGTGGCCGGAGGAACCGGTAATCCATTTTTTACCACTGATTCGGCAGCAGCCTTACGAGCGGCTGAATTAGGAATGGATGTTGTTTTAAAAGGTACGAAAGTACCGGGAGTCTTTGATAAGGATCCAATGGTACATGATGATGCCGTACGTTACGATGAAATTGCTTTTAATGATGTAATTACCCGAAATTTAAGGGTGATGGATTTGACTGCTATTACACTGTGTAAGGAAAATAAGATTCCAATAATAGTATTCAATATTCATAATTCAGGTGATTTGAAGAAAACGGTCCAAGGGATGGGGATCGGCACATTAGTGAGGGAGTAGTTCATGATTGACGATATTCAAAATGATACGATACATCGAATGGACCAGTCCGTAACCCATACTCAGGCTGAGGTGAACCGGGTGCGTACTGGACGGGCTAATCCGGAATTATTGGATTCTATTTTGGTGGATTATTACGGAGTTAAAACTCCATTGAAGCAGTTGGCGAATGTTTCGGTGCCTGAAGCGCGCTTGATATCCATTCAACCCTATGAAAAAACCTTAATCCCGGTAATTGAAAAGGCCATAATGGAAAGTAACCTGGGGATGACTCCCAATAATAACGGTACCAACGTGTTGATACCGGTTCCACCGTTGTCTGAGGATCGCCGGAAAGAATTGATTAAATATGTACATACCCTGGTTGAAGAAGGAAAAATTGCAATCAGGAATGTTAGGCGAGATGCGATTCACCAGCTGAAGGAAGCTAAGGATGAATTTCATATTTCAGAAGACGAGATCAAGCGTTCGGAACAGAAAGTCCAGGAATTAACCGATGAACATATTAAAACCCTGGGCGAAGTACAGGATACTAAAGAAAAGGAAATCCTGGAGTTTTAATCCTGACAAATCAATTCGCTGTATGATAAATTAAAAAGCCCCTCTGGCCAGAGGGGCTTTTTAATTATCTGTCACGTCCTGAAGAAAGTTGACTAAAAAAAGGAGGTCAACATGACAGGAC
>CAYPJE010000020.1:0-50845 GCA_964410945.1 uncultured bacterium
CGCCGCCAAGAGGGCGGTACTGGAGCCAGAGCTCGTCAAAATGACCCTGGTTCAGATCATAGCCCGTCACCACAATATCCAGGGTGTCGTTGTTGTTAAGGTTCAACACCCACTCTCCCGCCGGATCGTACAGCTCAGCCTCCGTACACGGACGGGCGTAGTTTACCGTGAACGGCAGGGTGAAACCGCTGGTTACACCAGCGTAGTTGGATTCACATTCGGGAGCGAATTTTATTTTCAAATCCTGGTATTCATATACATCGCCAGGACCGCGCCAGACCCGGACCTGGGCATACTGGCCTTCCAAGGCATCCAGCACGAATGGGATCGGACCAGTGTAAATCTGTCCGTTGATTTCGATCAGAGCGCCGTGCGGATTGGAAGACTGAACCAGTGACAGAAAATAGGTCCGGCCTTCATCGTTATCATTACGCAACAGGACATTCAACTCCGCCGGATCCTCTGACAGGACATTATTTACCACACTGGGGCCATACCACTCCATATAGGGTACATCCCGGGGGATCGTAACTACTTCATCCAACTCATTCATCCACTCCTCGTACGGGCAGGAAGAATGTCCCGCAATCACATGGAACACCGGCGTGCCATAGACCGGGTCATTACCAACACTGACGCTGTAATCATCGCCGAAGTCATCGTCATCAAGGGTGAAGGAGGAGGTATTGGAAACCGTTTGAGTTGAAGTGGAACTCATACCCATATTGAAACCCATAGTGTACTTCTGTGTATTTGAGAGACCGAATCCTTCATTGATCTCAAACCCTACCTCCTGGGCCAGGCTTACATCTATTTCCATGCCCACATTGAGGGTATAGGAATCGGTCACCTCCGAAGTTCGGGATTGGGAGAAAGCACCAGCCCCGCCTTCAAAACTGTAGTTCACTGTATCCTGGGTCAGCCAGCGCAGTGAATCCTCACGGGCCAGGACCTGTTCCCAACGCGATATGTCCTCCAGCTTGGTTGAGTCGGCTTCCGAAAGCATGGTCAGTTCAGGCAGCAATATCTCTTCAATATACTTGCGGGTGTAGATGAAGGTTGTGGCGAAGCCATCGGGAACAAACATGATCTCCGTGTCCAGGTAATAGTATGACTGTCCCTGGTTATCCTGCTGGATTCCCAGCACATAGGTTGTTCCATAGAGCAGGTTCAGGGCACCACCCACGAACAAGTCAAGATCACCATGGTTACCAGCCACATCAACACCGGTTCCGGTCTGATAGGTACTTTCAGTCGATATACTGATCTGCTGGGAATTAGAACTGGAAAGTGAGAAGGTTGAAGACAACCCTGCTGTCATCTCATATTTAGCCTCGACTGATAATTCAGTGGAAACACCGAATCCCACTACCGTAGTCAACTTGGTGCCCAGGCTGGCTTTGGTTTCTGTTTCATAACCCATTGCGGTTCCAACATCAATCTGAAACTCGGTGGACTGGGTCTGACTGCTGATAAACTCAGCGTAACTCTGGTCCCCTGGCGGCCGCCGCAGGATCAGATAGGGAATATCCGGTGCTACCGTCGTGAAATCCATCTGCTGGGGGACATTGCCAAGCACCACGGCATAATCCACGTCATCGGCTGTCCTTCCCTGCATATCCTTGGCAATGATTTCGATCTTCTTATGATGTGGCCGTGTACCAGCTGAACTAATATTCGGTTTCCCGGGCATCAATCCATAGCGTACGGTACCATCACAGCCAAAGGCCAGTTCTACCGTATCCTCAATTGACTCGGCCATCCAACGGTCACTGATATAATCAAAGATCTGGAATACACCGGAATCAACCGGACATTCAGCACCATTGTAATATTGCTCGTAAGCAAAAAACTCCAGTGTATCAGCCTGGTTCTGAATAAAACCATGATGCCCCACAGTATTGATGGGGAAATCGCTTATCCGCGTCAAAATCGGTGATCGGTAAACAAATTCCACCGTATCCTCGTCACCCACCCAGGCCGAATCGGCGATAGAGTAGGAATTTTCCGTATTGATCGTCTTGCCTTCATTAATGAAAAAATCACTCATCGGAATAAGATTTGGTATTGGGGGTACTTCCTCGGGTATCGGGACGGTTGTATTGATATCAACTGCCAATTGATACGGTTGGGGCGGCAGGTTGGGAAAGACAAAATTCCCGCTGGCATCGGCAATCACTGTCTTGGTGAACTTATTGCTGGTGGGCACAAGTTGAACCGTAGCAATCCCATACGGTCCCAAGGGATAGCCACAACTGCCACCAGTAACACTGCCGCGTACATTACGGGTTTTCTTATCAATAAAATTGGCGGTCTTGTTAGTGACAACATTAGTAAAGGAAAGCAGCTGGGGATCAAAATCAGTTGGCCGGCGTGAATTTTTCTCCGGTTGGACCAGCACATCGGCACCCGGTTCAACTTCCACCCGGAAAAATCCATCGGAATCGGTATTGGTCCGGATATCACCATTAACCTTGATCTGGACCCCTTCTTCACCACACTGCACCCCTTCGGTATTGTCGGTTTTGAAATAGACAAACCCGGTAATACTCATCAAATTTTCAACCGTGAAATTCTGATTCAAGGCAGTTGGATTGCTCTCATTCAGGGAAATATCCAGGAAATTGACATTAAATTCATGATAGGCCTTGGTGGGCGTCAGGCGAAACAAGGTACCGCTGCTGCCGTAGTTGATATTAGGCATGGAGTAATACCCATCATCGTCAGTATAGGCCGTAGCATAAGCCGGTGGCAATGCCTCCGCCCAGGTGTCAACGCTAACCCCGGTCAGGGTCCCATTATATGCCTGGTCCACGATATTGGTTACCGTGGAACCCGATCCGAAATCAAAATTCATAGTAACGGTCATCGCGGGATAATTGATTATCTCACCGGTCCGGTAGTACAGGTAACGATCATAATCCCGGGCCAGGTCTTCAACACTGCGGCTCTCATTCCAAAAAATCAGGTCATCGATATTCCCTCTGAAAAACAGGCCACTGGAATGTTTCCCTACCAGCAGCGGGTCAGCAGCCTGCCAGATACCGGCATGGTTATAGGTGGCCTGACCGGAATTTACCAGGGCCGGTTCACCATTAATGAACAACTGATAATCGGCGCTTCCTCCAGCAACGGCTGTTTTGACCAGGGCAATATGGGACCATTCATCAACAGCTACAGTAGCGTCGCTGGTCATTACGATTGAGCCATTGGTACGGAACACCAGTTTGCTGTAGCCTGAGTTATCCCACAGACCAATATCCCAGTGGCTGCCTTTGGCAATCAGCGTTTCATCGGCCACCCGGTTGGGGCGGATCCAGAATTCTATGGTGGCGTTTTCTAACACCGTATTATCGGTTAATTCGAAAGCATCACCGTCGGGAATGGTCATGAAATCTTCGCTGCCGTCAAGGTATAGTGAATAGCCCCAGTTGGGGGTCAGCACCAGTTTGACATCGGGTATCTTGGTACCCTGCCGGGAGGTAATATTACCAGAAATGAACCCGGAGGTTGATGTTTTTCCGATCGCCTGGGCCGGAACCGGGGACAGTCCGAACATATTTTTACCCACCAGTTTGTACTGGTATTCGGTACCAACATTCAGGTCATTGGATTCATCGGGGTAATCGGTGTCTTCAATGGGGTAATTATCATAGATCAGCACATCGTCGCGGTAGATATTGTGCTGTTTCGTGGCCGGTGGTATGTTGGGGTCATAGCTCCATTCCAGATTAATCTTGTCTGGAAAGATATCATATGATGCCGTCAAATCCGGGGTGCCGGGCTGCCGCAGGAGTGAAGACCAGAAACCAAGTTCGGTCACCAGGCCGGTCCCGCTCATCGTACCGGTAGTGATTAGGGGCTGACCCACCAGTACGGTCATTTGTCCTGACTGCCGTTCCTCACCCTGGACAGCCGGGGCCAGGTATCCTGACATATGTCCAGACCCGCCACTGACCACGGTAACTTCGGTAGTATAGGTCTGTGCATTCACCAGATTCACAAACAGCAGGAGTAAAACCAGTCCGTAAATCGGGGGAATTATTTTTAAATATTTTTTAACCATTGCAAGCCTCCATAATCAGGAAATTATTGAATTCAATTAAGCTCCGTTATTTCCTGAGTGAGGCTTCCAGCTGAGTAAGTCTTTCCTTTAAATTATCTATCTCAGATTGCTGTGTTTCAATTATCTTCTGCTGATCCTGAATGGCCGCAATGGCTACTGCTGACAGGGCACCATATTCGATAGCTAACAGACCGTCCTCAGCTTCAGTTACAGCTTCTGGTACTACCTGCTGAACATCGTTAGCCACAAATCCGATTCGTGGGATACCTAATCTGTTTTTCATCTCAAACTCAACCGGTTTCAATTGCAGAGCCTTCATCAATCCATTGGTAATATTTACCACATTTGACTTCAAGCGGATATCAGACCAGGTATGGCAACCACCGATGGCAAAAAAGCCGCCATCTTTGTTTATATGAGCTAATTGTGTGTAACTACCAGGATCGCCTTGTGAACTAAGTTTGCGGAAATAGAGTGTTCCTTCATTGTTAGCTCCCCAGTCAATTACCGCATCCTTGGAATTATATATCAGATGTGTTCCATCAAAACGAATATTGCCATTCACATCAAGTTTTGCGCCGGGACTGGTTGTACCAATCCCCACGTTTCCGCCACCATCGAAGGTCATGATCTCGGTCTTATGGCTGGCATCCGGAATGGAAAATTCATCGGCACTCCAATCCACTCTACCGGCCCGCAGATGCATTTTACTTTGTTGCGTTGCTGGAGTCGCCTCGATATCAAACAGGAATTTCGTATTATAACTGGCGTCGCTCTGGTGCTGGTTCATACCCATCAACAAATATGTATACGTTCCAGTATGGCTGTAACTTATGGACTTGCTAATATAAGCTGCTCCATCATGCACCATCAATTTGGATCGCGGATCGGTGGTTCCTATACCAACATTGGAGGAAGCAAACAGATCTCCCTCAACCTTTAACTGGCCATTGCCGTCCCACGATTTACTTACAATCACACCGTCCTTATTTAGCAAATAAAGTAATTCACTACCGGTTATATGCAACCGGCCTAATCCTTCAATTTGCTGGGCTGAGCCGATATACAGGTGTCCGGCAAAATTGGAATTACCGATTACCTCAAGGGCTTGGGTTGGCGTGGTGGTACCTATTCCTACATTTCCCGATTGTGGGAAAACATTATCCACACCTGAAACACTGGCAATGGCATACGGCGAAAGGGCTAATTGGGTGCGCGGTGCCATCTCCTCCGCATCCTCAACCGAGATTCCCAGCCAGTAGTTGATATTGTAATCCAGTCCATCAAGACTGTTTACACTGCCCAGCAGGGCGTTATACACGCCATTCACAACTTCAATCTGCTGGGTCTCATTCCAGACTGATGAACCCCCTTCTGAAACAGCATACAGTTGGAAGGTGAAGTTCTTCAGGCCATCGGCCACTGAAGTACCGGTATCATCCCTTAGAACACCCTGGATACTCAAGGTTTGTCCAACCAGAGTGGAAACTAGAATCATTAGAATACTGATTAGTACAATGAATTGACGCATGACAGCCTCCTTGGTAGCTTTATGCCTGATTTACTGATAATTTTATGAGGGGAAAAATTGCGGAGAATGAGTGAATACTGGAATCCGATAAGAATAATTAAAAGACCGACCGGTCGTAAGAATAATAATTACAGTACTTGAATCAGCCCTCATTCAGGTTAATCCCATTTGAATGTTGCCCAATCACTACTCCACCAATTGGTGCTTTTAATTTGGTTCTAAATCAGTTAATAATCAATTCTTTTAGTAAATTAATTGATCCGCCGGGCACACCGTATGCGAACACAGCTTTTAATAACGGCTAAAGCTGCTTGAAGGACTGGTGATTGTGGTTATGTCCCCAATGTGTATTCATCGGGACGTGGTTTTGTGCAGACCGGGAAAATGGTATGTGTAAAATAAAGAATATCTATTTATCGAATATTGTTTTTACCGCATCTCCCAATCCACCATACTCCCAGAACGAGCAGGATAATAAACAGGACCAACAGTCCTTTTCTGAACCGATAATTGTTGTATAGCAACTCAGGTTTGTCCCCCATTGTATTCAACGGATGTTTAATACCGTACTGCAATGCCAGCTCGCGGATATTCAACAACTGAATAACCGGCACACCAGCAGCAATAAACTCCTGAATCAAACCACGCCTGTCATGTTCGCATGATGGGAGCGTCTGGTTCAGACCGGGTGGAATCATCAGGGAATGACTGCACGACCCCAGACTGGACTGATTGCCACCGATATTTATCAATACATCGATTTCATTCTTACGCAGCAGGTGAAATTTATGGGTCACTGATTCCATCAATGATTGCGGGACATAAGGCACAATATTGTAACTGTCCAGAGTCGAATCCAGGATTGTGAGTCCGGCAGAGTAGATTGAACTTCCATTGTCATCTTCACCACCGTAGGTAACCAGGTCGGAAGTGTACTGTAGCCCACCTCGTTTCACCAGCCAGCGTTCATAATCGATCCACAGAGCACCAGCCTGGTTGGCTCCATATGATGAGGCCCCCAGCGAACTGATCAGCTTAACTTCCAATCCTAGCGTTTGCAGGGCCGCCAAAGTGGATATTCCCACCGCCGGGAATGATCCACTGAGCATAATCCCCACCCGTCCGGCAGATGGTATACCCGCTGTATGCAGTAACCGTACTACCAAGGCTGCAAATTCGGGATTGGTGGATAGTTCCTTGGCAGCAGGCGACCCAAGTGTCGTTGTTACCTGGGTGAATTCATTTCCCAACAGATGGGGATGTGGTATACCCGAATCCAATTCGTTTTTGATCCCACGTTTCTGTTTCTCCTGATCTACCAGTGACATCCAGTGATCGGCCAGGTCGCGAGCTTGCTCCATCTGCCTGGCATCAGGCCTTTCGGTACGCACCATAATAATTCTTTCCGGGACAACAAGGATCACCGACGCCAGCAACAGAACCACCAGCAGCCTGATATCACGGGGAACTCTTTTCATCAGGTAACAAGTAACAGGATTAAATAAACAAAAGTCATGACAATGCCCAGACTGGCCAGGGTTGGCAGCAGTTTCTGGCGAACCATTTCAGCGGCAATCAAACCGGGAACCAGGTAACCGATGGAATGGATGGCGTTTGGCACATATGAACCGAACCCCAGGAAACGGTTGATCAGCAAACCATAAGAAAAACCCAGTACCAGGGCCAGCAACAACCGGCGGCGGCCATACAGAAGCAAATAGGGCATTGACAGCTTCAACGTGCCCCAGGTAAGTATGGCTACAACCAGGGTCACAACAATATGTTGCGGCTCCCGGATATACAGTGCCAGATAGGCCGGGGCTATTACTCCACCGGGGGTTAAACCGACAATCTCATAGTAAATAAATCCGATGATCAATGCGATGAAAAACGCTTCCGCAACCATCAGCTCACCCCTGTGCGTGTAATGATTTCATTCCAGGTTTCCAGTCCACCGGCACCGGTATTTCCAAAACTGTAAACTGCGGTGGGTGCCTGCTGCCAATCCAAGGGTACCTGTGCCCGATCCCAGACCTGGATCTTTTTATTTGGCACACCACATTTTCTTAACTCTTGTCTGGCCGGCCAGGTATGGCTTCCGGATATATAAATTTCATTGATACCTCGTAATCTGCCAATCCACCGGGCAAATTGGAGTGTCCGTAACGGACGGTCGTTTCTGGTATGTAACAGGATATTTTCCTGTTCCCCGTTTGCTCTCCAATGATCAAGAAAGTGTCGCGCTGTAATAGTGTCGTTAACGGCCAGACCGTTCACCAGGCGCAGCTGGCCGATGGTGGTACAAACATTAATACCGGTGTCAGCATATTCCGCCAATATCCCTTTGAGGGCAACTGCCCGGTCAACACCAGCCATTTCACATACTTTCACTGCCAGTTCCAGGTTGGCCGGAAACACCCCAAATGGTAGTTCCATATCATTCAATTCATCCGGCTTTGTCACCTCACATCCGCGACGGGCCAGTAAATCCATTATCACTGGTGCTGGGTCATGGTCCGCCACCACCACCTTCGCTCCCCGGGGAACAGCCTCACAAACGGCGGTTGCATATTCACTCAGATCGCCCCCGAATACTTCCCGATGGTCATCCAGGATATTAGTAATTACATATATTTGCGGCGCAACGATACGGCTGTCAATTTTTTGCAGTTCAGGATTGACCGCCATGCATTCGGCCACTAAACAATCAGCCTTGATTTGTGTGGCTTTTCTGACAATCGACAGTTGTTCCTGCACCCGGGGTTTTCCGAAACGGCGGATTGGTTCCATGGAACCATCAGGTAAAAGACAGACCGGGCTGATACCGGTTATTTTACCGAGCGGCCGGTGACCGGCCGCTCGGAGTCCGGCTACAATATATCGAACTACACTGGATTTTCCCCGCGTTCCATTCACTGATATCCGCAGGGGGATTCGTCCAATCCATCGCTGATGTACATATTTTTCAGCAGCCAGGACTGCAATAATCAACAAGGGCAGGATCAGAACAAAAGTCATGATCCGGTTACTGGAAATCAATCACCGGTAAACCATCCCGGAACTGGTAGATCAAGCATGGTGCGCAGGCCGGATTTGGCCTTTGTGATGGCCCGTACCGCATTGATTGTTATGGCTGAAGTGGCAATATCACCATTAATTCCACCCGGGATCACCGATTCGAAGGATGGCGTTCCGGTGATAACAACCTTGTCATATGACTCCGGTTCGCCCACCGCTGCCAGAAAATACAACTTCATTTTTTCTTCGCCGGCAATATAGCCGGTATAAACCTGCTTCACACCGCGGGCAATACCTTCAGGAATCGACTGGTAACCGGAGGTTATCTCTTTATCAGCGATGACCGGTTCCAGGGTATCGGTATACTTGTCGAATTCCCAGTTCAAACTGGCGGCGATCATATCGGCCGATTCCGGCAGACCCACATGGCGCAGGGTTCCTTCTTTGACTTTGGCCTGGAACTGCACGTCATTCAGGCCCGCACCGATCTTCTGCTGGAAAGGGATCCTTCTTGGACTGGCATCCTGTACCCGGTATACCTCCACCTTTTCCACCTGCTGGCAGATCGAGGTGAGTACACTGGGGAGATAATCCATGAGAAAACCGGGGTTGACACCGGTTCCCACACAGGCCACATCGTTCTGCTTGCACACCCGGTCGATCCGCTCCGATACATTGGGGTTGGTCCGCCAGGGATAAGATAATTCTTCGCAGGTTGATACAATATGCAGCCCGGCTTCCGCTGCTTCCACAATTGATTGCTCCACTGCTTCCACACCGGACAACGTGGTTATTACAGCCACATCTGCATTCTGCCCTTTCAATGCTTCACCCAGAGAGGGTTTAATGGTGATGCCAAGCTGGCCAATTTCGCAGACTTCCCCCAGATCCAGTCCGATTTTGCTGGGATCGGCATCGACAGCAGCAACCACCTTGACACCATCACGATCCTGGAAATAACGCACTATTTTCTGTCCCAAAGGACCGATTCCAATCTGTACTATATTCATTGTTATTATGCCCTGTTTTTAAGTTAGTATTTTATATTCCTGATCATAATATTCCCACTTCACGCAGGATTATTTTTACCATTTGTATCTGATATTTCACCCGGGTATCCAGTGGTAATTGTTTACAGGTTTCCGTGGTAAAACCCTGAATGTCAAAGAATTCACCAGCGGCCCAGGCAGCACTGTGCTCCACCGGTCCCGCCGCCAGCGAGAATTGCTCTCGTCCCTGCGGAATGGTGGCATTCATCTCATCGATCAGGACCATAGCCGTCCAGGAGGTCGCTTCATTCGGTGTATATATCAGGGTTTGACCCAATCCATGGTACTGGCCGCTGTTTTCCACATATTCCAGGTGGAACACGGGACTCTCATGCAGATCAACCACCGCAGAAATATCAAATTCCTTTATCAATTTTGTGATTTGATATGCCAGTTGTTCCATCGGTAATCCATGGGAATTTCCCGGATAGCAACGGTTCAAATTACCCATTTCCCGATCTACACCGGAAGGTGTTTTGATACGACGGGACTTATTTTTCGCAGCTATCGTATTAGCCTCCGGCAACAGGAATATTGTGCCGGTGGCCGGCTGGTTCTCCATGAACATTTCCACCAGCCTGTGCCCTGCTTCAAAACCGGCCGGTTCATTACCATGGGTTCCACCGATGATCAATACGGCCGGACCGTCCTGTTCACCCTGGAAACGAAAAAGTGGGGTCTGATATTCGGTCTCCGCCAGCAGGTAGCGAAACACCAGCTGATTTTCGCTGAAATATTTGCTGTTAATTACCTCTGCTTCGGGCGTCAAATATGGTGGTGCAGTCATCGCGCAGCTCCAGATAAACCCGGAAATAATGACTGATAATGAGCTTAATAACAGCTTTTGCGGCAGTCCTGGCAACATGCGTAACACCTCATTTGCTATTTGATTAAAGTCAATTTTCGAGTATCCGAGAATCGCAGTTTGCTATTGGCTCCGGATCTCAGCTCTACCGTATAAAAATATATTCCGGAGGCCAGCTCACCACAGTTCCACCGGACAGAATGGTTCCCGGCCGGTACAAACTCATTACCCAGGCGTGCCACCTCACGCCCCTTAATATCATGTATTGTTACAGTAAAGTAACCCGGTGCGGCCTGGTAAAACGGAATAACCGTGGCAGCATTGAATGGATTGGGATAATTCTGGCTCACAGCATATTGAACCGGCAGCGGAACTTCATCGCGGTCCACATCCAGCGAGGCCAGATAACTCAAACCATCATTCAGGGTAATCAGGGTAGCATTGGCAAGATCGGTTTCCAGTGCCAGCATGTCGGCCGCCGCAGGTGCTGTGGTCCGCCAGACCGTCAGAGCGGAATCAGCCATGGCAAAATTAGCGTCCTCCCGGGGGAATGTATAGGTCCACAATCCGCCACCTTCCCCATCCAGCAGCTTATAAGTATCAAGAAAATCGCCATAGCCGGACCAGTCATACAGGTATTCCCTGATATCACGGGAGGCATCACACAGCGCTGCCGTGGAAGAACCATCGGCTACGGCCGGGGCACTGCCAACCGGCCAGTAGGGAACGGCAACACTGGTGGCCGGCTGGCCCAGGATTGTCCACATGGTACTCAGGTTGCCCGGCTCACCCTCTGGCAGCACACCGTGGATCACAGTCGAGGACACGGATGTACTGCGGCAAATGCTGACGTAAGAATATATATATCCCCAACGGTACGACGGGTACCAGTCATCGTTGAAGGGGATTGCAATTGGATTGCTCTGTTCATCGGAGAAATCGCGCATCTGGTGGCGCAGGATACTACGGTAATTAAGGGAGTCACCGGCATAGAATCCAGCTACCAGGTCTGTGGAGCGATTAAAACGTTCGATACTGTAGGTACCGCCACCGACTTCGGAAAAATTGGCTCTGATGATATACCCGGTCTGGGAGACACTGGTATCGTTGGCATCATATTTCCAGTATTCATATCCACTGGTCTCAAAGATTGCTGCCGCTCCGGTTGAATCGATTACACCGAAATTTGATTTACCGTCTCGCCCGCTGCCATTGGTGGAAATCAGAAATGACTCAAAATCGGCCACCGTGGCACAGGAACCCAGGCAGTCACGCATTAATTCACCGTTGCTGACACCATTACTATTTGTATTGCCCGGCAGGTCACTGGATACTGAATTGACTATGGCGAATCCTGCCTCATTCACCCCCATCCAGGCATAGCTGCCACCGGCATTGTTAACCGAAACGAATTTATAGAAATTGGATGAATTATATTTGATCTCGTTATCCGGTGATGATATATAATCACGTGTCTTCCAGACCAGGGGCCGTCCATCCTGGGTGGCTTTACCGGCTGCCACACCAATGGTACATTCCTCCGATCCGGCGGAAATAGCCTGACCTGCGACAGCCGCAGATATGACTAGCATTATCAATGAACCCCGAATTACTAATTTGATGCTATGCATATTACCTTCCTGCAACTACCCCTGATCGGCGCGGATCGGCCGAACCCTTCAGTACACCGGTTTCCGGATCAACCAGGATCAGATGTACACCGCCGAAATAACTGTCCACTTCTCCCAGGACATCAATGGGATGCCCCTTGGCGATCAGCTGATCTAAAATATCCTGTTCAAACCTGCTCTCCACCGGAAGGGTATCAGCCCATTTCTTACTGCAGAACCGCGGGGCATTATTAGCCTCTTCAGCACTCATACCAAAATCAACAATATTGCAGACAACTTCGACAATCGTGGAAATAATGCGACCGGCACCCGGTGAGCCAACTACCATATAGAGTTCGTCATCTTTGAAAACAATTGATGGTGAAATCGTACTGCGGGGCTGGCGGTTTGGGGCAATCGTATTGGCTTTGTTGCTGGTGGAAAATCCGGTCATACCGTCATTCAGCAGGAATCCGGCCACGGAAATACCCGAACCCCAGAAGCGGTTCAGGGTCTGGGTAAGGGAAACGGCATTACCATCCTTATCAACTACAGAGATGTGGGTCGTGCTGCCATCGGGATTGCTTTCCTGTTCTAGAAATTTTGCCACCTCTCCATAAGGCGTCTTTTTCGGTTTGGCGGGTACAGCCTTTTCCATGTCAATCGACTCGTAACGCGTCCGGGCATAGTCATCGGATAACAAGGCCTCCACCGGTACCGGCATAAAATCCGGGTCGCTGAGATAGTGCAGACGATCGGCATAACCGCGTTTCATCGCTTCCGCCATGAAATGGAATGTTTCGGCGTTAACGTTGAAATTTCCCATTGCCGACAGGTCTTCAAATTCGAGAATGTTCAAGATCTCCAGCAACGGCACTCCGGATTGGGGTGGTGGTGCCGAATAGATTAAATTACCGCGATAAGCACTGCTGATCGGTGCCTTTTCAATTGCTTTGTACTTGGCCAGATCGGACTTGCTGATATATCCGCCAAAGGCGGCCATAGCCGCCTCAATCGAATCGGCCAGTTCGCCGGTATAGAAAACTTCGGGACCGCCGACAGCCAGTTTTTGCAGTGTTTTGAGGATCGGACGGTTAACCAGCGTATCGCCCACTTCGAAGGGAAACATATCGTTCAGATAAATCGAACTGGTCTGGGGATTGTTCATCAGGATTTCATAGGAATCAAGGGCGATCTTGTGGAAATTTTCATCTACGGCAAAGCCATTACTTACTTTTTCTATACTGCGTTCCAGGATTGTCTGCCAGGACAGATTACCATATTTTTCCAACGCCATTGACAGGCCCGCTACCGTACCAGGCACCAGTGCGGCCTGGGCCGAATATGCCTCTGTGTCAGAATCAAAGGAATCCGGCACGGCCTGACCGGCACGGGCATAATAATTTATATAGGTCAGGGTATCGGGCTCAGTTAGATAGATCAGTATCCCGCCACCGCCACCAAAACCGGAAGCATGGGGTTCGACTACGCCTAACACGATGGCGGTAGCCACAGCAGCATCCACCGCATTTCCACCAGATTGAAGAATTTCATAACCGAATTCCGCCGCAATGGGATGGGCTGCTACTACCATACCTTTCGATTCGAAGGTTGAATGGGATGGCGGTTGCGTACAGGAAACCAAAAAAAATATGATTATAAATACCGGTATGATATTCCGCTGGTTTTTATTCACAATTCACTCCTGTTTGAAAGTGGCGTAGAAATGTCCTTGTTATTCAGTTGGAATGGAGAAAATATCTTGCAGTACGCCCTGGGCGGCAACTATCTGTTTGATCTTTATTATTGCGGCTTTGTTTTTCTCGGCAATAGAATTGAAAAATCCATCTTCATCACCACCTTCAACCACTACCAGGCAGACTCCAGCTTCGGCCGCAACCAGGTTGAATTCGTCCGACAGATTTCCCCGCCGGGCTTTACCACCCACATGCATGGTGATAATGGGGATTTCAGCTTTTTTAGCAGCCGTAATCACTTCCTTGACCCGTTCTATTTCATCGTCTTTATCGATCTTGGCAGCCCCCAGGCCTTTGGTACTGCCACCGCTGACAATAATGACTGATTTATAATCCTTAACCACATCAGCGTCAGCCAGCTTATCCATGGTAAAATTGAGACCACCGCGCTGGGCCAGTACTTTGACCATCAAAACATCGGCACTTTGACCGGCGGCCGTGATCAGTACCGGTTGATCGGCCTTGAAATCACCGGCACTCAATCCCGACAGAGCTAACAGCGTGGTAATAATTATTTTCAGCTTGTTGATTTCTGACATTTTCATACTCCTTTAATTATTTCAGGTATGCCCCGACACCATTTTCCAGAATGGCGGAATATTCAGGCATATTCTCGATTATAATTTTTTCATCCGACCAGTTATTCCAGACATCGAAGATGGTGGCCAGACCTTTTATATGGCGGCCGACCCGCAAATCAATTGGCAGTCCATCATCGGGATAATCTACCTCGAGCAGACCACTGCGGGCGGCCTCCAGATTATATTTATCCTTTCCGGTAACCACTACTTCCGGCGATACTCTCCCATGGTAGCGTCCCTGCATCGGGTTGGTCGATTCCATCAACAGGGCCGGTATGCCCAGCCAGTCGCCCCATTCCCGGTGCGACAATCCCCGAAATTCCTCTGGTGATGGTTCCAAGTTAAACAGGATTCCTTCCATCTGCATATACATCACTGCTTCGGCGCCGATATCAAAGGCCAGTTGATGGGCTACTACAGCATTGATAACCGGGTATTCCAGGGACGCCTCATGCAGGTCAACAGCCAGATCGATGTTTTCCGTTTCCAGTACCTGCATAATGGCATAGGCGATCTGTTCAGTCAGATTACCATCAGAGCGTCCGGGATAGGACCGGTTCAGGTTTCTGGTTTCGGCCGCCGACAACCGTTGTCCGGAAGGATAATGTTTGTACACATCCGGATCGGGCCACTGATCGATAGGATTGGTATAGCGCGAACCATAGCGGAACCAACGCTCGCCACTGGCCGTTTTAATCGGGAATCGGCGGGGGTTGCCCTCCTGGGGATCATTGTGCGTAAAGCCACTGTTATTGGCACGTGCAAACAGAAAGAAACGTCCTGTCTTCACCGAAATGTTTTCAATCAAACAGGTAGCGGCCACCATCGAGGCCGGTTCGTTAGGATGAGTACCGCCCAGCACCAGGACTGAAGCCCCGCTGTCAGCCCCGTTGAACAGGTAAATATCAGTATCACCGGCGGTACCCCTCAGCGGTTCGAAATAATCGCTCAGTCGTAAAATTTCACAGTCACCCGGGTAGATCGGCTCATTGATATGCATCCCCAAAAAGCCGTGGCCCGTATAAACTGCTACACCAACAGCAACAACAATAACAATCAACCGGAATATTTGTATTTTTGCCATTTACTTAATCATCAATACCCGCAGTATCAACGGTATTAAAACAATCAGGTGGGTCAGTTGTTTCTTCCATTGGACTTCACTGAACAAATCCCGGCCGGTCAGGACCAGTACAACTGCTGTAATCCCCAGATAGATAATTTTCAGCATTACTCTTTATTCTCTACTATTACAAAACCAGAAATTTAGCCAGCCAATTGGCACCGATAATTATCAGGATTCCGTATACTGCCGTAATAACAATATAGGGAATACATGTTTTCAGTATCCTGAAATAATTATCCTCTTCCACCACCTGGGCCGCGAATATCCCTGCCAGGGCGGTGGGCGGCATCATATCACCGAGACTGGCGATAAGAGTCAGGGCGGAAGCTACAACTATCTCATTGCGCCCCAGCAGGGCCAGTAGGAATGGTACACCTAGTACGTATGAGGCACCATAGGACGAAATGGCACCAAACAGCGGCAGGGTAACCGCAATCGCCAGAAAGATCCAGAAGGATGGAATCTGCACGATATTTACTATCAGGTAGCCCCTTACACCAGTGAGGCTCATTACCTGAATAAACATACCTATCCCAACCAGGATCCCCATCACCGGCAGGGCTTTATTGATAGCTGTTTTAGCCACTTTCCAGTAATTGAATGGTTTCCCGGATCGATAAGCAGTAAGGGATGAAATAACGAATATCAATGGCATGCCCAGTGAAGTGTAATCATTGGGAATTATCCGCGACAGGGCCATCAAGACTACCAAAACCACAACCGGCACAAACAGGTGCCAGCGCTTGACAGTGTCAGGTAGAATATCAAAGGCATCGTTAATCGCCCGGTGATTGCCGGAGGTCAGGTGGGGCCTGGCCAGCAGATAGGTGGTAAACAGGGCCAGTGGCAGGGTAGCGAACAACAACGGCAGCTCAAACCCGATATACGGCATATCGACACCACCGCCGATTATCATGGCCGGCACGTTGATCGGCGGCGCGATCATACCGTAGAGGGCGGCCATTGCGATGATGCTGCCGGTCTTAACCTTCGGAATACCATAGGCGATCAGAGCCGGAGCCACCACGGCTCCCGTGGTAAGTACAGAAGCGGTGGACAGACCGGTGATCATGCCGGGCAGCATTATGAATAACGTCACCGCCGCAAGAAAGGCCAACGGTCGCGTATGGAGCCGTGTCACTATCAGGCGGCTGGCTTCACCCAGGGCGCCGCTTTCCTTGATAATCTCCATGAAAATCATGGCTGTGACTATGATCAGGATCGGATCCAGATATGAAATGCTACCCTCGACCAGATGGCGCAACGGCAGACCGTATCCCGATAACACGGCACCGGTAATCGCCGCCAGGGCCAGGGAAGCCCCGATCGGAAATTTTCCGGCAAACACGGCGATGGCAAATAATGCCATCATGGCGATCAATATATATAACTCAGGTTCCATCGAGGGTCATTCCATCCTGATTATTTATTAGAAATTCGAACTGATGGTGTAGGTGTGTATAATTCCCAAATCACCGTATGGGACAATCGAATAATCGATCAGCAGATCACGTCCATAGGCCCCAACCTTTATTCCGGCACCACCGGATAATTCTGACAAGTCATATTCCGTGCTGTATCCACCACGCAGGAATACCATTTCATTGAAGGCCCACTCAAAACCGATATTCAATTTTTCGCTGTCATCGTTGGGATGGGTGCCATTGCAGGCCAGTGTGAGACGATTGCGGGCTGAATTGATAAACCTATCACCCGAACCTATCAGTTCTACTGAAGTACCAATCGTAAAACAGACCGGCAGGGGCCAAGGCTCGGTATGCAGGCGTGTGTCTACCGGAGAATTAAGGCTGTTGGCTTCATTCAGATCCATTTCGCGAATCAGATCCCGCCCCGATAATTGCATATTGGGGCCGAAATTGGTGAATGACATGCCGATTATAATGCCCTTGTAGTCCGTATCAAGGTAAGTCCCGACATCTATGGCAACAGTGGCGGCACTTTCATTCCAGATACGCTCAGAAACATATTTGACGGTGGCGCCCAGGGAAAATTTATCGGTCATCCGGCGGGCATATGAAACACCGGCCGACAGGCCCATGGCGTCCCAGTATTGGCCGGTTCCGGAGGAATTTTCCTCGGTTGTTATTTCTTCTTCCCCGATGGACATCACATTGATACTCAAACCCAGGAAAGATCCATGCCGCAGGGGCAAGACCAGGGAACTGAAATCATGGTTGGTATCAAGAAACCAGTTAGTATGGTTGAAAGTCCAGGAAATGCCTTCCGTGCGGGTCATCCCGGCCGGATTCCAGTATACAGCCGAAGCATCATCGGCTACAGCCTGGAAACTGCCCCCCATTGACAGGGCGCGGGCACCAACACCAATCTTGAGAAACTGGGAAACGGATGTCCCCACCTTCCTGAATTCATCAGCCCTGGTCAGATGTGGCAATGCCATTATAGCAGTCAGTGTGAGCCAGCAGATTGTTCTTTGATATTGCTTCATGATTAAATCTCCTAGCGTATGATTGCCATTTTACCAGTTTGCTGATACCCATCCGGTGTGGTAACAACATAGAAATACACACCGTAGGCCACTTCCTGGTTGAAAGTGTTGGTCAAATTCCAATCAGCGACACTGGTACCATCGTCATGATGCAACTCCCTGACCTTTGCACCGCTCAAGGTATAAATAGTAATCGTGCATTCGGGAGGCAGGGAAATGAATTTCAGCAGATTGACATTTTCGGTCTGTTCGAATAACGATGTCACTACATAAGGATTGGGAACAACACGAATCCGGTCCATTTCTTTCTTGATTGCTCTATCATCAATTTCTGCTTCAGCCAGTGAGAATACCAGTTGATCACCAACATCATAGCCTGAAGCGGAACTGAATCCGGAACCATCGGAATAACTGGTATAACAGGATATGGTCACTTTCTGGCCGGTAACCGGCAGGCTGCCATTGGAATCAGCAGGGACAAAGCTTATTTGCAGAGGGAATTGCTCCGGCATGAATGCATTCGGGTCCTGACCGGTCAATGAGTCCCCAATCGCCGGTTCTGAGTCGGGATAGGGGAAATTGGCAATATATATGCGGTCGTTGGTGCTGAAGTCACCATCAGAATCATCATCCCGGTATTCGCATAGAATCTGAGTCTCATCGGGCTTGACACGCCAGACTTCAAATGGTACCCGCATCAGAGCCGTTGGCTGGTCGCCAACCGTGTAGGCCATCGATCCGGTATCAGTAAACCGCAGTTCATAATTATTGACCCGAACATCCAGCAAAGATGAATTAATGGCACCAACTGTAGCTGACCATGAACCGGTATTGTCCAATGCACCGGATACACTCAAGTCGGTTCCGGCTTCATCTACCACACTGCTGATACCGCCGATTTCACCGCTGGCCTCCACCTGGATCGTCATTCCCAGATCAACCAGAATATCCGGTGTCAGGCTGTTGATCTCCAAACCGCTGGCAATGATGGAATCACCGGCGGTTGTATCGGTCACAGTGAACGTCTCAGCCGGGAAACCGTCAAAACTGATTTTGAAAACCGGATCGGTGCTATGGTTCATTGCCGCTTTGTAGGCGAGATAGCGATCAGGATCGATGATCTCAAATTTGACCTCTCCTTCACCAGGACCGGTCAGGTGCTGCAAATCGACTACTTCAGCCGGAACATAGCCCAGTGGTTGCGGTGCCGGTTGTACTTTCACGAAGTTTTTCTCGGCGGCACTGGTTCCTTTGGCACTTTCATAAGAAGGAATATTTGAATCCACATCACCACGGTCGTAAGTGGTGACAGTGTAAGAATACACAATTCCATTGTAAACAGTCGAATCGATGAATGTATACCGCAACCCCGTATTGTCACCCAGGTAATTGGTAGGGGTAACCGGATCGGTACCGGAATAATTGTTATCAAGATCGAACTGGGCGATAGGTACATAACCAATTACTTCCCCTTTGTAATTGGTAACTTTATCACCCCAGGTTACTCCTCCATCCTCACTGCGATAAATCTTATAGCCTTCAAAATCCAATTCCTCGGTAGCCGGATCGGGTACCTGTTCCGTGCTATTATCCCAGTACAGGGTAACCTGGTTATCTCCGGCCACGGTACTAAGGTTCGGTCCCGGAGGTGCTGAAGGACCGACAAACCCTTTTTCAAACATTGTGATGGCCATATCACAGTTGGTCATAAAATCATCATCGGTATCACCCACCACCACGGCAATGGTGAACTTGACCGTGTCACCGGGGGCCAGGTCAAATGGTCCGGTTGCGGCGATGTAAACAATATCGAAAGGTTTAGTAATTGTGGCAACATCATCGATCCGGGTATCGGAGCCGTGGAAATACTCGGCCTTGGTCGTGGCGATGTCGGGATCGGTGGGGTCGCTGCTGATAATCGGCCATAATTCTTCGTCGTAAGTCGGACCGGTATCGGTGTAATAATGGAAATCAGTAATCCCCAGATTATTGGGAGTTTCCAGAAAAACAACCCCGAAATCCATATCCTCCAGTCGTCCCAGCGAATTGGCATCGGTGGCCCCGCCGATATCACCGGAAAAATCCCGCTGCATGATAATAGTGTAGGGATCGTCAAAACCATAGCCATCGGGTACGATCAGGATTTCATCACCATAGTCGCTGCAATCCGGATCCTGGTAGATACCAAACCAGGCACTGTCGATGGCGGTGGAACTGGTGTTATGGATAAAGAATTCATAGAACTGGAAATCCTCCGCATACGGGCGGCCATAGCAATAAGCCATTTGCTCGATTTCAATTCCCAGGCTGTGACCCTGCACGTTAGCACCATCAGTAAAAACACCATAGACATCACGATCAGAGACAAACTCACCATCATAGACATAACCGGTGGCAGGATCGCGGCGGAAATAGCCGGGCCAGAAATGATCGTCATTATCATCAACCGGCCAGGTGGCTTCAATATCGCTGTGGGCCAGGTAATGGGTCGTGCCATCAGTGTAATACAGTAATTCATCTGCACCGCTGCCGTCGTAGTGGGTATCCCCAAGGCTACCATTCTTGGCAATCCAGTCTTCATTACCGTTGGAGGAAAATCCATCAATTACATTTCCATTATCTCCATTCTTGGTATTTTCACGAACTGCGAACAGCAGGGCAAAATCGTCCACCATCGAACCATAGGGCTTGACCCTGGGGTACCGGAAGTTATAATAATCATCGGTGGGCGCGTTGCCAGGGTCTTCCAGGCGTGTATCTGTAATCTGTCCATAATTCATTGTCAGATTACACAATTGCCCTTTATTCATCACGCCGATTGCCTCATCGACACGGGCGGTTGTTTTTGCCATACTGAGAGCCGTCCACCAGGGCTTCTTGGGGGCATGGGCAATATCATCGATTTCACGGGACACCAGCGGATTACTGACTAACAGCAGGATCAGTCCGGTGACCAAAGATTTACGATTGAAATATTTCTGCTTCAATTTTCTACCTCATCCTCTGTCAGTTAAACTTGAAATACATTCCCAGGCGGATATCCCGCCGCGGACCCACGTTGGCCGGATTGGTCTGCCGGTCCAGGCTGCGGGTGTCAGTTGGCCCCGCGTCCCAGGGATCGCCGGTAGCGGACCAGACATAGCGGGTATTCAGCCGGTCCAGAATATTGGTTCCTTTCAGGAATACCACCAACTGGTTATCACCGATACTGATTCGTTTGTCGATTCTGATATCCAGGGTGTTGGTCCAGCCCTTACGCTCTGAATTCTCTTCGATACTCAGCGCACCATCGTAAGTGGGTGTGTAGGGCAAACCGCTGGCCATCTGGAACAACAGGTTAATCCCAAAATTGGCCAGCGGCCGATAACGGAAATTCTCCGGCAGGCGCAGATCAACATTGGCCGAGAAATCGTGGGTGCGGTCAAAATCCAGGTAGTACTCACGCTTGGGCCGCAGATTGGATTCCTCTTCCCGGTATGCATAACCTGACAAGGGATCCGAACCAGAACCCTGGGCCACACTGTAGGTATAGTGGGCATTGGCGCTGATATACTTGCTGTAGCGGCGGATTATACTGATATCGAAGCCCTTGATCCGGGCATAATCCTCATTGATATAGATTGTGTAACTGTAGGGTGACCGGGAATAGTATTTGGTGGCCGTAAGATCGGTGATATCCTTGTAGAACCAGGAGAAGTCCAGAGCCGTATTCTGTGACACCTGGTATTTTCCGCCAACTTCAAAGGCGATCGTCTTCTGCGGCTTCAGACCCGGATTACCGATGATCACATCCGATTCTTCCAGGTTGATCAGTGAATTATCGTTACGGTACAGATGGTAATAATCAGGATTCTGGAAAAAATGGCCGTAGGAAAAATGGAACACCAGCAATTCGGTCACCGGATGGGCCAATCCGATTCGGGGACTGATATGGTAGCGCAGGGGTACTTCCTTCAATTCCTTAAACTGGAAAACATGGCTTACCGTACCATCGCCATTATCCACAGCAACGACCTCCTGGATATCACCGGGATCGGCAAAACAGGAATCATTAACCTCCAGGGCATCGAAACGAAGGCCGATATTCAAAACCATGAAATCAAGCTCCATCTTATCCTGGATATAGAAAGCATATTCGCGGGGGTTGCGATTGTAGTACTCCACCCGGTGGCGGAACGCCCCCGGCCAGGGATCGCGCAGGGCATGCCGGAACAGATCATGCTGCTTAACATCAAACCCCGTTTTCACCTGATGGGCGCTGTTTACCTGGCTGGTCAGGTCGCCCTTGGCATTCCAGGTGGTGGTTTCCTCACGGTACCAGTCACGGGCATCACCGCCACGGAAATTACTCTCTGTTCCAAAAATATACTGGACCTTGACATATTCCGTGGCAACCGTATCCAGCAGCGCCCCGGTCACCGGGTCGTAGGCCACATCCAAGCCGGGGATATTCTGGTCCAACGTGCGCTGGAGCCGCTGGATATTCAGGGTGTAAAACGTGGTCGGACTTAAGGTCTGTGAAAGAGTAAACACCTGACGATTGGTAATCACACTGGTCAAATCCTCATGCCCCTGGAGGCGGGAGTTGTAATTAAGTGAATCGACCGGATTGTTGGTTTCCGGTGTTATATATTTATAATAATGACTGTTGCCAGTCGAATACCGGGAGGTAAACTGCGAGTTGAAGGCCAGCTTGGTTTTCTGGCTCAATTTATAGGTCAGTTTTCCAAACAACTGGTTCTCAACCCTGAAACCGTGGGGCAAATAACTGTCATGGTTTTCGTGGAAGCCTGACAGGAAAAAAGAAAATTTGCTCAGGTACGGCAGGGGGCCGGATAAACTACCACTGAATTTCCCTTTTATGGGAATCAAAATTTTATCTTCAGCCAATTCATGATCCAGAACACTGATATGCTCATATTGGGATATGCCCACCGTGTCCTCTTCAGATGTATAGTAGCGCACGGCATCCAGATAATCCTGTTTCTCCGCTTCCGACAGTCCGTCCACCAGGTCCGATTCCAGCATCCAATCCTTGATGTGGTAGGGAGAATCATTTATCATGTCAGATTCAAACTGGAATTTCCCGGATATTGATTTCCCGCCGTCTTTAGTGGTCACATTTACAATACCACTCATGGCCTCCCCGTATTCGGCATTGAAACTCCCGGTCAGAACCGCCAGTTCGCTGACCGAATTGATATCAATACCACTACCCATACCACCACCGATCGGATCTTTGACCAGAATGCCGTCAACATAGTAAGATACTTCACCGGTGCGGCCGCCACGCAGGTGCAGATCACCGGACTCATCCTCTACAAAACCTGCCTGGGTCGACAGGGCCTCGGTCACTGACCCAACCGGTACTTTTTCCGCAATATCATCACCGGTCAGACTTGACCGTTTACCGGTGATATCCTTTTCCACCAGGGGCCGCTCGGCCAGCACGGTTACTATTTCGCCGTCGATAACACTGATTTCCAGCTGAAAACCCAGTTCGGTGGTGAGGTCCGAACGGATGATTACGCCACTGATATCCTGCCCACGGTAACCAATCATTGTAGCCCGAACTGTATAGGTTCCCGGTGGAATATTATTGATGAAAAATCTTCCGCTTTCATCTGATGCCGTACCCCACTCGGTACCCAGCACGACAATATTGGCGGCAAACAGTGGTTCCCCGGATGTTTTATCCATGATGCGTCCGACTATTTTACCGGTGTTACCACCCAGCAGCAGGTTTGAGAAACAGATCAGTGAAAATATTTTCAGGTAATAGCTTGTTTTATTACCGGCCATAGCGACACTCCAATGCCAGATTTTTACTTAATAATATGCTTTAGCTGAATTAAGCTCTGCGACCGGACAAATTCTGTCCGATCTCTTTACCAATTATTACCGGTACTCCCTTAATAATTGGTAGGGGCAGTACCACTAAGGCACTGCCCCTTGGAAAAACCGTTATTTGAGATACAACAGTTTTTGAGTGGTCGTCTGATTGACGGTCTCCAGACGATAGAAATAAACTCCAGTGGCCAGGTTGCCGGCATTGAAAGTTACTTCATACGTGCCAACTTCCATGCTCCGATCAACCAGCCTGGTAATTTCCTGTCCCAACATATTGTAAACCGACAATTTCACATTCCCGGGATCAATAACCGAGAATTCAATATTCGTCGTCGGGTTAAACGGGTTGGGATAATTCCGCAGAATCTGATAGGCCCCCGGTTGGGTCTCATTGGCAATACCAACAGCGGTATACTCCACAAACGGGATCAGCCCATAGTTGATATTGTAAACATCAGCGGTGGCAGTTTTTTCGATCCAGAGAACATCAGCACCGGCCGTACCAACATGTTTGCAGATGGAAGCACCGCGGGCATCCAGGCTCTCGGTATTCTGGCTGAGACGGACTGAATCACTCCAGGTGGCGCCAAAATCAGCGGAGGTCACCGAATAGTAATTGCGCACACCACCGGCATCATAACCGAAAAACACGATATAGATGGAATTGTTATCACCAACGGTGATGGCCGGGTAATCGGTCGATCCATCGGCAAAATTGGTTGCCTTAACCGGAGTATCCCAGGCTCCGCCGGTTGAACGACGGGTGTAATAAATCTGTCCGTCGGCCTCATCGGCAAAATCATTCTCATCGGTATAGAAGGCCGCATGGCATTTACCGTTGCTGTCATAAGCCAATGATAACTGGTAAATATCTACCGAATCACCGTTGGTGGAAGCATAGAAATCGCAAATTACCTCGCTGGCACCCCAGGCACTTCCATCGTACTGTTGAAATACACCGGAGTATTTGGCTTTGGGGCCCATTTTCGGACCGCGCATGGCCACACCGACTTCGCCATTCGGTCCGCAGGCCAGGGCGGGCATGCAGTAGCCACTTGGAAAGCTGCCGGAGGTAATATCCGTGAACAGAGTATCGGGGGCGCTCCAGTTGGACCCGCCGTCACCGCTCATACTGGCAAACATCCACTCGTTCACATCATCGCTCTCATAACCGGTGCTCCAGACAACCCAGAGATTGCCACTGCCATCAATGTCGATGGCTCCTTTGGCGCACTGCAACGTATCCCAGGGAGCAGCCGTACCGGTGATTGACACCGGCGTAGTCCAGGTGCTGCCATCATATTTTGAATGATACATCTGGTAATTATTAGCCCAGATAACATGGAAATTGTTGCTGGCATCGGCAACGACTTTGGCATCGCCCTGGATCTGACCACTGTAATTGCTGCCTTTACCGACAGTCATAGCTGTATTCCAGGTGTCAAAGTCAGAATCATAGGTCTTGGCATATACCATTGTATCGGCAGCCAGGCCATACACAACCATCAATGAACCATCACCGGCCCGCGCCACACTGGATCCATTGTTCCAATTGATGGCACGGCTTTCGTCGGCCGTAGCCACCAGGCTGGGCGATGATTGTGCCATAACAAATGATAAAATCAGTAAAATGAACAGTATCCCATTAACTTTTCTCATTACCTTATCTCTCCTCATTTAAGTTCATGCATCCAATCCCCAGGGATAGCAATGTCATGATTATTCTGTGGATATCTAATATGGTTAACATCAGCAGTATCCGCTCCGCAAAAACCAGACCAGCGTATCCTCAATTAGCTGCCCTTTAAATAATTACTACTTACATCGACGGTAAATTAGATTATAACTGTTTGAAACTAAATCAACTTAATTTAATTTGTGTTCGGTTTTAGCACACCATCGAGTACCGAGATCGAACAATAGCCATGAAAATCAACAAGTCCCGCCTGAATACGGTATTGATTATCCTTACCATTGCTTTGGTGATATATGGTTTTTCCAATCTGGCAGTTACTTTTATCAATCGCTGGCGTGATGACATCATCGATTCCCATTCAGTGATGACAGAAATTATCGCCCATCAGTTGCAGCAGTATTCCGAAGCCGTTTTCAGCGAGCGTGACGTACAGGATATCCTGGCTGGTGATTTGCTGGTGACCAGGGACCTGGCGTATGTCGATTCGGCCTTGAAGACGCTCTCCAATGTAACCCTGGCCGAAATTTCCGGGCTGGAAGGCGGTTTCTATCTGGCAGGATTTGATGAGTTCGTCGGTTACGCCTATCCCACCCTACCGCCCCCCAAACCGGTATATGGTCCTCCACCGCGTTCCTACGACATAATCAGGCAGCAGATACTGGAGACCATCAATGGAAACCAGGCCATCATCAAACTGCATCAGTTTGATCCGGCGATTTTTCCCCTGGCCACTTTACCGATCGTCGTCAATAATGATATTGTAGGTGCGGCCTGGGTACGTATACACATCGAACGCAAACTACCGGCCTATCGCCTGAGGGAAATCTTAAAGGTGGTTGCCACCGTTTCGGTAACCGGATTCATAATTGCCGTCATTATCTTTTTAAACCTTCAAAAAAGAACGCGCAATATTCGCATTGGACTGGAAACGATCCAAAAAAACCCGCGCTACCGTTTCAATATCCAGGGCGGCACCTATGGCTTTATCGCCGATTCGATCAATACACTGGTAGATAACCTTGACCGCGAAAACAAAGCGCTGCAAAAACTGGAGAAGGAACTGCACCAGCGGGAGAAACTGGCTTCCCTGGGAAAACTGGTGGCTGGTGTGGCCCATGAAGTAAAGACACCATTAGCGATTATCAAGACCAGAGTACAGCTCTGGCAACGGCGTCTGAAAAGGAATAATACCAGCCCGGATGATATTATAACGCCCGAATCGATGGAACTGGTCGTTCAGGAAATTAACCGTCTTTCCAATCTGGTCAACCGCCTGCTGGTATTTTCAAAACCGCGTAACACCAATCTGAAAGCGAAGAATATCAATGACTTGGTCCTCCAGACCACCAGTTTTCTTCGTACGGAAAATGCCAATATCATAATTGAGGAAAATTTAAGCGCTGATCTTCCTGTCATACCGGTAGATCCCAATGCTATACACCAGGTACTCCTGAATATAATCACCAATTCAATCCAGGCCTGCGACGGGGACGGGAAGATCGTAATCGCCACTGCGATCAATCGCCCGAACAATCTGCTGGCCATTCAAATCGAGGATAACGGCTGTGGTATTCCGGATAAAGCCCTAGATAAAATCTTTGATCCGTTTTTCACAACCAAGGAAGGTGGCGCCGGTCTGGGACTATCGATATCCTATGAAATAATCAAGGCCCACGAAGGAACCATCTCATTCAATAATATAAATGGCGGCGGAACCCGGTGCCTGATACAATTACCGATTAATTAACCTGGCAATCCATATGAGCAAAACAATCCATATCGTTGAAGATGAAGCCTTCATGCGGCGCAATATCATCGATGCCCTGGCAGATAAAAACTTCAGTTTCATCGAGTCGGATGACGGAAAAATAGCACTTGAAAAACTACAGAAGCATAAACCGGACCTGCTGCTGCTGGATATTAATCTGCCGGGCCTCGACGGCCTTTCTGTTCTGAAGGAAATCCGTCAGGTATACGCGGATCTGCCGATAATAATTCTCACCGCCCACGGCACCAGTGAGCGGGCAATCCGGGCCATGAAGAATGGTGCCTTTGACTACCTGGAAAAACCATTTGAACTGGAAGAATTTTTGATCATCGTTGAACGCGCCCTGGATTATGGCGAACTGGTGGCGGAAGTCCAGCAGCTGCGCTCTGAAGTGTCACGTGAAGCATCGATCACCGGGAATGAGATCGTTGGCCACAGCGAAGCAATGCAGGAAATTTTCAAGCTGGTTGGTAAAGTCGCTGTCACCGATGCATCGGTCCTGGTGGAAGGCGAGAGCGGTACCGGCAAGGAATTGATCGCCAATGCCATTCAGCGTCATTCCAAGCGCAAGGATAAGCCCTATATCAAGGTTAACTGCGGCGCTTTGCCCGAGACATTACTGGAAAGTGAGATATTCGGCCATGAAAAAGGCGCCTACACCGGCGCCCACTCCCGGGTACTGGGCCGCTTTGAGCTGGCCAACGGCGGCACAATCCTGCTGGATGAAATCAACAGCATGCCCCTGGCCCTGCAGGTAAAGCTCCTGCGGGTTCTGGAAACCGGAACTTTCGAGCGGCTGGGCAGTGAGAAATCGATCTACTCCGATGTACGTATCATTGCGGCTACCAATAAGGATACGGAGACCGAAGTGGCGGCCGGGCATCTGCGCGAGGATTTGTTTTACCGCCTGAACGTCGTCCGTATAACAATCCCGCCCTTGCGTGACCGCCTGGAGGATATTCCCCTGCTGGTGGACCATTTCATTAAAAAGTTCAGCCCTGATAAGGAAATCATGCTCCAACCAGCCACCCTTGAAAAAATGCATAATTATGACTGGCCCGGTAATGTCCGTGAACTGG
Source organism: uncultured bacterium (assembly GCA_964410945.1). GTDB lineage: Bacteria > Fidelibacterota > Marinisomatia > Marinisomatales > TCS56 > CAYPJE01. The sequence goes on from CAYPJE010000020.1 coordinate 28,404, forward strand.
AGAACACTATCCGCAGCCAGATCGTACTGGCCCATGGAAATATTTTAAACTTTGAGAAAAACTCCAATTCGATAAAATCGCCTGTCAACGAATACCGGGAACTGGGCCTGGATTTCAAAACACGGATCGCCGCCCTGGAGAAGGACCTGATTGTCCAGGCCCTGGGTAAAGCGGAAAACAAATCGCAGGCGGCAAAACTATTGGGGGTCAACCGGCGTCTTCTGTACTCAAAAATCAGTGAACATGGGATAGATATATGAAATTCCGATAATTAATTTCCTTTGATACTTCAACTATTCGCTGTACTATTACGATACTTATTAATAGAGACAGTGATATAAGGGGGCATTCATTTATGAATACTTATCGAACACTGATAATTCTACTACTATTATTTCCTTTTTTGTTTATGCATGCGGATTCCTTTCCGCTATATTTCCAGCACGGTGCCCCAACTGATGGTTCCGCTCAGACATTCTCAACCAATCAATTGACCGGTGTGTCGATTGAAATGAATCCGGCGCTGATTGTATTTTCCAATGGTCTGATAATCAGCGCCAGCAGCCAAAAATTCTTAGAACAGTATAACCATGGTCACTACTCTCTGACAGGAAAATTCTCCCGCTGGGGAATTGCTGCAGGTTATCGATACTTTGATTGGGGGAAAATAATAAGAATAGATGAGTTTGGTGTAGTATTTGAGAAAATATGGTGGTATACAACTATCAGTTCGTTAGGTATTGCCGGCAATGTAACCCAAAATTCCAGTTTCGGTTTAACATTTAACTACCTGCAAGATAATTTATATTGGGGGAACAATAACAGTGTGGCAATAGACATCGGATTTTTTATCGGGAAATCAGATTTCCCTCAATACGTCGGAACCATTCCCTCAGATTTACCATCACACATTGCTATAAATAATCTGGAAGGAACAGAGAAATATCCACTTAGTGTGGGGCTGGCCTTGAGAAACATCGGTCCGCTTAACGGCACTGGCGAGAATAATGAACCGATACTGCCTCAATCCTTTCACCTTGGCATTGCTTATCAACCCGTAAACACACAATTAGTGCGCTTGAAAATAGGAATGCAGATTGAGAATGATTTGATCTGCTCATTCCCTGACTCGGACTGGGATGGTGATTTAAAAATTGGTGGTTATGATAAGAATGGACAACAATCTGCTTATGGTGAGTATAATCAGGATGGCCAAATGGAAACAGCCCATGCCGAATCCTGGTACAAGAGCCTCTATCTTGGTTGGGTTGAAGAATGGTATTTTGGCGGTGATATCGATAAGGATGGAAATCAGACCATTGGTGGATATAAATGGAGCGGAGAAGAATTGATCAATACTACTGATGTTGAGCCTGGTGAGGATGGCTGGGGCAAATACAATGCAGAGGGCGATCTGGAAGTTGGTTCCTATAATGGCTCTTTGCGAAAACAGTTGGAAGATTTCACCTATCATTATGGTTGTGATTTATCAATTACTCCCTATCTAACCTTGAAATATGGTATTGAATTCAGATCAAGTATAAAATTGAGGTTCTCAACAATCGGAATATCCATCGGACCACGTTTTATAAAATATCATTTCAGTCAGTTAACAAATAAAGATAATTATTATAGCTGGAATTCCCAGGATTTCCACGCCATTGAGGTGAACATCCTGCCGTTGATCAGATTGATAAGATAATGTGTAAAAACAGAATAACCAGGCTGGATTTGATTCGATATAAATATAAGTATCAGAAGGATCTGAATAACCAAGCTGCTACGAAACAGTTTGATTTTAGATTGTAACTTCCCCAACGATTATACAGGTGTGTTCCGGGGGATCAATCTATGTAAACGGAAACCTTATTATCAGGTAAAAGCCCCATTTTCCAGTTGTAACCAGTCTGTAAAGACGAACTTAAGTAAACAGTAAAATTATGGGCCTGAGCGAAGAAGATAGTACATACAGTTGGTACAGTAATACGGGTGGTCGCAGGCAGCGTTTTGTCCAGTAAGTTGGCAGTTAGCAGGGCTTGGATTTCAAGAACTGTTAGCCCATCAAACACAGCATAATAATCCCGTACGGTAATATTTCAACAAACTGGAATCAATTTTACACATATGTTCCCGTACGGGATTATTTTCTAGGATTAATAATCATTCCGTACTAATATTCCCGTACGGTAAAATGATTATTAAAAACACAAAACAGCTTGGCACAATAATACGTGCCCAAAGAAAACAATTTAAAATAACCCAAAGAGATCTTGCTCTGACCTCTGGTACCGGAACAAGATTTATTAGTGACCTTGAAAAGGGAAAACAGACTTGCGAAATTGGGAAAATACTTCAAATTGTGAACTCACTTGGACTTAAGGTTTCACTAAGCGATTCTAATACTGTATCCGAAGAATAGTCACTGGCATGGAAAACCTAACAGTTTATCTGAGTTCGATTGAAGTAGGAACGCTCCAAAAGCATCGCGGTCAATCCTACCGGTTCAGCTATAATAAGGCTTGGCTTAAAAACAATCGCGCAATACCATTATCCAGGTCGCTGCCACTTAGTACCAGGATTTTTTCAGATAAAAAAACCCGTGCATTTTTCAGCGGCATCTTACCAGAGCAAAAACAACGCGAAATAATTGCTGATATCCTAGGGATTAGTGAAGAAAATGAATACCGCATGCTTGAAAAGCTCGGTGGGGACTGTGCCGGTGCGGTAATGGTTTATCCAAGCGGGGTTTTTCCACCACAAGCAAAACCGCAATTACTTCGAGAATTGCCGGAGAACGATCTAATTGATATAATAAATGAACTACCATCGCGCCCGCTAATGGCAGGAACTACCGGACTTCGGTTATCTTTGGCGGGGGCACAAGATAAACTACCGGTAGTATATTCAAATAATAAAATCTATTTACCTTTAAATGATACACCCAGTACACACATTTTAAAACCTGAACCCGAGCATTTCCCGGGGCTAGCATCAAATGAGGTGTTTTGCATGAAACTGGCGAAACACTCCGGTTTAAGAGTACCAGATGTAGAATATTTGATTATTGGCAACAGGCCCTGCATTATAGTACAAAGGTATGATAGAATTATTGACAAGGAAAACAACAATACATTACGAATCCATCAAGAGGATTTCTGTCAGGCCCTTGGAATTCCTCCTGACAGGAAGTACCAGTCAGAAGGTGGTCCGACCATAAAACAGTGTATAGCACTACTCAGGGATTGGTCAACTATCCCAGCAATTGATATATCTCAGTTTGTAATACTACAATATTTAATGCGCTCATTGGGAATGCGGATGCTCATGGGAAAAACTTTTCTTTTCTATACATGAAAAACAGACGCTCTCTCGCACCACAATACGACCTGGTCTCAACAATAGCCTGGCCCCGATTATCTAACAACCTGGCAATGACAATTGGTAATAATAAATCTGTAAATGTATTTGGAATGGGAGAATGGAAAAACATGTCCATTTCATCCAACCTTGGCTGGCCAATGGTAAAGAAAAGAATTATGGACATATCCAATCTAGTTATTGAAAAAGCAAAGGATATCCAAATATCACTAAACATGAAAAATGATGTAAGGGTGAATTCATTAAGCAATATTATTGAATCAAGAGCCAAGAGAATGTTGGACGCACTATCTTCTCAAAATATTTAGATTTAAGAGAATAGGATTTGTGTCTACGGGCTAGGAATCCGTTGCCTATCTGAATAAAGAAGCCCGACTTCATCGAAGTCGGGCTTCTTATTAAGCTCCCCGGGTATCACAAGAAGACGAACTTTTATACCGGTCAAATTCCATCTGTCAAACTACCAATTTGGGTTGAGTTATCGTCAAGATCCAATGACAAAGCTGAGACAATCTGTCTATACAACCGGAAACCATATTACCGGGTAAAAACCACATTTTCTGGTTGGAACCGGTCTGTCAAGACGAACTTAAGTAAACAAAGAATTCCCATGTCTGACCGTGCAACAGAATACAGACGGCGGATGCAGCAAAATGGTTGGAGTCAGGCTGAATTGGCAAGACAACTGGGCGTGAGCAGGGCATGGATCACAAAGGTGCTAAAGAGCGGCTGATTATGAGATCGTAGCTCCACCGTCGACAAATGGTGAGGTGTATCCCTAAAATGTATCCCTAATTGAAATTAGGTGATTAATAACAATATTGACAATTACAGGTATTAAGAATCCTTGACATCTAGGTTTCATACCATTAATATTCCTGTCGTTGGAGAGGGTTTTTGTACATTGGTAAAGTGTTTGAAAAACTATTTGTTAGCTAGCTATTGTTTTATATCTACATTTTTGTTAGCACAAACTACTGAACGTCGCAATCTTGCAGTATATGAATTTGAGCCTCGCGGTGTCTCGAGTGTTGAAGCCCAGGTAATTAGTGACCGGATACGGATAGAAATTGATAAACTGGGTGTTTATAATATTATTGAAAGAGGCTTGATGGAGGAGGTCCTTAGGGAACAAGCATTCCAATTAACTGGTGCTTGTACCGAATCGTCATGCTTGGTAGAAGTAGGACGCATGCTTGCAGTTCATTATATAGTTGGTGGAAGTGTATCAAAAATAGGAAAATTATTTACTATAGAGACCCGAATTATTGACGTCGAAAGTGGAGACATAGTAAATAGTGTTATTGAGGATTATAATGGGCCAATCGAGAATCTTATAGTGCAAACAACAAAGATTGTAGCAGCCAAAATATGCGGGCAAGAATCAGATGATGAATCCCTGCTGCTAACTGGTACTTGTGATTTATTAGTACAATCAGACCCCGTAGGAGGTACTATATATATTGATAATAAACCGATTGGCGATGTTACACCCTATCGGTTGGAAGGATTACGTGAAGGTGATTATACAGTACGGGTACGAAAGGGTAGCCTAGTTGGAGAAATAACAGTATCACTTAATAGAAATGATCGAAAGGAAATAAATGTAAAGCTAGCAACCGAACAATTTATACTTAGGATTTACTCTGATCCGGATGGAGCCGATGTATTAATTAATCAGGAGAATATTGGCAAAACACCTATTGATTATACTGTTACAGATACGACAATTAGTTATCAAGTTGGGCTTCGAAGAGATTTTAGTTTTAATCTCGTCGATACGGTTCATTTTTCAAACTCTACTATGTTGCGATTGAATTATACTTTGGATCCCTGTGGACAAATAGAAATACCATATCAGGACGGTATTGACGTGTTTCTGAGCGACATTCCATTAGGTCAATTGCCGAATGTGATTATCGTAGGCAATGCTTTTTCCAATAATCGGCGCTGGGTAATTGATCAACTTGATTTATCTGATTACAAGATACAAATTAACAAGAAACACCATACACCATTTTTATCAACGGTTACGCTTACGCCGATCCAACCATTAAAAAGTATTACATATAGGTTACAATTAATAAATGCAAATGTAGCTTTAAATAGCAATATAGATGGATTTGGAAATCTTCGCGGCAATAGCTTTATTCCATTTCAATTGAATGCTGGTTTGAGTACTCAATTAACGGTGCCTTTTGGAACTTATACGCTATTAGCAACCGCCCCAGGTTACCTTACTACAAAACAAGAGTTAACCTTATACAAATCCAATCCAGATCCTATTAGTATTGTATTCATAAGACCCGATAAGACTAAAGCAATTAAGTGTTCATTAGTATTTCCTGGTTTGGGACAGTATTATTCTAGACAAGAACAAAAGGGACTGGGGCTTGCAGCTGTAGCATCACTAGGAATAGTAATCTTATCCAACTCGGTAATAAAGTATAATCAGGAACATTTAAACTACAATGATCTCGCAGATAAATACACAGACGCCAACAATATTATTGATATGGATAAATATAAGAGCCAATTGAATAATAGTCGCGACCATTTAAATAATTACCGTTTACAGTTTATGTTGGCGTCGGCGATTACACTGCTGTCATATTCCTGGAATATCTATGATATTACACGAAGATATCCTTATGATTAAATCGCAATTTATTTTAAATCTGGTTTTAATTTTATTACTCATTAGTTGCTCGATATTTGAAGGTCCTGAAGATATATCCAATCCAATGGATCCAAACGATCCTGATTATATTGCGCCCTTCGTGACTTTTATTCAAGCCCCTGCCAATGGTCAGATCATTGATACGTGCTATGTAAGAATTGAATGGGAGGGTAATAAGCCCAGTATGAATTATTCCTTTCGTATTGACTCGAGCAACTGGAGCGAATGGACTAATATTAATATAGCTGAATATCCATTACTAGATGATGGAAATCACTGTTTTGAAATTAAATCCCGATATTACAATGGGGTTGAAGGAGACATTTCAGATTCAATCAACTTCATCATCAATGATCTAGAGGGTACAGTACTAACACTGAGTCCACGCAAAATTACCGGGCTCATAAGTCAAGCTGTATCTTTTAATATTGCTACACATGATGTATCTGAGCTGGCTATGATAAAAGCAGAGTTGTACTATAATCCTAATGCAATCAGAATTAATGCTGTTACTATCAGTGAGAATAATTCATTTCTATTGAGTAATGGTGGAACAATCATTTCATTCTGCTCAATTGATGCCTCTAATGGAGTCATTACAATAGAAGCTGGTGTTGCAACTGGAACCATCCCGTATGTATCTGGCTCAGGCAACATAGCTACAATAGAGATTGTGCCATTAATGAATCAAATTAGTGACATAGAATTTACTCTACAGTCCGAATTGAGGACCCCGAATAATCTAGTTATTCCAATCAATGATTTCGGGAATGGAAGTGTTTATGTTGAATAAACTTCTGATATCAATTCTGCTTTCAAGCTCACTTCTCGCCACCATTATTAACGTACCCGGAGATCTGACGACCATTCAGGCTGGAATCGATTCATCATCCAGCGGTGATACGGTTCTAGTTCAACCAGGGACTTATATCGAGAATATAACGTTCAATGGAGAGAATATTGTTGTTGGTTCATTATTTATAATTACACATGATACTTTGTATATCTCATCAACTGTTATTGATGGAAATCAAAACGGTCCTGTGGTGACTTTTGATAACGGTGAGAGTAATGCTTGTATACTTGAAGGTTTTACAGTTACTAATGGTTTAGGTGACCAACATGGGGCAGGCGGAGTATTTATAAATTCAGGAAATCCAATCATTAGCAACTTGACTATTGTAGGCAATAATGGGGGTGACCAAGGAGGTGGATTGACATTCATAGGATCGGATGCACTGGTGATAAATTGCAGAGTTATAGGGAATTATTCTGGTACAAAAGGTGGTGGTTTCCGATTATTAAGCGAATCTAATCCGATAATTGAAAGTTGTATTATTGGCGAAAATAATGCCCATGCTGGAGGTGGTGCGGTATATTGTTCCAATAATTCGAATCCAATAATAAGAAACTCATTAATAATAAATAATGAATCAGAGCAAGGTGGAGGTATAGAGTGTTCAAACTCCAATCCAATAATCATTAACAGCACCATAACAGAAAACATTGCAGTCAATTATGGTGGTTGTATTCGCGCTCATAATTACTCAACTCCACTAATTGTAAATTCAATACTATGGAATAACTCTCCTCATGAAATATATCAGGATGGTGATTCAGATGTAACCATTCAGTTTTCTAACATCAAAGGTGGTTTCACTGGAAATGGTAATATCGACTCTGATCCTTTGTTTATGAATTCTGAAGATGGTTTATTTCAATTGAACCAATACTCTCCCTGCATCGGTGTTGGGTCTGACTCTGTCCAAATCGATGGCACTTGGTACTATGCCCCAGAAACGGACATCTTGGACAATCCTCGCCCAAATCCGGTTGGCTCAAACCCTGATATTGGAGCTTATGAGAATCCACTGTCTGGGCCACTGCACAATACACTGATCCATGTCGCAGTTACTGGAAATGACTCTGGATCAACGGGTTTGGAAAGCGCTCCTTTTGAACACATTCAAACAGCTATAAACTGGGCGTGGAATGGAGATACTATATTGATCCATCCAGGCACATATGTTGAGAATATTAACTATAACAACAAGAACATCGTCGTTGGATCATTCTTCTTAACTACAAATGATACGTCATATATCTCTACAACAATAATTGATGGTGATCAAAGCGGTAGCGTAGTTATAATTGGTTCAGAAGCAACAATCATTGGTTTAACCATTCAAAATGGAAGAGCATATAATTCCGGCGGCATTAGTTGCACTGGTAACTCTCAACTGCAATCATTAATGATTAGATCATGTAGTGCCCACAATGATGGAGAAGCGATGTATATAAATTCTCCTATTACAATATCGGGATGCAAGTTCATAAGTAATGGTGATTATGTCCATGATGGCTCAACTATTTATGCCGATCATGGTTTTAATATTTCTAATTCGATATTCATTAACAATATCGGGGTGGAAGATATATGGACTCATCAAGGTGACATAACTTTTCATGATGTAAAAATGATATCATCCGATGATGATCAAATGAATTCTCTTTGGATTGGGGATAATGTAAATATACTAGCCTACAATTCTTTATTTGTTAGCGATGTTGCTCCAATAACTGGATACTCAGAGGATGATATATTTATTAACTGCACTATAGTAAATCATTCAGCCCATGAAACGAATAATATAGACCCACCAATAATTTGGGGATTCAATAATATAGTGTATGCCGATAGTGTTAATTTTATCAGTGAGTCAAGCAATAATTACCAACTAACCGATTACTCACAATTTGTTGGCGCTGGGATCGACTCAATGGAGATTATTGACACTTGGTATTACTCACCAACCGCAGACATCACAGGTAATCCGCGCCCAAACCCAATCGATTCAAATCCAGACATTGGGGCCTTTGAATCCGAACTTACAGAACCAATTGATGCAATCGAATCGATTCATCCTGAGCAAAATGAATTAGATGTATCAAATTCCACTAGTATCTCTGTGGTATTTACCAATGATATTGATCCAAGTACGATACAAATTGGTACTTTTATAGTTTTCGGATCACAAACTGGACTTCACTGTGGTACTTATAATTACAATTCAGGCATTCAAACGGTCACCTTTACCCCTGATATAGAGTTTTCACCTGGAGAATTAGTAAGCATAATCCTAACTAGTGGTATTAAAGATGTATATCATCAGGCAATACCTCCAGTGCAATGGAGTTTCATGGTTAAATCGTTTGGAGGAAGTGCTCAATTCCACAATAGAACCAATTACAATGTACCTGAAACACCTCAATCTGTTGTCCCTTCTGACTTAGACAACGATGGGGACATTGATCTTGCGATGATTGCATCAACATGGAGGAAAATGTCTGTTTTATATAATGATGGGGAGGGTACTTTCTCAAATAGGACTGATTACAACACAGGTATTAATCCCCGTGCGCTAGAGACCTCAGATTTAAATCTAGACGGTAATATGGATATTATAGTTGCTAACGGAAGCGATAACAATGTCTCCATTTATTTAAACAATGGTGATGGGACTTTTTTGGACTCAGCAAACTATAAGTTCACAACTGGATTAGATCCATCATCAATAGCTTCATCTGACTTCGATGGTGATGGTGATTTTGATATAGCAGTCACTAATGATTGGGAATCTGCTAATAGCTTTTCAATTCTGTTAAATAACGGTGACGGGACCTTTGGACCTAGAACAGATTATCATGCAGGCAATATACCAAGATATGCTCAATCAGCAGATTTCGATCAAGATTGGGATATGGATATTGCTATTCCAATACAGAATTCTATCGGCGTTTTCTCTAATGATGGCGATGGAGGTTTTCACAACCGATTTGATTATAATTACGGCGATGGACCAGGAGATTTGTCATATTGTGATGTAGATGCAGATGGTGATATTGATCTGATTACCTGTAATTCTGTCGACTTTACTATATTATCAATTATAAACAATGGTGATGGAACTTTTACTTCATCTAACAGCGTAGAGACTAATGATATTCTTACGTCTATAATTTCTATAGACTTTGATGGTGATGGAGATATGGATGTTGCTGGAGTTGATCAATATGCAGATAGCCTAATTGTATTGATAAATGATGGTCTAGGAAATTATAACCTCCTAAGCAGATATGGTCATGGAGATAGACCAGTAAGAATTACATCTGCAGATCTAGACGGTGATGGAGATATGGACATTATTATCGCCAACCACAACTCTGATGATTTATCAATTTTGTTCAATATCAATTGCTTCCAAGCAGACATTCATGTGTTGAACCAAGAAGAGTATACCGATTCTGTGGAATTGTATTTTGATATCATAAATCCTGATTCAAATTTTGTATCTTTACTCTGCGAGTACTCGCCTAATTCTGGGGACACCTGGCACCCAGCATCAGTTTCTGGCAATACAAGTAACATTGATCCAGAGGAATATAATAACAACTCAGTTTATTGGTTGTCAAATCTTGATTTACCTAACTTAGACATAAATAATGTATACATTAAGATTACTCCTTTTGATCAATATAGTGTAGGTAGATCTGACTCAATTGGTCCCATACACATAGATAACAATTTTCCCCCGTCAATTAGTATAGTTCCCCTATTAAGTGAACAACAGGCAGATATATTAATTCATTATGATTTATTCGATCACGAACATGATTCCCTAGGGATTCTCTGCGAGTATTATAATAGAGCTGCTGATACATGGGAAACTGCGTCCCTTGAAGGAGACACAAATGGAATAACAAACTATACTGGCAGCATTAATTGGAAATCGATAGCCGATTTGCCATATGCAAATGGAGAACAATTATACAAAATCACACCTTATGATAATGATATAGGTATTGCAGATTCAATTATAGTCGATATTGATCAGTTAGGTTTACCCGTCGCTACCGGAATATCAGACTTCACTTTAGAGATGTCTGAAGATATTTCTGTTTCCTACATAATTGAAGACGATGAAAACGATACGCTTGATCTTATTATAGAATACTCAACTGATTGTGGTGCAAATTGGTATGATGCTGCGGTTTCAGGTGATTATCTAAATCTTGATACCAGTATGTATTCGAGTTCATTTGTTTGGCATTCTGCAATGGATTTACCAGGAATTGATAAGTCTTCAATTAAGCTTCTAATTACTCCAGTTGATCAAAACATTGGGATTGGAATAGAGTCTAATGCTTTTCATGTAGACAATAATATTCCACCGTCATTTGATTATATATCATGCCCAGATTCAATGATCGTGCGTGCAAATCTCGAGTTCTATATAACCGATATGGAAGCAGATACAATCACTATAGGAATTGATTATTCAGTCAATCAAGGTTTTAGCTGGACATCATGCTTAAATACAGATGACCTAACCAATATTATGCCTAGTGAATACCATAGCATAATAGAGTGGTTAACATATAAGAGTTTTGGATTTAATAGACTTAGAGATGTGTGGATCCGATTTACAGCTTACGATAATGATCCAGGAACTGACACTACTATCAAGAATATTACAATTCTAAATTATCCAGCAGAGTTTACCGGCGATCTTGAAGTAACACCAGACGATCTAGCAATATTTGCTGCTGCATGGAATTCCACTCCACAAAATACAACCTATGATATAGGTCCTGCACATGGGATTGTACCAGAGCTAATCCCGGTGCAAGATGGAATTTTAAATTTTGAGGATTTAGCAGTTTTCATCCAGATGTGGAATTGGTCATTCAATAATAGTGGGATAAATCCGGTTAGTCTGCATACACGTGAATCAAATCAATTAATTGCTTATTCAGTATTCAAACCATCAGAAATACGAACAAGTGAAGGGATTACTTCAATTTGCTTCAATTCATCCTCAAATGATTTATTACAGTTTGAGTTGCTGGCTAATCACGATGTTGATGGTCTATCATTAACATATGAAAAGGGAGGTTACTTTATAAATAGATATAAAAGCTCTCCATCATTAACTAAGTTCAAAAAAGATCAAGGAAGAGAGCTATACTGTATTACTGGATTGGAGAGTATTAAAGAGGGTTCGAATTCCGGTGACATCGTCACAGTATCAGTATTAAACAAATCATTCTCCATAATACCACTCGAATTGCATTACAGAGCATGGAACACAAAAGGCGAACTTGTTGAAAACGGTCAATTTGATATAAGTATTGAGTCATGCTTACCAGACCAATTCTCACTACATCAGAATTATCCTAATCCTTTCAATCATATCACAACCATAAATTATGATCTACCTGGGGATGGCCAGGTTAAACTGAATATATATGACATCAGCGGCCGCACGGTTACGAAACTGATTAATGAAGAACAGCAAGCCGGGTATAAATCAGTCCAGTGGAATGGTAAGAATTCGTCAGGGCAAGAAGTGAGTACCGGCATGTATTTCTATTCAATTGAAGCGCTAAAGTACTTTGCTATAAAGAAAATGATTTTGATAAAATAAGTCAGAGACGGTGTAGCAGGAAGAAGGGCAGTCATTTGGCTGCCCTTTTCTATTTAAGAATTCTGATTTAAATATCAACTGAGTGTGATCATCAATCTAAAACTTTCTGTAAAGGATAGTTAAAATGGCTTCATTGTATCAAAAGAATAGAGTCTGGTACCTGTCAGTGTCATATCACAAACAGCGCATCACCAGAAGTCTTAGAACAATGGATAAAGAATCAGCAATAAAACTCAAACCTACAGTGGAATTAGAATTAATATCTGAAGTAACTGGTGAAAGTGAAGAATCGCAAGAAATTACTTTTAATAAACTTGCCGAACAGTATCTTAATCATAACCATAATTGGACACCAAGAACCTGGGAAACAGTCTCCTATATAATAAATGCTTGCAAACAGGGTAAACCCCTCCCAACAAACCCTACCACTAGAGCTATTCACGTCCGCCATATAAACTGCTGCTGGAATTGGGGATTGAAAAACGGACTAATTGCTAAAGCCTACAAACTTGAAGGAAATACCAAGGGGATCGCCCGGGATCGAGTGCTATCCAAAGAAGAGCTGACTACCATATTTGATGCGATCACGGACCATGACTTCAATCAATTTCTCCAGTTTGCATATTACACTGGAGCACGTAGCGGTGAAATTAGATCACTGAAACCTGAAAATGTTAGAGAGGGATATTTAGCAGTTAGTGGTAAAACAGGCCGAAGAATGATAAAACTTAATTCTCAATCACAGATGATTTTGAATGATCGTGATTCACTCTGGCAGTATACAAAAGACTTTATATCACATAAATTCAAGAAGGAAACCCGCAGGCTTGGAATCAATGATGTTAGATTTCACGATCTTAGACGAACATTTGGCTATAATTTAATCAAACAAGGTCGTTCTATTTACGAGGTAAGCAAATTGTTGGGGCACTCCTCAGTAACTACTACTGAACGGCATTATGCACCATTGATGGTTACTCACATTGATGACTTTCTATTATAGAAGCTGCTGGATCGGGTAGACACCAGATTCTGTACCGCCTATGAATAGGGTGGCTTTGTCGTAGGTGAAAATAGTTTCAATAAATGAGTCTGCTCCTATTCTCAATGATTTTCTTTTCAGCAAGGAGAATGGTTTCTTTGTTGTCAGACAACAGGCTCTTAACTAATCTGACTACTTCACCATCAGATTCAAATTTATCATTCATAAAATTCACTTTTCGAGCATCACTATAATGGGTAAGGAATTTCTTTCCTTTTGCGTTTCGACTATTTGGCAATGATTGCATCAATTCAGATAAAACCTCTCTATTTTCCTCATTTCCCGGTGATATTACAAACTTTAGTGACAATCCTTTTTCCCAATAAGCTACCTCGAATAGAAAGCCTTCATTTCCACTCCATCCTGCAATTCCCGTGTTTGGGATTGCAGGAATTAGTTCATTCGTTAGAAATCGAGCATAGTATTTATGACATGTCATGAGTACGTAGCCCTCATTTTCAATTGTATCTTCAATGAGTTTTCTTATTCTAGAGATTCTATCTGGTTTGAACTCAATAATGAAATCGATTGCTTCCCGGTGGTTTTTATATAGTTCCTGCGCTAGAGACACTGATTTATCCTGTTCTTTCATAATATACCTATTTAATATTTGCAAATAATCCTCTATGTAGTATTTAATCCTGTTAGATAAAGATTTACTATAAACTGATAGTATAATCTGTATAATGTTCTTTATGGACTCATATCCAATAGGAATATACTTTTCTGCATCCTGTTCATTTTGGGGACTTATACCTTCGATTGTCAGGAATACGAACGCCTTGTTCAGGTTGGGGAATGATTTATGAACGCGTTCGGAGTATTTCATCAGCTGCCTGGAGTGCTCAGAGGATTGCACCTTGTTCTCAATTGCTATCACAAAATCTGAATGACTAAGGAGGATATCAATATTCTTCCATTCTCTGTATACCTGTATTCCATTCAAGTCAATTGAATCCAGGGAAAATTCATCGCCCCAATCAAGTTTTTCAGATGAAAACACTTCTCTTAAAAACCATCTTATAAAATGAGTACCAATATTATGACTCTCACCAGGTTTAAGCAGCCATGCAAGAAAGTTCGAATGTCTGATTTCGGTCTGTGCAATATTCAGAATTGTGAAGATATTTGGAGATCTTAGATTTAGCTCCAATTCCTCAAGCTTAGGATCTCTAATGAGATTGCTTAATTCATTAATCATGGCTGAGTCCAGTGTTCATATATCATCAACATAGCTAATGTATCCAATTCGCAATACTGCAATAATGCAGCAATGATTGCAGCCCGTTCTTGTTGGCTCATTTCCGCAAACTGCATTTTGGCGTAAGCTGTCATTGCTGCACCTCCTTCTTGGATATCCTCACTATCCAAAAAATGCGCATTCTTGGGTATACCAAGTTCTTCAAATTGATTGGGAAGTAGCTTGTATGGATTCGTTGGTTCTGCTGCATTTTCATCCCATTGCCAGAGAATTTGACCTTTAAGATTTGAACCAAACTCCAATGGTTGACTGTATTTGTCTCGAATATAGCTGCTTGCAGTCATGACCGACGGTAATACATCCTTAATCGAATTTGAACCCTTCATCCGTGGATGGTAGTAGTATTTTTTAACGAGTAATAATAAGTCTTCCATATTACGTTCACCGCATATCTTCTGATTTCTATTGTATGGATCCTTCCACTCCGTGATTGAGTCAATCCATGCTATTAAATCACCCCATCGTTCTTGATCTTCAGCAATCATTTGATCTTGTATTTGCCGTAATACTGTATTCTCATAATGGGAATAGCGCAGAATCGTTCCGTTGTCACTATCCAGGATGCTTCTAAGAGCCGTAACAAGGTCAAAGTTTGGGAAAGTCCCAGGATTGCAGTTGAGCCACTCAAAATGTTCTATTCGACTATCTTTATGGAGTGTATGACAGGAAAATTGGAACGCTACTTGTTCATATGGACTATGACCAGAATTAAATGGTATTGCTACTGCAGATGTCTCAAAGTCAATGAAATGTAACGGGAATGTCCAGCTATCTAACTCTACATAGAGATCTGACAATATTTGTTCCGATTTGTCAGTTCCCAGAGTTTTTACTACCTGCAGTTGCTGACGATCATTCAATTGATCTGCTATATCACCATTAGCCCAAGCATCCTCCATATAATATATGCCACGTGCTAGCATCTTGTCGATTTTTGTATAATACAAATTCCAAATATCAAAGATATGTGGTTTATCCTGTTCAAAACCATCAAATGCTAACTGCCAGCATTCAGCAAAACCACTCTTTAGACCGCTTCCTGTACTACTCCGAAATTCACATTTCTTACAATGTCGTCCAACTACTGGCGCGGGTTGCGTATCCTCATGATAAATCCTTGCATATTCTGCAGCACGCTGGTCAAAATCCTTTTGCTCTTCCGCTGTTTTCTTGAGTGGATCAATATCCTGACCGGTCATAATCCGGTAGACATGATCAGATACATCTATTTTACTGAGAATACGACCGCCTAATACTTTATCATCAATATCCTTTGTGACGACAACATCCTTACGACCAAAGTCATCCTTTACAATCCTGAACAGCTGGTTAAGTCCATCAACCGAGGCAACCTTATTCTTATCGCAAAGCATAAGGCTGGGTTTGACATCCCAATCTGGGTAGGCATTGGTTATTACCCAGGTCTGGAAAGCAACATCATATAAATAAGGTTGCCAATCTTTACTTAAGTATCCTTTCTTGGTATATAATTCATCAGGACTAGAAAATGACTTGGCCTTCACTTCAATGAGATCGACTTGACTATCAGTTTTCACTAAGACATCGACACGTATGAAATAATCATCATGTTGGATCGCCGCTTCGTAAATGATGATATTTTCAAGCTCAAGTAAACCATTGGTAATTTCTAAGGCTTCATCTTTATTCAATGTTTTTACATCGTGCCCGCCGGGGTGGTAGTATTTTGCCAGTTCTCCAACCTGATAACCGCCTTCAGCCAGCGCTTGTAAAAACTCATCGGCATTATTAGTGTTTTCATATTCATCTTTACCAGTATAATACAATTTTGTGGGACATTGAAGGGCCAATTGAAATCGGCTTTTGGTCAAATACTTTGGACGATTGTTCATGATAACTCCCCGCTCCTATGGAAAAGTGATCGTTTGTGCCATTAATCTACAAATGTATTTGATTCTAAACCACCTATAACATTTTTAGCGTTTTTGCTCACAACTCATATAAACAAATATTCAACTAACTGCGGGCTGAATAAAACCGAAACTCTTTCTGGTGGAATCAAATGTAGACGACACCTCCAATTGACAGTACTTTTCTATATCAACTTCCAATAACAACCTACCTTTGGTTGGTCGTGTTGCAGCTTCTGTGGCTGCATTTTTAACTATGATTTGAATCTGTCCCCCGGTTAATTGATACTCATTTGCCAGTTTACTGATATTAATCTTTTCGGCGCCGGGAATGGTATCGGGCAGATGAAGCCTCCATAGGGCTTTACGTTCGCTTATCCCGGGTAACGGGAACTCCAGTTTAAGATGAAACCTTCGACTGAAAGCCTGATCCAAATTAGACTGCAGGTTGGTGGTAGCAATCAAGATTCCACGCAACTGTTCGAAAGCCTCAAGAAACAGATTCTGTAGTGCGTTATACATTACATCAACTGCATCATCTGTAACATCCAATCTCCTGGTGAGAAATTGATCTGCTTCATTTAGGAGTAAAATTGGTGGATTGCTTGCCCTCCTCACAACTTTTTCATATGTAGTAAATAACCGTTTTACATTCTTTTCACTGTCTCCAACCCACTTAGAATGGATTCTGCTAATATCAGTTATCAGTAACTTCTTTCCCAGTAGGTTTGCAATCGCACCGGCCGCAAATGTTTTTCCAGTTCCTGGGAGCCCATGAAATAGCATAAGCAGTCCCGGTTCAATTTTCTTTTTGTATCCACTTGGTAAATACATCCGTAGATCAAATAATCCCCAATCTCTAAGAATCTGATCGGTGTTGTTATTATACTGACTGATTCCCGTCTGGATTGTCCTTTTCAATTCTGAATGTAGAATGAGATCTTTAAATGTTTGCTGTGGAGTCAATAAAGTGAAAATATCATTTCCTTTGAGTATCTGGTTCATTCTTTCATCGTCATTCAGCGGTGTCTTAAGAATAATTCGACGGGTAACATCCGGCGAGACACGGATATCACTCCCTGAGGTGCGGAAGAAAACATTGTCAGTGATCTCTACCAGTCCATTTTCAACTAATTTTGATTCAGCTGACAGATATTCACGGTTTTGGTACATTTCATGGTTATTTGAACTAATTAGCTTTATTACCTCATCAGTATCAGTATTATCTCCATCCATATCGCACTTCACCAAATACATCAGAATTACTTGCTCTCTATCATCCAAATTGTATTCATCACAAAGATCAATAAATGGAAAAACCTCATCAGTTAATTTCATTTTAGTATCAATCTTGGCTTTATACTCAAATGCTTTCAGATATTCATTCGCTTGTAATTCATGCATCTCTGCACCTAACTGTCTATCATGAAAACCCCAACTACTAAATTCATAGAGCATGTTGACATAGGAAAACCAATCTGACAGATATTCCTTATTATCCGTGTATGGTTCCCGCGTAGCCATTATTTCATTCAGTTTTTCATTAAGCAATAACTTGCTGAATGACCGATGCACGCAAATGTCATTCTCTAGTAGAGAATATTTAGCAACTTCTATTGGCGAATCGTCATTGTATACAATCTTGATCTGCTTATGATTGATTATCCTTTTTACAGTATAGAATACATTCTGTTTAATAAGCTTGATTACAATGTCAAGACCTGATATGATTTCGAAGGATTTCCCAAATACAGTCTTTAATAATTCAAGTGAGTCAATATTACATTCCCGCTCCTTAATATATTTATACCAAGCAACAGCTATGATGCATAACTCATCATGGTTGAACTTATAATCAGAGAATAAGCCTACTGACTTCAATTTGCTAGAGATTGAATCAACTTCACTATCAATCTTGGATATTGAAAAAGTTGTTTGTTCGAAGATCTCAGCATCAGGATTATTAGAGTTTTTGGTCGTGTCGTCTTCCTCATTTCGGACTACAAACAAACACCCGAGATCAAGTAATAATTGTGATGGTGTAGAAGTATTCAATAATAACTCCCTTTTCTTAGAAGTTACTATCTTAATACGTCATAATATGACGTATTGATTTATTTATGTGTTGAGATTATCTCTCGATATGCGTCAATGAGACTATAATGCAGAAATCGTGCAGGAAAGCGGGCATTGGGGTGCCAATAGTTAATAATAACCTGATTATTGCTATTTCTGCCCCAATATATTCCTCTCGTTGTCCTGTTATCCGTACAATTCTCACCATATAGGACCTTATAGTAAACATCTGTACCGCACAGTATGATCAGCATCGTTTCATCAGCATATAATTCAAGTTGGTTCTTCAATAACGTGAAGTCGCGCGACTCGTTATCGCGTAGTTTCAATAATAATTGCTTCTGATCAGTCGAACTCCCACCTGATGCCTTGCTGACATTGATCGCACATATCTTATGTAATTCATCGCGCCAATTCTCAAAACGATCTATATCCTCCCAATCGATGTCCTTTAGATCGGGTTCAGTCAACCCTTTTGCCCATCGCGCTATGTTTTTCCATGTATGTGCAATTTTGTTGTCTGGGTAATCAGCTGGATTGGACAGTAACTCCCGCAAGTCACCGCTGAAATCATTAGCCTCCTTCAGCACAAAAACTATTTTGGGGTTAGTTGTTTCCCAGACTGGAGGATTAACAATCCCATCACGAACTGGATTTTCAATATACTTCTTACAATTTTCGTACAATAGATCTTCTCGTGTAATGAGTTCATTAATACTGCTCAACGATACCCTCCGCTGCTGATTTGATTGATCTGATCAGTTCAATGGGTTTTAAGACTTTAACATAAATATGCCAGCTCATAATCCAGGAAATCAATTCCGGCGACAGGGCTACCTTCATAGTTAGAATGAAATTCTGATCATCATCAAACACGACGGATTGTGAATCGTGCCACTTGCGACCTTCAATATAACTGGTGACTTCACGAGAAAACCTTAATACCACTTTCCGTCGCTCTCCTGGGAATAACCCAAATCTTCCCTTCCAGAATTCCTGAGAATTGAAATGAATGTCCTTGACGAACTTCTTCTCTTTTATCTCCAATTCCCTAATCCGTTGAACCGATAACAGGATGAACCGCCTATAAAATCTCATCAATGCTATGATATATAAGCCGCCATTATAGTAAACCAGTTTTTCAGGTTCGATATCATATGACTTGGGCTTTGTTGAATCCAGCCCAGAATAGATTATGCGGCAAATATTCTGGTTTGTAGTCGCATTTACTAGACTATCAATTATCTGACTATAAGGTGAATAATCAAACTCGCCAGCTGAATAATTCTCAAACAAGCCTTGAGCAAATTTGTGGTTCATTTCAAGGAAAACATTATCTGGAACAAGTTGGTCAATCTTCTTTATTAAAGTCTGTATTTCGGAGTCAAATTGCGTATTGTGAAATACTTTAAGATTAGAGCGAAGTACATAGGCCGCAAGATATTCATTCTTAGTGACCGGTTGAGGTATAAATGATCTAAACCTTGATTCAAGAAACCAAACATTCTCATTAGCCGAAAGCTTGTTGCACACTAATGGTACACCTGCATCTGTTAGTGTCAATAAATCCCGCTGTACTGTTCTAATTGAAATCTGATAATCGAATCGCTCTCGCAACTGCTTTGTTGTTACTTTCCTGCCAGTACTAAGTATTTGAAGAATACGAATTAATCGTAATATCTGAGATTGGTTATTCATCAACTAAATTTACATATTAATACGTCATAAATTGTCGCTTAAGTCTTTTGTTATACTATACTGAATAGTTCAATCCAACTACAATTCTAAATCTAAGCATACTCAAAATTTAGGAATCATTTCATTGGACTATATCTTGAGACTGATAAAGAGTACGAATATATTGACTATGTATAATCTAATAGGAGCGGGCATGTTTCATGAACATTATCTTAAAGAAAGTTTCTTTCCCCTTGCTGCCAAGTATCAAATCATGGTCAGATTACTGCCCGAATATCCTAACACTGATGGGGCCATTGATGGATTGCTCACTTTTTTCTGGAAATTTGATGCCCCTGGCGTCGAATTTGGCATTGACACCGAAGAGGTTATTACTCATTATTGGGAACTAGTAAATTATGTTGATGAAGCGGAGCTAGGGATGGAGGTGTATGCATTGGATCCAGAGACTGGAACTGTTAAAGCTCCAGATGACAAGAAATTTGGGTTCGCTTGGATTGGCGAATTTGAAACAAACACATTTCTTACAGTTGATTCTAGTACTTTCTTTGAATATTTGGAATTATTACTAGAGGCATACCCTGACGATGAGGAATTCAATTTAGATAATCTACGTAATACTCGTGTCATCAAGGACTTTATAAAAAGTTAACAATCCAACGATTTGTAATATATAATCTAAATATCTATTCCATAATTGAGAGCATTTATATGTCAATTTTTAATGGGCTAAGAATTAGAGAAACATCATATTGCCAGCAACGGAGAGGAGAATTTGATATTTATATTAACCGTTAATCTCTTCAGCAAAATTATATCCATCTAAGTATCTTTGATCTTGATGCTGCGGCGACAAGCAATTTAAATAATCATCAAATCCTACCAACCACATGTCTTTCTCTTCCTTATTTCCAGAATATGCAATTGCATTTTGTTGTGAATTACGAATCTCAATGGAACAAAGAATTTCTCCAACAGTAGATTTCCTATAATCACAAGAAATGGCATCAACCCCGTCATCATTAATATGTAGAATGTGCTGACCTAAAACCTCTATTTTGTTTATCTGGTGCAACAAATACCGATAGAAAGATAATTGAAGTTCATACAAGTTGAATTTGCTATCCTTAATTTTTCTAGTAGCACGTGTTATACCATAGTTTCTTCCTCTGGAATCAATCCTTTTGGCTGTCTTCCAATCAAAAAGATAGCACCCATCCTTCTCTTCATTGTAGATAAGTAAATCGATTGTACCGGCAATTTCATGTTCATCGCTGTAAACAACTACCTCCGAGAAATATTCATTTCCAAAGACGGCCTTTTCTCGATCATACCACTCTATACCGTTTTTAGCGTATTTGAGAATGGGCTTAGTACCGGATTTTATGTACCGCTCAATTTCCCGATGAATCCTAGATGCTTTGTCCCTCTGCTCATCCCATTGCTGTTGGATCTGCTCAGGCGTTAGATGGGCATATTTAGTGGTATTATTAGCAAGCCATTTTGATACTAATTCCTTATTGAACGGTTTAAATTGTTTATCTATTAATTCGGTTACGCTTAAATCAAATATTCTATCTGAATGGGCGAAATATATATGGCTGTCTTCATCCAGATGTATTCCTGAATTCAGAAGTTTCTCAAGATTTAATCTGGTTTCTTTCACTATGAGTTTTGACCGGTTATTGTGGTGATCATCATTAGATAACTAATTCATCGCAATTACTAAACCCTGCAACGCCGTCATATCCTCTATGGTTTGTTGCTCATCAAGAAATCTTAGTACATAATCATTGAGCATATCTGGTTGCTCTGTTTCAAACATAGTTGGCGGGTATGGTATTCGAGGGATCAAATCTATTGTTGTCTTCTTCATCAATCTATAAGATGTGCTGTTTAGTTTGAGAAAATCACGGTGGTGCTTTCTTAG
>CAYPJE010000021.1:0-50754 GCA_964410945.1 uncultured bacterium
AAGTCTCTCATAAATTTTAACCTATATTTGTCCAATGGTTTCTGACGCTACACAAGTCAATATTAGACTGATTTTGGTTTTGGATTGGTTACTTGGTATAAAATAATAAATGGCTCCGGTCAGGAGCCATTAAACATCTCATCTAAACAGTTAAGTGGTCTTCTGTAATTCTCATCCAACAGATCTACGTAATATTTCTCCGTCGTTTTAACTGACGCATGACCAAGCAGTTTAGAGACTGTATATAAGTCAGCAGATCCAGACTGCAATAATATGCTACCAAATGTTTTCCTCAGTGAATGCAGGTTTGCGCCTTCAATATTCGCTAATTTATAATAGTAAGCAATCTTATGAGTTACAAAGTCAGGTTTGTATTCAAACGGAGATTCACACCCTTCCTGTTTTATCTCCTTTAGAACGTCATATAAGGTATTGTTCATTGGAAGATAACGACGGCTTGTACCTTTTAATCCAACCAAAACCACCTTCTTTTCTCTGAAATTCACATTTCCCCAGGTGAATTTTGGGGCAAGCAATTCAATGCGGCGGGCACCGGTATTTAAGTATGCCAAAATCAATCTTTGAAATTTTCTGTCATCATTGGTCACTTTTATTAACTTATTCACTTCATCAACCCGAAGAAACCGAATCTTAATGATATCTGGCTTAGGCACTTTTACCTTACCAACTGGATTCACTGATACCATACCCCATTCAATTGGACTTCCCACAAAAAACTTGAGTCAAAGTTAACAACATGTTTCATTATTCCATATTCCACAGGTGTCTTGTAACCCAGGGCTGAGTGCAGCCTCTTTCGATTATAAAATACCTCGATGTATTCAAATATATCTTGGTTCGCCTGTGCTCTGGTTTCGTATTCATTCTGATAAATGAGTTCCGTCTTTAAGGTTTTGAAAAATGATTCTGCCATGGCATTATCGTAGCAGTTGCCTTTCCTGCTCATACTTTGTCTGATATTGTTGCCGCTAAGAAGGCGCCTGAATTCATAGCTGGCATATTGACTTCCTCGATCAGAATGAAAGATAAGAGATTCAGTTGGTTTTCGTTTATCAATGGCCCTTTTCATGGCTGTTATTACTAGAGATTTGGTCATGCGTTTACCAACAGCCCATCCAATGACCTCCCGATTGTGTGCATCCATTACTTTGGAAAGATACAGCCAGCCTTCATCGGTATCCACATACGTAATATCTCCAACCCATAACATATTTGACCTATCGACACCAAAACATTGACCTACAAGATCAGGAGCTACGGGTAGACTATGACTTGAGTCCGTCGTAGCCTTGAATTTTCTCTGTGTCTTGGCGATAATCCCATTTTCTCTCATCAGTCTGGCTACTCTGGGTTGTGAACAGGCAATGGAATGCTGGTTCAACCATTGGGTGATCCTGGGGCTTCCGTAAACACCCCTGTTTTTCTCATATGCCTCCCTGATCTTTTCCAGTAAATATTCGTTCTCCTGATCTCTGTTACTTATACCACGATTCTTCCACTGGAAATAACCTGAAACTGTCACCCCAAAGTTCTGACATAAGAGTGAAACCTTGTGGTCGCATTTATGCTGATCTATAAACTGAAATATCATTGTTTTGGACCTGAAAATATGACCACGGCTTTTTTTTAAAAAAATGTCACGCTCTTCTTTCACCAACTCAAGCTCCCGCTTCAATCGGCGAATCTCTTCCTCGTGCTCTGTGACTTTTCCATTACCAGGAAAACAGTTCCTGGAATCCTCTAAAAATGCCTTCTTCCATTTATGCAAACTGTTTTGACTGACACCCAGATCCCTGAATACCTTCGAAATACTCTGATGCTTCTCCAGTATTAATTTGACTGCTGATACTTTAAAATCCCGATCATATTGCACGCGTGTTCTTTTGTTTTCCAATTTGCTCCCTTTCAACTTATTCAAGTTAAAAAAGTTGCTTATCTACGATTACACTTTTTTATAGTAGGTCCAGAAATAGGCTCCCACCTATTCCTTCAAATACCGATACAACGTAGCCCTGGAGATACCAAGTTCCTGACAAATATCATCAACAGTATTTTCTTCTGAATCCATGAGCGCTTTCGCGTAGGTGATCTTCTTCTGATCCATCTTCCTGGGTCTTCCTCCTACTCGTCCTCTTGCCCTTGCTGCAGCAAGTCCTGCTTTAGTCCGCTCACGAATGATATCACGTTCAAATTCGGCCAATGCTCCAAACACGTGGAATATCAACTTCCCACCAGATGAACCAGTATCGATGCTTTCTTGCAGACTCCGGAAATAGCAACCACGATCATTAATCAAGTTTATTACTTGTATTAAGTGCTGAAGAGATCGACCTAAACGATCCAGCTTCCAAACGACCAGAGTATCACCTTCGCGAAGTGATTCAATCGCGGTTTCAAGGCCGTTTCTGTTGGTTTTGGATCCACTGGCACAGTCTTCATGAATTTTTACACAGCCTGCTTTCTTTAACGCATCCAACTGCGGATCAAGATTCTGATCATTGGTTGAAACACGTGCATACCCAATTAGCATAAGTCCTCCTAATTATTACTAGGGTTCTTATGCCTGATATATTTGTTATTTACTGAGTTGCATACTAACTTTGAGTTGATAAAACCATACTTCATCATAAACAAGGTAGTTAATAATGTATTTTAGATTAATAATACTGGTTTTAACACTTATTTACTTATTTGGATGTGAGGATAGCGATAATAAAGAAAAGGATTTGGGATGTACTGATCCTTCTGCATTAAACTATGATCCGGAAGCAACAGAGGACGATGATAGCTGTATTTATGAGTGTCCTGATAACTCATCGTTTGTATTATTAACTACCAATGGTGGACTTGATTGGAAGGAATTGTGTTTATTTCAATATACCGGTTGGGCAGTTGTAGATATATCGGTTATAGATACAAATAATATATGGTTTTGTAGCGCTGGGGACGCAAAAATACTTCATACACCCGATGGTGGTGAGTCATGGAATGTTCAGTATTATGACACAACACAAACAACATTTTTTAATTATATCGAAATGTTTGATACTAATAATGGTGTTGCCATGGGCGATGGTAAAAATGATGCGCCGATAATTTTACGAACAACTGATGGAGGTCAGACTTGGATTCAAATGGATGCCATGGCGATTGGGCCATCATCAGGAGACACTTGGAGAAGGATTGATTTTATAAACATTGATGTCGGCTACTTTATCAACTGTTGTAACACACCTCAATTACTATACAAAACTATTGATGGCGGTATAAATTGGACTCCAACAAACTATCCCGGGGGAATGCAAGTGCTTAAATTTTATAATGAGGACATTGGGTTTGTTATAAAAGGAGAACAAGAAATATATCGCACACTTGACGGCGGTGAATCCTGGGAAACATTTACGACTCCGCATAGTGGATGGGGAATGGATATTGAATTTGACTCTAATGATCCTGGTAATGTCTGGATATTGACTGACGATGTATATTTCAGCGCAGACACAGGCAAGACATGGACTGCCCAAACTGACTTGAACTTAAATGGCAAGGATTTGCTCATAACAGGTGAAGAGGGTTGGATTATGAGATACGAAGATATTTATCATAGCCAATCCGCTGTTGATGGTAGTTGGGATTTAATTTCAATAGATTTTCCGGAAGATGGATCTGCCGGATTTGCTATTGATGGTGCAGGAGATCAAATAATTGCTGTGCCAGGAAAAATACGTAAATGAGACAGTAGGTATCAAAACTCATCAGCACTCAAGAGTTTTGATACTTTGATTTTGAGATAAATAATGAGGCAGGTTTTGAAACAAAGGTGGCAGTATTGAGATAGGTTTTAAAGTTGGTTCAGATTTATCTTAAAAAAGGTTCCTTTTTGTCACCCTGTAATCCCACCTATTTTAGAGCCAGATAAAATTAGAGTTTTTAAAATTACCCCACAATGTGTGAGCCTTATATAAAAGCAGTCGAATTCACCCCATCAATTGATTTGACAATCGGAATTTCCCAGAAAAAGTTCGGTTTACATCATTTAAAAGGGCCAACTCTGCTGAATTATCCTTTTATCAACCTGTGTTTACTAACCCGCGAAATTTTGCTTCATCGATAGTTTGTTTTAGTGTATAATTAGGTTAATCAGGTTGTTTGGATGATGAGGATGTAATGACTATTGAAACGTCTGTCGATAAGAAAAATTCAATCAGATTTCAATGATTTCAGGCAAATTGACCGTTAACCAACTTATTGATGATCTGAAATCAATTTATACTGATCCTGAAGCCAGTGCACCCCCATACCCACACTGGAACTTAAAATTAGCTGCTGTATCTTTGTTTTCATATTCAGGTTACCAAAGGCCAGTAATTTTTGTTGCCTCGAACCGGGGACTTGATGGAACCAGCAAGACCGCCATTGTGGCTGAGGACGAATTCACCTTTGGCTTGGTAATAGTATACGGGCTTTCATTCGAGATCAGTACTCTCAATGCGGTCATTGTATTCAATGACTACAACCAAATAGTAGGCTGGTTGCTGCCATAGATATGATTAATAGGCTCAATCAGTGATGTTTATTCAGTTTCATTAATTCAACCATTTGGATTGATATGGAAAAAACATTAAAGGAATCACAAAAGACTAATCGCATCAAAAACCGTCTACTTTCTAAGATTTCTATGGAGATGCGATCACCAATAAATACTATCCTGGGTTTCATTGATATCATTCATGAGCAGAAAAAGGAACACTACAGTAAGGAAGAATTAGAATATTTTAAAATCGTTGTCACCAGCGGTTTGAAATTGAAGCGCATTGCCAACGAAATCATTGACTTCATGAATATAGAATCGGGGCAAATAGACTACAGCATCAAACAAATCAATCTGAGTGATTTAATCGAGAATATCATTCTGGAGCATGAATCGGAAGCAACTTCGAAAGATCTGGAAATCGTGTTTGAGTCGTCAGTCGAATCACCCTACATAGACAGTGATGAGCAAAGCTTGACCAGGGCGATTGCAAAATTGATCGAGAATGCAGTCATCAGCACTCCAAAAGGGAAAATCGAGCTGTCGCTTACTAGTGATGAAGACGAAATTGTACTTTCAATCCAGCATCCAGGAACTGGTTTTTCAGAAGACACGCTTAAAATACAACCGGATGCCCAATCATTCTATGATTTAGTCGAGGATAATCAGTCCAGTGAGTTTGGAGTCGGATTATCCATAATTCAGAAATATCTGGAGAAAAACAAAGTGAGCATATCTTCCCAAAAGCTGAATGAAGGTGGCTTTAAGTATTCATTAAGATTCAATTCAAGTACTTTGGAAGAGAAACAAACCATTCCATTTCCTGCCGCAAGTGTCTGGACTGATGACAGGGATAGAGACCGCCAGTTGAAACCAATGATCCTGGTGGTTGAGGATGATATTAACTTTCAGAAGCTGCTGGGCTTTGTGCTAGGTAATGATTACGATGTTATGTATTCAGTATCGGTTGATGAGGCCAGGCAAAAGCTGAAGGAATTTGGTGCAGACATCATTTTACTGGATATATCATTGCAGGGTGACGAAGATGGGATCAGTTTTTTAAATCATCTGCGCAAAACCGATCAATGGAAAGACATCCCGGTGATAGTTGTTACTGCCCATGCTTTCATGTCAGACAAAGAACATGCCTTTAACGCCGGCTGTAGCGAGTATATGGTCAAGCCGTTGATGATTCAGAAGCTGTTAAATATGGTAAAAAGATATACCGTTAGTTAATCACATAAACGGCAGATAATTCTTATCCTCACGACGGGTCAATTGTTTGATCTTCCTGCTTTCGATATTGATACTATATATCTGTGATATCTTCCCTTGCTTCATGGAATACACAATACTGTCCCCACCACGGGAAAAACGCGGGCGCTGATATTCGCCCGATTCCTGAGTTAGTTTAATCAGATTTCCATTTTCAATATCATAGATCATTATATCGGATTCATTTTTCTTCATAAAACCTGATACGAAAACTATCATGGAACCATCGGGAGAAAAATTCGCCATTCCATAGTCCTTGTTCTCATTTTCCAGAACTTGCTGATTACTTCCCTCAAAATCCATCAACAATATCTCAAAACGACCAGTGATCGGGTTTACCTCACACATGATCTTCGAACCATCAGGTGAAATTTCTGGAAAAAAGGCAAAGGTGCTGTCTAGCGGATCAGTCAACGCTACCTGGTTACTACCATCAGAATCCATTATATAAAGGTGGGAAGATTTGGTGTCTCCCCGGCAAAACAAGATTTTCGCGCCATCGGGAGAATATACCGGCCAGCGGTCATCCAAATCATTATCCGTGAGTTGGATTTTACCAGAACCATCGGTGTTAATGGAAAAAATATCATAATCATCATCTGTCTTCGCTTTGTATACCAATTTCGATCCATCGGGCGAAAACCGGGGACTGAAAATCTTCCCCTGCCCTTCCAGAATCTTAGTCCGTTTCATTGTTTCCGCATCCAGGCAGTAGAATTCGATCGGACCTACATCTATAGGATTAATAGAAAATATTATCTTTTTCCCGTCTGATGATATATCACAGAAATGGCCAAAACTCCTTCCTTCGGTCAATTCCACTTTATTACTGCCATCCTCATCCATAACCGCAATATGTGTGTAGTAATCTTTGGTATGGTAAATGATTTTATCAGCAAAGGTTTCAATTGATTGTTGCTGGCAGGAAAAAATAACTAAAAAACTGATAGTATACATTAACAGCCTGATATGGAAATTTATCATGGAACCTCCCGTGATTACACAAACACTTAGTACAGGTTAATATCAACGATATTTATTAACAATTTTTAAATCAGTTCAGAAGAAATTTATTGATATTAGAGCTAGCATACAATAATACTGATTTTGTATTTTGGATTATAAATTGTGTGGGGATACCATGAATCATAAATACTTATTATCTACTTTAGTCTCTTTCGTCCTTCTTATTAATAGTTGTACACTTAATGATCCAGACCAAATGGCAAATAATACAGTATCTCTCACAAAAATAGTATTGACCACAGAAAACACACCCGAAGATATTGATGATATCATCGTTATTCTAGACACGGAAAAAAATGGAATTATTGCTGAGTCATTTGATCGACAAAATGGAATCGAAATTTTTCAAATTGAAGAAATACCTATTGGTAAACAATCTATAACTGTTGATGCCTATGTGAACGGTAAAGTATCATTTAGCGGATCCGATATAATACAAATCAATGAAAATGAAGAAAATATTTTCCGAATAACGATAGGAGACGAAATTGATCGTGATACAATAAAAATTATTAAGACCAACAATCCACTCAAATGTGATTTTTTCTCTGACGTAAAGGTTACTTTTAATGAAAACAATCCTCTTTTCACCCGTTCATGTTCATGGAACAGTGCAACAGTTATTGCACCAGAAGTTATTTACATTAACGGTCTGTATTATCTGTGGTTTAATGGGCGTGGTAGTGATCCTTTTCAAATTGGTCTGGCAACGTCCAATGATGGCATTAATTGGAATGAGAATGAGAACAACCCTGTTATGTCCTTTGGCAATGCAGGAGAATTTGATGAGTCATATATTCGCCAACCAAACGTAATCTATAACAATGGTATTTTTAGAATGTGGTATAATGGATATGATAATTCCAATAAATCCTCTATTGGTTATGCGGAATCGGTCGACGGAATCAATTGGGTAAAACACGAAAATAATCCTGTGATATCAGCTTCTGAAGAAAAATGGGTGGATATTGATATAATTGTATCATCTGTTTTGTACCATGAAAACAAATATCATCTCTGGTTCAAAGCAAAATCTTCATACTTTCCGCAACCCAGTGATAAAAGTGCAAGAGTTTCAGGATATGCAACTTCCAAAGATGGGCTGAATTGGACAATCCACCCCGAACCTATACATGTTTCAGATGTGTATGAATTTGAACAAACCGGAAATGAATTAGCACATGTTTTATTATCAGAAAATGGGTATTTCGAGACAATTTATTATGGTGCTATCACTGAATCATATGGTACTGTTTATTGTATCGGGCGAGCATTATCTTCTAATGGTATTGATTGGGAAAAGGATAAATTAAGTCCCATTATCATTCATGGGGAATATGATGAATGGAATTCAATGGCTTCATCAGCTCCAACTGTTATTCGTCAAGGCAATAAATATCAAGTATGGTTTGCAGGCTATAATGGCGGAAGCAATTGGAATATCGGGCAATGTGAATTATCAGTAAGTTATCTGTGTGAGTAAATATATTATCTAGCCACAGATTATTGTAGTAGTACATAAAACAGATTACCAAATTCAGCACCATTGATCCGCCAGGCAATCGTCATTCCAAAATGATAATCGTGGTGGCCATAGTGATTCACCATAATCCAACCAGATAGCAGATATTGCCTGAATACTACTAAACTTAGCATACTGCCATACATCACACCGGAACTAAAAATTGATTTGTAAAACCGGTCATCAACAAAATGGTGATTAAATCCTCCTACCACCTCCATCCTTCCGGTAATACTGCTTTTCAGGATAGTGAAGTCATTAGCAACTGAAGCACCGGTCTTAATTGAGTTGACTACCGGATGCATCCCCAGTGTCGGCTGCAGGTAAAGTACAACAGTTGGACGATTGCTCCATAGAATATGTTTCTGTATTAATCCGGATATATAAACGCCAACTTTGATTTGCTCCAAATAGGTCAGCCGGACTTCATCATATCCGTTCAACCTATGATAGGCGTTTTGGATTGTTGAGCCGCCAAGATTACCATTACCCATTAATCCGAAACCATAGCAAAAATACCTACTCCAACGCTCTAAATTCTTCAGATATCCGATTGAAACCAGATCTGTGCGGTATCCCAACTCTCGGCTGGTCAGTATCTTATAATGGAACCTAATATCTATATCTTGTGTGCCATATTCAATTAATAGAGCCGCCGTTACCCGGTCGTCTTCACCCTTGGGAATGATATCCTCAATTATGTTCCGATAAAGAAAATCATCGTTCCAGTAACTTATCGTGATGTATTTTTTCGGTTTAACTGCCAGACTGTCTTCTACTGCACTGATTCCATTAAGCAGGCTTGATATCAGTATCCAGCCCAATACCCACAGTTCCGATTGATATTTTAACAACTTTAGCACCGGTTTGCTTACCAGACCTCGCAATAAATTATGTTCCCATCATTGTAAATCAAAATATTCTAGCTAACTTTCCCGGTCATTATTAAATCGCATAAATAGGCCGGGCTATGCATAAAATTCATTCGATCCTGTTTACAACTTTTACTGTACTATGCTTTACAACCGTACCGCTTGGGGCCAGTGAAAATCAACTTCCGGGATTTAAAACCAGCGCTTTTCAGGGCGAACAATACATTACTTTCAACCGTCAACCGGATATGCGAATTCACATTAATGCACCAGCGGCAACTGAATTTGACATCACCAAGCCAGTCGGAATAGCCCTGTTTGCCCTGCCGAACGGGAATACTATTGAGCAAACGGTCGGCAAAATTCTATCTGAAGGTGACGACTGGCATTACGATATCCAGCATATCGGCGCCCAGACCCGCTTCCTGCGCCAGCAATCCGGCGACTATAACCTGGTGACCATCTATTTGGAAACAGCCCAGAAAAGCTGGCCCACCTGGAAGGCAACATACCCGAATTACGCTACCATCGTAAAGGAGACTGTCGATTACTTACTGGCTTATTTCCAGGATTATAATCCGTTCGTGATCCTCACCGGACACAGCGGCGGAGGCCGTTTCATCTTCTCTTTACTGGACGCTTATGATACTATTCCGGATTACGTGAAAAGGATCTGCTTTCTGGACAGCAACTACGGCTATGAGCATCATTACGGGGACCAGATGATTGAATGGCTGCAGGCTGAATCCGATCATTTTGTATCGGTTCTGGCTTATAATGACAGCATTGCCCTCTATAACGGTCAACCAATAGTCTCCGCCACTGGCGGAACCTGGTACCGTAGCCGGATCATGCAGAAATACATGGCCGCGACCTTTTCCTTTACCACCGAAGAAGACAGTAGCTTCATTCGTCATTCAGCTTTGGAAGGTAGGGTGAAAATCCTGTTAAAAAAGAATCCCGATCATGCTATTCTGCATACTGTTCAGGTGGAACGCAGCGGATTCATCCATACCATGCTGACCGGTACAAACCTGGAAAGTTCAGGCTATGAATATTATGGTGACCGCTGCTACTCAAGCCTGATTCAATCTGATGAAATCACCCCGGTAGATTTCCAGATTCCTCTGCGCAATCCTGATGCGCCAACCGGGTCGGAATTCATGGAGTCGGTAAAAAACCTCAGTTTCAGTGCCCGTGAGGATGCCATTTTGAATGAATTGTTCACCGGTAACCTACCCTACTTCCTGCGGGAATTGACTGACATTGAAATGTCTGCCAGTGATATCAACGGAGGTTCCCATCAGGTACGGTATCAGGTCATGCCAGACTATCTGGCAATTGGTTCAGACGCCGATTTTTGCAGGATCCCGATGGGACCGATCACGGCCCAGAAAATCGCAGATTTTTTCGGCGCCTGCCTGCCCACCAGCAAACTGGTTGACGACATCTACAGTAATGCCGAGATCAAACTGGCTCCGGTGACCTACTATCCGGTTGGCAATGATAATGAGCAGGTAGAAAAATTTGTTGAGCATAACACTGCTATCAACGACCAGTTCGCTGCGGCCGGAGGTGTCCTGGGACAACTGACTGGCGGGACCAAAAAAGATGTTGTCCTGAGTAACAAGATAACCGACGGATATGTAGTGATTTACGGTTGGCACCAGCTGAATGGCGCACCAATCCAGCCCTTATACAGCGGTCATTATAATTATTATGTTGATTACAGCCATGGAATCCGTCTCCTGAATGCCGATATTTTCCTGGATGGTAATCCGACAACCATCCAGAACGTGCTCAAAAATTCCACTGCCTATAAAGTCCTCAGTGATGAGACCGGTCCGATGTCGCAGACCACTTACATCACAGATACCAACTTACCCGGTCAGCCCAAATCCTTTGGCATAAAATCTGAAGATGGCTATGATCTGCGGATCAAGATATCACCTGATTCAGCGGTTGATCAATATCGTCTTTACTATGGTTCAGATGGAATTTCATTTCCATCGACATCAACATTTTCCGGGAACGAGTATTTACTTGAGAATTTTCCACCCGCCACAATCGTATACATCAAACTGGTGGCGGAAAACAGCGCTGGGCTATCTCCTGAGTCAGAAGTCCTGGCCGGATTGCCGGTATCCATGGCAACACCGGAGATGTTGATTGTCAACGGATTCGATCGTTCGTCCACTGGAAATACGTATAATTTTATCCGCCAACATTCCACCGCCCTTTTGGCCAACATTACCACTTTTGATGCCGCCACCAATGAAGCTATCATCAATGGCCTGTTCAATCTTACGGATTATCCGGCGGCCGACTATATTCTAGGGGAAGAATCGACGGTTGATGAAACATTCTCCGCATCAGAGCAGGTACTGGTATCAAATTACCTGAAAGCAGGAGGACATCTGTTTGTCTCCGGAGCAGAAATTGCCTGGGATCTGGACTATAAGGGGTCTGGTGCTGATAAATCATTTTTCCGTAATTACTTCAAGGCTCAGTACTCAGCAGATGCCCCTGGTGGTGTATCCGGAACCTATTATTCCGCCGCAGGTATCACCGCTGGGCTGTTTGAAGATTTAACCGGCATCACTTATGACAACGGCAGCCAGGGGACTTTTAACGTTATATATCCTGATGCCCTGATAGCAGTAAACGGAAGCATAGCTCAGATCAGATACAAAAACGTGACCAATCATGATGTTGCCGCGGTTAGTTTTGAGGGCTATTTCCCGGATGGCTCGGCCCCAGGTAAACTGGTCTACCTGGGATTTCCTTTTGAGACTATCTATCCAGCCACAACCCGTGAAGATATGATGTCAGCCATTCTCACTTTTTTTGACAGTGAATATATCGCAATCAAGCCAGAGCATTCATCAGTGCCAGATCAGTTTTCGCTGGACCAGAATTACCCCAACCCTTTTAATCCCAGCACGACTATTCAATATACCCTGCCACAACAAGCCGATGTAAGAATTGTGGTCTATAACAGTCTGGGAAGTGTGGTCCAGGAATGGTCCCTGTCCAATCAGAATACAGGCACGCACCAGTTAATCTGGGATGGCAGGGATGCCATGGGAAAAACAGTTGGTTCCGGTATTTATCTATACCAGATGATCACGGATCAGTTTGCCCAGACCCGTAAAATGATAGTGCTGAAATAAAATTCCTTGCCCCACAATTTTATCTACACCTAAACTTGCCATGTAATGATTAGCCGTTTCCATCATATTCATCATCATGGATACCAAACCTCACGGGGTCTGGGCGGCTAGCTACATCTAATCAAATAAGATTTGAAAAGCCTCCGGAACTCCGGGGGCTTTTTTTATGGAGAAAATATGGAATTAAATATTGGGTTGCCAAAAGGCAGCCTCCAGGACAGCACCCTGCACCTGCTGAAAAAGGCCGGCTGGAACTTCACCTTTTCCGCCCGTGCCTACCGGCCCTATTGCGATGACCAGGACCTGAAAGCGCTATTGATCCGCGCCCAGGAAATGTCCACCTATGTTGAACAGGGCGTACTTGATGCCGGCTTCACCGGGAAAGACTGGATCATGGAAAATGATTCCGATGTCGTGGAAGTATGTGAACTGGTGTATGCCAAAGCTTCGATGCGTCCGGTGCGCTGGGTGATTGCAGTACCTGAAGATTCAGAAATCCAGTCGGTAAAGGATCTGAACGGTAAACGGATCAGCACTGAGGTTGTAAATCTGACCAGGCGTTACCTGGAACAACAGGAAGTTGAGTCTGAAATCGAATTCTCCTGGGGTGCCACCGAAATCAAACCGGGATTGCTATCCGACGCCATCGTGGAAGTCACCGAAACCGGATCCTCCCTGCGGGCTAACAAACTGCGGATAGTAGATGAGGTTTTAAAATCCACGGTTCGCTTCATTGCAAATAAAGAAGCTTACAAAGATCCGGAAAAACGGGTAAAAATCGATACGATCGCCAAACTACTCCAAAGTGCCATCTTTGCCAACAGCCGGGTAGGACTAAAAATGAATGTCCGCGATGCAGCTTTGGATGCAGTTCTGGATATGCTACCTGCTATGCGCTCACCTACTGTCAGCCAGCTTTACCAGGGTAAAGGTGTGGCGGTAGAGATCATCGTGGAGGAATCAACCGTAAGGAACCTGATCCCCAAACTGCTAACCGCCGGGGCCACCGATATTATCGAATATCCCCTCAACAAGGTAATCCCCCGATGATGCGCCGGTTCAGTCGGAGCGAGTTGGATAACTGGCTGATCCAACGTCATAGCAGTGAAACCGATGTCGGTTCTGTAGTACGTTCAATCATTGACCAGGTTCGCAGGGATGGTTCCAAAGCCCTCCGCGATTTAACAGCCGGATTTGATGGGGTTTCCATTAATGATTTCGCAGTTCCGCAAACAATGATCGATCAAGCGGCATCCGAATTGGACCCCAATCTCCGTCGGGCTTTGCTGGACAGCACCGAAAATCTGCGGCGCTTTCACAGTCAACAGAAACCGGATGGTTATAAGCTCACCCAGCCTGACGGCACGCAGGTCAGCTGGAACTGGCGTCCCGTGCGCCGGGCTGGCCTTTACGTCCCCGGTGGCCGCTACCCACTGGTCTCCACCCTGCTGATGAATGTTATCCCGGCGCAGCTGGCCGGTGTCAAAGATATCGTTGTCTGCACTCCCCCCTCTGCCAACGACTGGCCCTCCCCGACCATTCTGGCAGCCTGTGAATTGCTGGGAATTACCAAGGTATTCCGTGTTGGCGGTGCCCAGTCAATTGCCGCCATGGCAATGGGAACCGATGATATTCCAGCAGTGGACATTATCACTGGCCCGGGGAATAAATATGTCACTGAAGCTAAATTCCAGCTCTCTCGCCAGGTTGGCATTGATATGATTGCCGGTCCCACGGAAGTGGTAGTAGCAGCTGATAAAAATGCCCCGCCGGCTGCGGTGGTGGCCGAACTGCTGAGCCAGGCTGAGCACGATCCCGATGCCCTCCCGATCCTGATTGTATCAGACGAAAAACTGATTGAACCAATTGAACAGGAATTGGCGGTTCAATTAGCGGACTTGCCAACCAAAGACATCGCCATTCAATCTCTGCAAAACAATGCTTTTATCTATATCGCAAATGATCTAAACGATATGGTCACCACTATCAATGCTATTGCTCCTGAGCACCTTTCACTACAGGTAACGGAAGCCAGGGAATTGAGTAGCAGGTTGATTGCCGGAACAACCTTCATCGGATCCTCAACACCAGTGGCCTGGGGTGATTTCTGGGCCGGTTCCAACCACACCCTGCCCACCAGTGGACAGGCGCGCTTCCGGGGGCCGTTATCGGTCTATGACTTCCTGGTCCCCTTCGCCACGGTCGAGGCAGGCCCTGATGCATTGTCCCGAAGTGGACGATCGGTGGCAGCAATCGGTCGGGCCGAAGGACTGGAAGCCCACGCCCGCTCGGTGGAGGTTACTAATGAATAAGAATGATTTGAAGCGGATATTTCGATCCGGCGTTCTGAAACAGCAGGCCTACGCCGTCAATCTGCCTGCGGTGCCGGTCAAGCTGAACCAGAATGAATCTCCCTGGGACTGGCCACCGGAATTGAAGGCCAAACTGACCGAAAATTTACTGGCACTGGATTGGAATCGTTACCCACCCCTAAGCCAGGAGGAATTGCAGGCCCAGGTAGGTGCCTGGGATAACCAACTAGCCGCTAATGTGGTTTTGGGTAACGGATCCAACGAAATCCTGCAGGCTCTTTTCAGTGTAACATTGGAGTCTGGTGATAGGATTGGGATCCTCCAACCTACCTTTGGTGTTTATCAGTTGTTAGCCGAACGCTATGGCGCCACTACAGTACCGGTAGCGGTTAATAATGATTTTAATACAGATATTTCAGTTTTAATTGAAAATACTCACAACTGTAAACTACTGGTAATTCCCAATCCGAATTCACCGACGGGGAGACTAATTGAGTTAACCGACCTGGAACCACTCATTGCACAGACCCCTGGCTTGATTGTAATCGATGAAGCATATGTTGAATTTTCCGGGGTAACGGCGGCTGGGTTGATTGATCGTTATCCTCAACTGGTAGTAACCCGCACCTTGAGTAAAGCCGCCGGACTGGCTGGTATCCGGGCCGGTTATGCCTTGGCTCAACCCCAGGTGGCAGAGCAGATTCGGAAGGGGCTGATGCCCTTTAATCTCGATATCTTCACCGGATTGGCCTTTGGGATGGTGATTAAAAACCGTACTCTGATCGCTGAACGGGCTGGCAAAATAATTACCCAGCGAGACCAGCTGATTAACGCCATCCGTAGCCTGCCCGCTTACCAAGTCTGGGATTCCCGCTCCAATTTTTTTCTAGTGAAACCACCGATCCCAGCTAACGAATTCATATCCGGGTTACTCAATAAAGGAATCCTGGTACGCGATGTATCAAAGGTCACCGGCGGTTGTGTGCGTATTACTGTCGGCACACCAGAGCAGAACGCTGTTCTTCTAACTGCGTTGAAGGAAATAAGGAATGACTAATACAATTACAATCCCCCTTCGTCAAACTCAGAGTGACATTATATTAAAAAATAGAAGTGAATATGTCATGGTGAGCCTGTCGAACCATGACACAAATAACAATGTCACCCTGAGCCCGTCGAAGGGCGATATTATAGAGAAGAAAACATTATGACCCCCGACGTACTGATTTTCGACATCGATGGTGTTTTGATAGACACCTCCCGTTCCTTCTCATCCGCCGTTACCGAAGCGGTACGGATAGCCACCGACAGCAGTCTGTTCATGCCCTCTGATTACCAGCGCATCAAGGAGGTGCCCGGTTTCAACAATGACTGGCTCACCGGTTGTGCCGGATTCCTGTGGATCTGGAATTACACCGAGCTGTCGATCAATGATTACTGCCAGCGCCTGGCCGAAAACGGTGGCGGGCTTCCGGCCCTGCAGAAGCTGTCAGTCCAGGAAGACAGCGCTCATTTTGAAAATGTGATCCGACTCTGTCAGGAAAGTTATGGCGGAAAACGATCCTGTCGAAGACTATATGGCTTTGAGCCAGCCACCATTCAGCATGGTGGACAGTGGCAGACCGAACAATCCTTGCTTCCCTCAGCTATATTTAACCAGCTGAATGTTCCTTTCATGATCTTTACTGGCCGCGACAAGACCGAAACCGGGTTAGCAATGGAAATCCTTGGCTGGAACCTTCCATCAGAAAAAATTCTCTTCAGCGATCAGCCTGAGCTGGATAAGCCAAATCCGGTCAAATTGATCCAGGCTTTCGTGAATAATAACTATCAAAATGGTTATTATTTCGGGGACTCGATCGATGATTATAACACGGTACAGAATTTTAATCGCGCCAGCGATTTTGAATTAGATTTCATCCTAATATCAAATGTATCCGTTCAGCAGACGTTCCTGTCTGTTGATGCACCTGCAATACAAACCGGTGTTCAGACAAGAATGTCTGAACTACGAACACCAACTTTTACTACCATAACCCAAGCATTAACCAAACTGGAGTTGCTCCCATGACAAAAATCCAACGAAAAACCAAAGAAACGGATATCACCTGTGAGCTTGAAGTACGTGGCAGCGGCCAATTACAAATAGCTACCGGGGTTGGGTTCTTCGATCACATGCTTACCAGTCTGGCTACCTGGGCCGATTGGGATCTATCCCTCACCGTTAGTGGTGACCTGGAAGTTGACAATCACCACACCGTGGAAGATACCGCCATCGTGCTGGGACAAGCCCTGTACCAGGAATGGTCCCGGGATACAGCCATTGAACGGGTGGGCTGGTCATTGCTGCCTATGGATGACGCCTTGACAAGGGTGGCTCTGGATTTGTGCAACCGCCCCTATTTTGTTTACCAGGCGGAGTTAGGTTATACGCGGATAGGACGTTTTGAATCCTACCTGGCTAAACACTTTTTCCGTTCACTGGCCCAGGAAGGCCGCTTGACACTGAATATCGAGACCATTTCCGGCAGCGATCCGCACCATATTATCGAAAGCCAGTTCAAAGGACTGGGTCTGGCCATCCGGCAGGCCCTCCAGCCCCGTTCCGGTTGGAGCGGATCAACCAAGGGCAGTTTATGATTGGAATCATCGACTACGGTGTTGGCAACCTGGGAAGTATATCAAACTCCCTGGCCTACTTGAATATCCCATTTGTTGTCAGCCGCGATCCAAAGGAATTGGAAACCTGCCAGCGTCTGATCCTGCCTGGCGTCGGTGCCTTCGGTACTGCTGTCAGCAGCCTGGAAACCAGTGGATTGAGGTCATACTTGCTGCAAACGGCCAACGAAAGAAAACCGATCCTTGGGATTTGCCTGGGAATGCAATTGCTGCTCACGGGTAGCGATGAATCACCAGGAGCGGTGGGTCTGGATCTGATCCCTGGTCAGGTACATCCATTCCAAAAAATGAAACGCAAAATTCATATGGGCTGGAATTCGGTGGAATTTAAGCGATCCGGGCTGGTAAAAGATGGTTATGCCTACTTCGTTCATGGTTATTACTGTCAACCGGACGATAATGATACAATATTTGCTACTTCTGAGTATGGTATCAATTTTCCCTGCATCATAAAGCATGACCAAGTGTTTGGCATGCAATTTCACCCGGAAAAATCACAGGACCTGGGCCTGGCATTACTGAAAGCATATAATGATGGAAAAATTTGAAATTATACCGGCCATCGATCTGATCGACGGCCAGTGCGTGCGCTTGTTTCAGGGTGACTACTCCAAGCAATCCACCTATACCAAATCACCAGCCGATATGGCATGCCGGTTTTTTGAAAATGGTTTTAAACACATCCATGTGGTTGATTTGGATGGCGCCAAAGCCGGTCGACCGGTCAACCTGGAAGCCATTTCAGCTATCGCTCGTACCGGTGTTACGATCGAACTGGGTGGCGGAATTCGAACCTGGGAAGATATTCTGACGGTTATCCAAGCTGGTGCCAGCTATGTAATACTGGGGACACTGCTAACCAAATTGGATGAAGCCACGCTTAGGGATTGGCAACAACGCTCCAAAGGTGCCCTGATCGCAGGCATCGATGTGCGAGCTGGAAAAATCATGACCCGTGGCTGGCAGGATTCTGATCGTTTGGAAGTAACTGACCTGGTCGCCCGGCTTGAGAATACCGGATTTACCCGTGTCAACTTCACCGATATAACCACCGATGGCACTCTGGAAGGACCCAACTGTGTATCACTTACCAGCTTTGCTAATTCCACTAAAATGGATGTAGTGACTGCCGGAGGAGTAGGCTCAGTTGAGCATATCATGCAATTGAAGAACCTTAAACTGGAGCGGTTGAAAGGTGTAATCCTGGGCCGGGCCCTGTACGAAAATGCCATCACCCTGGAGGATTTAAAACGATGCTGACGAAACGGATTATTCCCTGCCTGGATGTGAAGGACGGAATGGTGGTGAAGGGGGTTAAATTTAAAAACCTGGTCATTGAAGGTGACCCGGTTGAAATGGCGGCCTGGTACAGCAGCGAAGGGGCCGATGAGCTGGTCTTCCTTGATATCACCGCCAGTGTGGATTCGCGCCGCACGGTTGTTGACCTGATCGCCGAGGTATCTCACCAGGTATTTATACCCTTCACGGTAGGTGGTGGAGTCAATTCCGTATCAGATATTTCTGATCTGTTGAATGCAGGGGCCGACAAAGTAGCCATGAATACAGCCGCAGTGAAGAATCCCGATCTGGTGGCAGAGAGTGCCCGGGAGTTCGGTTCCCAGTGCATCGTGGTGGCCATCGATGCTCAACGCACCGGAGACAGTTGGTTAGTCTACACCCATGGCGGTTCGCAGCCTACGGAAATAGATGCCATCGATTGGGCCCGGGATGCTTGCCATCTGGGGGCCGGTGAAATCCTGCTCACCAGCATGGATGCCGATGGAACCCAGGCCGGTACCGATCTGGAATTGAACCGCACCGTAGCTGCTACGGTAGATATTCCGGTAATCGCCTCCGGTGGAATCGGAACCATGGAACATGTATTGGAAGCATTCACCAAAGGAAATTCCGATGCGGCACTGGCAGCCTCGATCTTTCACCGCCGGATGATCGCGATCAATGACCTTAAAGAGTATTTAGCTGCAAATGATATTCCCGTGAGACTGACCAATGGATAAACTCGAATCAACAACCGACTTAAAACTTGATTTCACTAAATTGTATAGAATCGCCGCCACCGGATCAGAGGTTCTGCCTGTGGTGGTGCAGGATGCAAACACAAAGGAAGTCTTGATAATAGCTTATGCCAATCAAAAGGCTTTGAACTATACAATAAAAAGCGGAAAAGCCACCTTTTGGAGCACCTCGCGCAACGAGTTGTGGATCAAGGGCAACACCAGCGGTGATTTCCTTGAAGTAAAAGACATCCTGGTCAACTGTGAACAGAATTCACTGGTTTATCTGGTCGAGCCACTCAACGATGCCGCCTGTCACACCGGGAAGCGGAGTTGCTATTACCGGCGGATAGCCGGGAGCGGTCTGGAGATGGTGGAAGAATGATGGTAAACCATTGAGACACCCAGATCATTTGACTGAGCACCCTTTTTATTTCTTCCGGTCTCCCGTCTGCTTTCCTCCGTTCCCTGTCCCCGGTACCTCGTTCCCATTCTGCCGGTATATCATCAGTAGTCAGTGGAATGATGCACCACCAGTGATTGCAAGCCGGTGAATTCTTCCAGGTTACGGGCTCCCATATAGCTCAATGAACTTCGCAAGCCAGCTTCGACCTGGTCCAGGATATTTTGCACCCCACCCTTGTAGGCCACGATTGTCTCGTCACCTTCGATATAATAGGGATTCTTCCCCCGTTTCTGCTGGACGGCAAATGAAGCCGATCCACGATAGGCCTTGTAAAGTTTACCCTCATATTTCAGGATATTTCCCTCCGCCTCCTTGGTACCGGCAAACAGGCGTCCAGCCATAACCAGGTCAGCGCCGGCCACCAACGCCTTTGCAATATCACCAACCTCACGAATTCCACCGTCGGCAATCAGCAGGGACTGGCTGCCAATCGCATCCTTCCTGGCGCGGCATTCAATGATTGAAGAAATAATTCCCTGTCCCACCCCGGTCATTATCGAGGTCGTACACATCGAACCGGTTCCGATTCCGACCCGGATGGCATGGACCCCCAGATTGGATAGATACTCAAATCCTTCACCGGAATCCACATTCCCACAGATCACAAACGTGTCTTCCAGATCAAGCAGATAATCAATTGTCGGTTCAACGGCCTGATTGAAGCCATTGGCCACGTCTACGATGAACCGGCGGGCGCCCAGATCGTGAAATTCACTGATAAGCCCCTCTTCTTCCAGTCCCACGGCAATAATTGCATCGTAGCCCTCATCCTGAAGGTTCCGGTAATCATTCAAGCGATCCTCATCGGATTTGAAACGATGGATCATTCCCAACATCTCGTTTTCGGCCAGCATCCGGCACA
Source organism: uncultured bacterium (assembly GCA_964410945.1). Taxonomy (GTDB): domain Bacteria; phylum Fidelibacterota; class Marinisomatia; order Marinisomatales; family TCS56; genus CAYPJE01. Next base: position 20,755 of record CAYPJE010000021.1, read on the forward strand.
TGGCCACGCTGCAGATCGTATCCATGGGAGCCGGCAGCAGTGGAATCCGCAATACTAATTGACGTCCATTCGAATCAGCCTTGATCGCCAGATCGATTTCCTGACGGCTGCGGACGGTGGATAGATTGCGGGGCACCAGGGATACATCTTTGTAAGCAAAGGTTGGTTTCAGGTCCATGTTTCAATTTCCATTCAATGTTCTTTTGAAATCTATTATCCGGAAGGAATTTACAGTAATATCCCATTTAGTATAAAAAAAAGTGCCACTCAAAATTTGAGCAGCACCTTTCGAAGCGCATCTTCTTTTTGGTTTATCAAATCAACTGAAAATGCTTAGTCCATTACTTTGCAGTGTTTCCATGATATTAGTGGATTCCTCTTTTGAAACCCCCATATTATCCAGCAAGGTGCTGATTGTATCATAAGTGGTATCTTCGTCATCCGAATTTGAAATACCCATTTGACTCAGCATGCTTTTCAATTGATTTATATTCGGTTTTTCCCCATTCATCGGGGGTATCAATCCCCTTTCCTCCAAACGACTGGCCAGATCTGAAAGTATTTCATCTTCCGTCACCAACCCATCGCCATCAGCATCGATTTCCGTGAATTTGTCAGCAATCTTCCCCATTTCATCAATACTAAGGACACCATCGCCATCAGCATCTTTCTTCTGGATTACATTACTGGCTATTTCGGAAGGATCCGGCCGCTGTAGGCCCGGCATCATTTGACTGGATGTATTGATTGCGTCTATCGACATATCGAACCTCCGTTCGTTCTGTCTACCAGCCCCTCAACTGAAGAGTAGTGTATCTACTCGCATGTAGATCTACAAAGGATATGCCAGTTTTGGGTTTTGGCATCCGCAACAATTAATTGTTGTTTAATATTAATTGTTTATATGTCCATCCAACCAGATCATTACCAAAAACCGATCATATAAATCTGGAAAATAATTCCAACTACAGTCGCAATGCCACCGACAGAAATCCATTCCTCGTCGCTCCCGGCCAGTAATATTTCCAGCCGTCCCAGTCATACCCGCTGGTGGAATACAACTCATCGAACAGGTTATTCACTTTCAGTGATGCTTCCCAGATTTTGTTTGACCAGGTAATACCACAATCGACTAATAAATAGGCCGGCAGAACTTCATTGCTGACTAATTCACTGGCAGCTGGCATGTTCTGTTCACCTACATAACGGAGGTTTGTGAAAACAACCAAGCCCATCGGCAATCTGAATTGACCCCATAAATTAAGTAATACCTCAGGTACTCCCGGCAGTGGATCGGAATCCGGATTATCAAAATGATGATTGCTGAAACTGCCATTCAAACCGAATTCATAATTACCTGTGGGCTGAAAAATCAGCTCATATTCCAAACCTTGGTGAATTGTTCCAGCAGCTGAATAATACTCATACTCCCCTTCCTGTTCCACATCGATGTTCTTCAACTGTTCATTGGCGTAATTGATCAGGTAGTAGTTCAGGTTGGCACGTATTTTGGGTGAGTGATAATTAACGCCCAATTCATAATCATGGATTACCTCTGCGGCAGCCATAACCGGTTCGCTCCAGACATCATCGGCGGAAATGATCTGATTATCGGCCGGTTCCTTCTGGGCCTTGCCATAATTGACAAATGCGGACAATTCATCAGTAAATGAATATACCAGTCCAAGCCGGGGATTCAAGAAATCCCAATCCGCATTGAGCCGGTGTCCGGGAGCATGGCCGATCGTTTTCTGGTCCAAGGACCAATCGATGAACTGGTATTGAAGATCGGCAATAATCCGTAGTGGTTCAATCGGATTAACCATCAGATGGGCAAAACCGGTTGCCAGGGTCTTTTTCCCCAGGTACTGGTAATATTTATACCAACCCTCACCTAACTCATTTGTTAATTCAGAAATGGAGAAATCACTGACCTTACCATAGTGATCGCCTTCATAAAACCGTAATTCGGCTCCGATATCAAGGCGATACATCGGTTTACTCAACGTAACAGTCGGAATTACCCCATAATAGGAATTGACTATCCACTTGCGCCGCAACAGATCGGTGGTCATTTCCTGCTCAACACTATCCGCGAACTGGTCATTAACATCCAGATTGTAGCTGTAATAATCCCGGTCATATTTGAATACTTCATAATAACCTGATCCTTTGACCAGATAAGCCACGTTATTTATTACCAGATCATCCCTCAGACGGAAATTTGTATTAAGCGAATAGATCTGCTGCTTGAAATCATCGGTATACAGTTCATCAATGCCGGTCCGGGCCTGGCGGTCATCGATATAATCAGAATAGACACCCCACCAGGCCAGGTCGGTATTCTCGTAGCCGATCAGCGCCCGGAACTGGTTGGTCAAACGGCCACTGGTATATTCACCAGCCAGCGACAGGGCCTGCTGGATGCTGCTGTGATTGTCACGGTAGCCATCGGATTTGATCTGGCTGACCCGGCCGGTGAAAAATGCTTTTCCATCCAGCATCGGCCCGGAGGAACCTTTCCAGCTCAATTTGCTTGTGTTATAAGAACCGCCACCCAGGCTGAGACTGATCCCCGGTTCATCCGATCTGATCCCGGTGGTAACATTGATCGATCCGCCAAAGGCCGAGGAGCCATACAGGCTGTTACCGATTCCCCGCTGAATCTGTACCTCGTCCGCATCGCTAAGAATGTCACCATGATCCACCCAGTAGACCTGGTGGCTTTCATTATCATTCAGGGGCACATTATCCAGCATTACCGCAATCCGGCTCTGATCAAATCCACGGATCGAAACATAGGAATAACCCGTACCATTCCCACTTTCACTGTAGGCATGTACACCTGGTTCAAAGGCCAGAACCATGGGAACATCCTCAACGGTATAGCGGGCTTGAATCTCAGTGCTGGTCAAAGTGGAAAAGGCTACCGGTGTCACTCCTTCCACCGCCCGGATGGCGCTGACATACACTGCCTCGCCTTCCAGAACAGCCGGCTGCATTTCCACTTCAATGAAGGCCCGGTCCGGTATCAGCTCCACCGCTTCATAACCAATGAATGTAAACCGTAGCACTGCACCGGGTGTAATTATTATTGTGAAATCACCATCCTCGGCAGAACTGGTTCCGTTATCACCACTGACAATGTTCACACCGATCAATGGTTGTCTGGTATCAGCAGCTATGATTCGCCCGGAGACGGTAATCTCCTGGGCCATTAGAATGCTAAATAATACAAAATGAATAAAAATGAGATCGCGTATTTTCATGATTGCCTCCCTACGCTGGCATTATCCAGATCAGGTTCCAAGGGTCTTTTCTCAGCCATTCCGTCTGGTACCGGAACAGCACCCCTATCAACAGTATAAATTACACAAATATCAGGTATAAAATAAGGTATCTATTTTCTCAAACCGTAGATTACGGCTCCTGCGATAAAACCGCCCATGGCACCATACAGCGAACGCTGAAACCTGGTTCGGCGAACCTGGGCTTTATAGGTCTTAAGGTAGGTAGTTTTATCCTTCTCCTCCAGATCGGTGACCGTGCGCCAGCGCCGGGCGGGAACATGGACATCACCCAGCAGTGCCCACCCCAGGGTAACCGGCACAATCGCAAATCCCAGGATCGGATTACAGGTACCGCAGCCTGTTCCGGCACAACCGGGGCCTAAAACCCATTTTTCATTATCGATATCGATTTTTGCATCACGGACCGCAATTTCATAGACATCACTGCCTTCACCATAGATTTCCGGCCGCATGGTACGCCGCTGAATTTCTTCCCAGTAGGGCACGAAATCTGCTAATAATTCATCGACCTGATCGCCTACATCGGCCGTGGCCTTCCGGCTGACAGAATGGTCGGCTACCGTTGACTGATTATTGGAGATAAACTGATCCGCCACCAGCTGCATCCCGGGGGACAGGACTATATCGATCTCACCCTTGAAATCACGGCTGGCAGTTTTCAGGATCTTCCCGTTTTCCACGGCAATCGAACGGACATTCACACTATAGGTGGTACCGATCAGCCCCACGGTTCCAACGATGATTTCCTGGGCACCCAGCATTTCGCCCACTTCAACGGCACATTCATTACTGGTACAACCGGTCTGCTGAAAACCCTGCTCGATCAGCACTGTTTCCATGCTGGAACGGTCGATATAGACGTTGAAGGTGTCCCGGGATTGGATCTCGGTTCGAAAGCGTTCCGAAAGGGCCAGTGCTTCCCCACTGCCCAAGTTGATTGGTTCAAAATCGATCACCGCCACCACTTTCTGGGCCTGCACAGAATACGATAGAAATACCAGGAACAAAAGAATCTTGATTTTCATTGCCGCTTCAAACCTTTGTTAAACCAATTGAGGTGGCAATATACTAACATAATAATTTTCAAACCAGTACTGCGGTCACAATTAGCTCCTAATTCTGAATGATTTTTACGGTCAACGACCAAACAGTTGCCGGATTGGTTCGATTCTGCCTAGCTTCCCTGCTTAAACTGAGGAGTTTCCATGTCCAAAAGCAATCTGCCTGAAATTACTCTGAAAGCCCTGATCCTGGGTGTTGTACTGTCCGTCCTGCTGGCGGGAGCCAATGCCTACCTGGGATTATTCGCCGGTATGACCGTCTCCGCTTCCATTCCAGCTGCCGTCATTTCCATGGGTATTCTGAAATTATTCCGTCGCTCCAATATACTGGAAAACAATATTGTGCAAACCGCCGCCTCGGCCGGAGAATCGCTGGCCGCTGGTGTGATTTTCACAATACCGTCTCTGATCCTGATGAATTACTGGGGTGATTTTGGATTCGATCAGTATTGGATCATTACCGGTATTGCCGCCACCGGTGGAATCATCGGGGTCCTGTTTACCATCCCCCTGCGTCGCGCGTTAATCGTTGAGGAACAACTCCAGTTCCCGGAAGGCATTGCTACCGCCGAAGTCCTGGCTACCGGTGAAAGCGGTGCCACCGGACTGAAATATCTGGTCCAGGCTGGTCTGGCAGGTGCCTTTTTCAAGATTTTCGGCGAATCAGCCATGGTGCTGTGGGCAGATATCATGTCAGCTTCCCGGCGCATCGGAAATTCCTTTGCCAATTTTGAGTTAAATCTTTCACCGGCCCTTATATCAGTCGGTTATATCGTGGGTTTGAATATCTCACTCCTGGTATTCAGCGGCGGTGTCATTGGTCGCTGGATTTTCCTGCCGATCCTGGCGCCTGGCTATATCGATCAGATTCCGTTTGACGTTCTCGCCGATCCAACCGCGGCCGTCGCCTGGCTGCATAACAATGTTGTCAAGTACATCGGTGTTGGCGCCATGATCGTTGGCGGATTGTGGGCCCTGATCAACCTGCGCAGTTCCCTGGTTCGTGGGATTAAATCGGGGCTGGACACTTACGAAAAAATGCGGTCCAACAACAACCAGGTCGTGAAACGGACCGAAATGGATACTCCCATGAAATGGGTGGGAATTGCGTTATTATTTTCATTGATTCCAATTTTTGCCATATATCTTACCGTCGTGGAAAACATTGCCGTATCAGCCTTCATGGCCGTCCTGATGCTGATTGCCGGTTTCCTGTTCTCAGCAGTAGCCTCATACATGGCGGGACTGGTGGGTTCGTCCAATAATCCTATCTCCGGGGTCACGATTGCTACCGTGCTTTCTTCTTCCCTGTTACTGTTCATCCTGTATAAAAGCGGTGTCAATGTGGGCCCGGCGGCAGCAATTTTCATCGGGGCTGTGGTCTGTTGTGCCGCGGCCATCGGTGGTGACAATCTGCAGGATCTGAAAACCGGTTATATTGTAGGAGCCACACCCTGGAAACAGCAGATCATGCAGGCCGTTGGTGTGTTGTCCGGCTCGTTCGTAATGATGCCGGTATTGTGGATGCTCCACCAGAAATACGGTATCGGCAGCGATGCCCACCTGGCCCCCGATCTACAGGGACATGTTCTGACTGCCCCACAGGCCAGTCTGATGGCCAATATCGCCCGCGGTGTTTTCAACCAGGATTTGCCCTGGAACCTGATCATTATCGGTGCCGTTCTGGCAATAGCCATTATTACCCTGGATAAAAACCTGGAAAAACGTGGTTCGACTTTCAGGACTCCCATTCTGGCCGTGGCGGTCGGTACCTATTTACCGTTTTCTCTGTCAACTCCAATTTTTATCGGTGGATTGCTTTCATATATGACCATCGGAAAAATGTCCCCCCACGGGAAAGAAGATATTAATCAGAAGGGTCTGCTGTTTGCCTCCGGACTGATCACCGGTGAAGCCCTGATCGGTATCCTGCTGGCCGTTCCGCTGATGCTCAATGAACTATTTGCCTGGTCTCTGCCAACCAACTATGCTGTCTTTGCCGAAGCTCCCCTGCACTACTGGCCCGGACTGCTGGTACTTGGTGGAATCTGCTTCTGGCTATATCGGATTGCGAGCAAAGATTAATGCTGATTGAACGGGATTTGCTGCGACGCCTGCCCAAAGTGGAACTTCATTGCCATCTGGATGGGAGTCTGCGTGTTCCAACCATCATCGATCTGGCCGCCAAAGAAAAGGTTACACTGCCCACCACCGATCCGGCCAGGTTGAAGAAAATCATGTCCCCTTCCGGACGCTTCAAATCGCTGGAAGAGTACCTGGAATTGTTTGAGATCACCCTGAAAGTACTTCAGACTCCTGCAAGTCTGGAGCAGGTGGCCTATGAATTAATTGAAGATGTAGCCAAAGAAAATGTGCGTTATATCGAGGTCCGTTATTCACCCATCCTGCATTGCCAGAAAGGGATGCTGCCCAAGGAATCGGTCCTGGCCGTTCGGAAAGGGCTGCGCCGTGGTGAACGTGATTTCGGAGTCAAGTCCGGGATAATCGTCTGCGGTATCCGCAATATATCACCGGAAAAATCATTGAAACTGGCTGATCTTACGGTCCATTTCAAGAACAAAGGCGTGGTTGGATTTGATCTGGCAGGGGCGGAAGAAAATTTCCCGGCCAAGGATCACCGTGAAGCCTTCTACCTGGTCCTGGATAATAACATCAATGCCACTATACATGCAGGCGAGGCGTTTGGTCCTTCCTCCATTCACCAGGCTCTCCATTACTGTGGTGCCCACCGGATCGGCCATGGCACCCGGCTGAAAGAGGACAAGGATCTGATGAATTATGTCAATGATCATCGAATCACATTGGAAATCTGCCTCACATCAAATTATCAAACCCAGTCAGTGAAATCGATCAGCCGCCACCCGGCCAAATATTATTATGAAAAAGGCCTGCGCATTACACTGAATACCGATAACCGCCTGATGTCCAATACGGATCTGACCAACGAATTCGCTCTGGCTAATAAACACTTCGGTTTCAACCTGTACGATTTCCGGGAATTGACGATCACGGCCATGAAATCGGCCTTCCTGTCCTACGCCGACCGCAAGCTCATGATCCGCAGTATCGCTGATGAGTTGGAAGGCGAGTTCGGGTTGATGCCGGAATTCATCCAGATACCGGAAACGGAAGAATAAAAGCAATGGTAAACCTTCAAGGTCACATCTTCGAGACCCTGAAGGTTACTTTCCCTACCCCCGGAGCAATCTGCACGTTTAAAAATGCACCCCCTGGTAATCCCCAGTCCTGTTCGACAATATTGGGTTTTTCAGGCGTTGGCAGTAATTTTAATCATAAACATTACTGATTTAAAAAATTCAACATGACAAAATTCATTGCTATTTTTAAAGACAAGAATAAAGGCGCATTGACAATTGATCTGTTAAACCAACATGTTGCTCATTTGCGTGAACAAACAAAAAAGGGAAATATATTTTTGTGTGGTCCATTTAACGATAATGATGGGGCAATACAAATACTTGAAGTAAAATCAAAAGACATCGTAGAGTCAATTATTAATCAATATCCTTTTATACAGGAATGTTATTATCAATCTTTTGAAATTTTTGAACTGATAGAAGCAAATGAAACTAATAATTGGCTTTTAGAAGATTCACAAACAATAAGAAATATGAATAAATAAGGGTTTATTCCATTTCAAAATGTCTAGTGTAATATTTACTTCACCAGTATATCTTTGTTTATTATATATTTCATCATTTTTAGATTAAATCTTAAAAAACAACCGCTAACAGACTTGCACGGCTAATACGGACATTTTGCAGTTCAATGATACAAGTGTATTTCAATGCTGGTTCATCTTCAGGTAACAGATACATAATGGACCCCACCCCATACACCCAGTAAAGCTGGACCACTAAGAACAATGTTTAAGTGATTTATTTCATGTGTCATTATATTGGTACAACTCTCACTGTTATATCTTTTTCCAATATTTCCCGCCTAAACACCAATATACTGGTTTAAATCTCACAATTATACCAGCCCCCAATGTTTTTGTCATCTTTGTACCATTATATTGATATATTATTGACACATTCAACTGATATGAGTATATTTGACAAACATTTACCAGTAAAATGGTACAGCAATATGAAAACAGAAGAAATAGGAAAACTAATCAAACACAGAAGGAAGGTATTGGGGCTAACCATCAGGAATTTAGCCGACCTGACCGGTATGTCCAAGACTACTATTTCTCAAATCGAACGTGGTGTAGGTAATCCGACAATTGAGGTCCTGCAAAATATATTTGAATATCTCAATTTGGAATTAAAGGTGGAAGTGAAATTCCGTAATTAAAAATATATGGAATTAGAAAACAGACTGGAAGTCATCTATAAAGGATACATAAAGGCCGGAGAACTATGGGTGGATAGCGACGGTTATCACTTTGAATATGATGATGCTTTTATTAAAGATGATACTACGCGACCAATTTCGGTTAGTATGCCTAAAAACCAGAAATCATATCAATCCAAAGAATTATTTCACTACTTCAAATCTATTCTCAGCGAGGGTGAGAATCGAAAACAAATTTGTAAAGCATTAAGAATTGACCCCAGTGATGATTGGAGCTTATTGGTATTAACCTGCCAATATGATACAATCGGAGCAATAACAGTAAAAAACATAGAACATGCCCCAGTGTAACGGATGTCTTAAGGATAATATAAAGGGATTTTGTTCATCCTGTGAGACAGTTTTATTTAACCGCTCTAAGGTCAGTCCTCAATTAAAATTCAATTGGGAAGATATTTCAAAAAGAATTGATGGTCAGCCGATGGGATTTAGTATCTCAGGGGTCCAGCGAAAAGGATTTGTTGGCAAACCAAGGGGACTTGATCTGGTTCCCAAAATGGATCTAAATGAAAAATCCCGGTACATAATCAAACCGATGTTATCAAGTTTTAATCTGCCTGACCAATCACCTGCCAATGAACATTTAACAATGCAATTAGCTAAGCAGCTCTTTGGTATTAAAATAGCCGAATGTGCTTTTATGAACTTTGCCAACGGAACTCCGGCCTATATCACCAGACGATTTGATTTTGATGTAAACGGCCAAAAATTAAATCAGGAAGATTTCGTATCAGTTCTTCAAGTTGCTCATAAATATAAATCAAAAACCTATCAAGATGTCGGAGAATGGTTGAGTCCATTAAACAGAGTTGATTTTCTTCGTATTCTGATATTCAATTTCCTTATTGGCAATGGCGATGCTCATTTAAAAAACATTTCGTTATTGGAAACAGCGGATAGCGATATGATGTTGTCTCCCGCGTATGATTTAATGAATACCAAAATTCATGTTACAGATAATTTACTGGCCTTGAATCTGTTCAGTGAACTTGAACAAACCAGCTTGCCATTAGGAGAAAAATATAGTTATAAAAATGAGGATTTCATTGAATTCGGAAAACGTTTGAAGATCAGAGAAACTGTTATTGTTAAGACTATTGACTTATTTAATAAAAAAGAAGATGGGATATTGGCTATGGTTGACAAATCATTTTTATCTGATAATGCCAAGAAACTGTACAAAAATAATATAATGGAAAATTATGAATTATTTAGGCAAACCACACCTAAGCAGCGTTAAGTGCACCATACACCAAACATCCCCATCCCGCCAATCAGTACAATCTGCCTGTTCGACGAAGTTCCCGATAAAAACCAGGACGTAGTTGGGAGTAATCTGTGGTTTAATGCCGAATGACGGTGAGTTTACCCACCTTGCTGCCCTCACCGCTGGCATGGGCCACGATCAGGTAAACTCCGCTGCCCACCAGCTTCCCGGCTGAATTCCGGCCATCCCAGAAAGCCTGGTAGCCCTGAATATTATCAGATTCGACCTCGATTGAGCGGACCACTTCGCCGGAGAGGGTCATTATTTTGACCAGGCTTTCGTCATCCAAACCATCAATGACAAGTTCGTTATCACTGGGCAGGTGAAAAGGACTGGGAAATATTTTCAGCACCGTATCTTCATCCCGGCGAACAGCAAAAGGAATCTTCAGGCTGTTGATACCCTGGTCGCTGGTGATATAGGCCAATCTCTGCCATGGATCGAACTCGAGATCGGTGACATTATCCGACAGCAACCCGGAATTCTCAAAGGTGAGACCGTCGATTGTAGGCCAGTAAGTTGCATTCTCCAGCAAAATCCTGATCCCCTGGCTGGAAGAGGTGGCCCAAATATTTCCACGGGTATCAAGGCGCAGTTTGGAGCCCAGCCCAAAGGCAGTATTTGGAAAATACGGTATTGGGGAACGACTGACAACCGGGTTGGTCATCGAACTCTGGAGCCGTAGACCAGTCAGCCCTTCCGGGGACAGTATGTATAATATATCCTGCGCACTAAAAACCGTGGACCATACGCTGATTCCGGCCTCGACCGCTTTCCATTGAATATTATCAGGAGCCGCCGGATCGCCGGAATAGCTCATCATCGCCAGTCCACCATTAGTGATACCGGAGGGAGTAGGTTCCCACAATTCCGCCGAAACCCATACCCGCTGCCAGCGGTCGATGGTAATCGAATTTGGTGCGGAAGGCTGTTCATTTACACTGGTAGCGGTAAAATGTCCCCACTCACCAGCCGCATTCCGGACATGCATGGTCTGGTTCTTATTGGTAGAGTAGGTGTCACCAACCCACAGATTGTCGAATGTATCGAATTCCAATTCCTTCGTAACCAGGTACTCATCGGCATAGTAATCGAGTACATTGGTATCAATTAGGGTATAATTCAGCGGATCATCGATATCGATGATTACAATACCGCCACCGCGGAGATTATAATTGGAATTAGGCACCGGATACGTCCCCCTGATGGCACAGTACAGTAATCCGTCCGGACCTTGCTCCAGATCGGCCACATATCCTCCGAAATCAATAGGCAGCGAATCGGCAATATAATAATCATAATCATAGTATTCGTGGATCACCGTGTCATTCAGAGTTTCAACGATGTTCCGCCACCCGCTGGCTTCCCTGATCGACAAACCACGTTTGGAGGCCGCCACCAGCCGACCGTCATCCAGCACGGTTACGGCCGTCATCTGGTTGGTAACCGGTACGTTTGGTGCCAACCGCTCCAGGCTCTGATTCTCACGATCCAGGACACTTAAACCCACAGCGGTTCCAATTGCCACCGTATTATCCCCAAGTGGCAGAAGATTATTGAATGAATAACCAGGAGCGATCTGCCATTCCTTGGCGGTATCAGATAGTTTGATCAACGTCCCCGACAACATCCCCCAGACGGCCAGGTCACTGGTTTCAACCAGGTCGAGCAGCTGATAGGTGTTGGCAAAATAATTCCACTGCCAGGAAATGGAAAGATCGTCAAGTTCCAGTCGGAATACAACCCGGTCAGCGACAATCAATAAATGATCTTCATATTGCTTGATGGTAGTGATATTTCCCGTCAGAGCCGGTAGAGGCTGTTCCCAACTGTTAGGATCTTTCAGGTTTTCAGTGCGCCAATTTCCACGCCAGAGTCCCTGGTCCCCGGCAACCCAGACATAATCACCGTGAATCGCTGCACCGGAAATTTCTGTCCATGATTGAGGCCAGTTGCGGTAGATATCACGGTAAATGAATTTTCCGTTACGGTAAATGAATTCGATCAAGCCCCAATCCATGTTCTCCTTGAACACTCCATAAACCAGGGAATCAGCGATCGCAAAACCGGGGATGCAGGTAAAACCAAAATCGAAGATATCCACCGATTCCATCTCCTGCAGGTCATATATCTGAATCACTCCATTAGGATCATTGCCCCCGATCCATAGATTATTGCCGTCATTCGCGACTGCAAGCAGGTCGGTGGAATGGAGACCATCAGTATTATTAATCGTCATGAATGTTCTGGAAATCCGGTCAAAGATCAGCAAACCACCATCGGTGGCTGCAACAATGGAATCGCCGATCTCGATCATCGCCTGAATATCAAGCGGTGAAGTAAACGAACCCCATTCACCAACCCGGGACTGTCCCCACAGGAGGCCGGTCATAATCAAAAATATTTTTAGTACCTTATTAATATCAAATTCCCTTTAATGGTGCCGGGATAAAACATAGAATAAAAATCACCAGCGTGGCAATACCAATCAGCTGGTCTTTTTGCGACAATGGGGTGGCAATATCCATGATCGGCGGATGTTTGGCGGTCCGCATAAATACCAGGATCAGGATAGCCCAGAAAAGCCAGTTCAGGCTGAAAACACTGAGCGGAATCAGTGCCAGGAAGATCCACCAGGCATATTTATTATGTTTATCCCCAAAGACGGCGTAAGCGATATGCCCCCCATCCAGCTGTCCTACGGGCAGGAGGTTCAGCATCGTCACCAGCATCCCGATCCAGCCGGCAAAGGCAATCGGATGCAGCATTATATCCTGGTTGTCCGGTAAATGTGGATGAGTCAATATTACCAGGAATTTCATCAGGATCGAATCACCAAGGATAAAACCGGCTGTCATCTCACCCATATCAACCACCGCCGATTTAGCTAGTCCGATTATCAACGCCGGCAATGCCACCAGAAATCCGGCAATCGGACCGGCCGCACCGATCTGCAACAACGCGGCCCGGTGACGAATCGGTGATTTAATTCTGATTACCGCCCCAAAAGTACCTATAAAGGTCGGTGCGGGGATGAAATATGGCAGGGTGGCATCTACGCGGTGTTTGCGGGCAAAATAATAATGGCCGAATTCGTGAGAGCCCAGGATCAGCAGCAGGGTTACCGAGAACGGAATACCCAGCCATAAATCGCTAAACCGTTCCCAGGGTAAACCGCCCTCCATCATACTTCCGGCCAGGAGGGTAGTTAACACGGTAGCAAAGAACAGAAGGATATTCAGGCGCGGAATCTTCGGCAGGCGTAAAATGACCCGGTTTGATTCATTAACCATGATTTCTAATTCGTCATCGATGGTTATAATATCGAATTCAAATGGTTCATTCTTAATCTGGTTTTCCAGTTCTGCACGTGTCACACCGTCGCGCAATTTCCCATGCAGAATCCACTTACCATCATAATTACCTATTTTGACCGGCCTGAACCAGGGATCCAGACGCTCCATCAACTGACGAAATTCATATTCCTGCATGATTGTTCGATTGAACCATATTATTGCCTGATTGTTTCACGGAAGTTATTCAACCAGGCTGATTTATCTTTTTTTCTACACCCGAGCTTACGAATTTCCAGTGTGAAGAAATTTCTATTATTAGCATTACTGACCGGCTTGTGGGGCCAATCCTGGGAGGATATGTTTTCCATCGATTTACGCCAGCGGGTTTTGGATGGAAACAAATTACAAATTCTGGTTCAGTTCAATAATAACACTGATCTGCAAATCTCCGGATTGCAGGGATTCATTACTGTGCGTGGTTATCATAATGAAATTATATCTGAGCAAAGGCTGGTTCTGATCCAGGAATATGAGGATGCGCTCAAATCGGGATTGTCGGTCAGCCGTGGATTGATATTCGATTACAATCCCAATGAGTCGTCAAAATATGCTTTCCATGTTGGCAGGATCGAATTTACCGGCGACCACCGGATTTATACCTACCACCCCAAGGTGGGATTGATCAGAATCGATTAATCGGCCAGCTTCTGCAAGTGCTTGTCCAGTTTATCATCCAGTAATTTATTCCAGCCGTCTTCCTCCATCTTTAACATCAGATCGTTGATCCAGAATTTGGTCTGACGGATATACTGATCGATTTCCTCCAGCGACATGCGCTCGGCATACATGGTGGCAATTATAATCGCCGATGGAACCGGCACGTAGGAATGTAGCGGATCCTGGTAAAAATTATCGACGGCCGTGACCAGTTCCCGGGTAGTCAGATAATCGACTGTTTCCGCGTAGATGCTGTCGGCCAGACCCTGATCGGCGGACCAGGTCTTGAGATAATAAAACAGGCGACCGTCCAGAACACCATTTATATAGGCGGCTTTCATCCGGTAAGTCATATCCGGATTATGGTCCGTTAACTGGTTGAGCCGTTTCCAGTCACCGCCATCCCAGAAAATCCGATTTTCCTGGGCCTGGATTGACAGGGCAAAAACCAATAACAAAACTATTATAATGATCTTCTTCATTTGACGCACACTGTTTTAATATTAACAAATTCCCGGATTCCAAAGGCAGCCAGTTCGCGGCCATACCCGGAATTTTTCACGCCACCGAACGGTAAGCGTGGATCGGATTTTACAAAATCATTAACAAAACAACAACCAGCCTCCAGCTGCAGTTCGGCGATCCGACGACCCTTTTCCAGATCGCTGGTGAATATGGCGGCCCCTAAACCGAATTCGGATTGATTGGCCAGCCGAAGCGCCTCCTCTTCATCACGGGCCGCAATAACGGCCGCTACTGGCCCGAATAATTCCTGGTCAAAGGCCGGCATTCCCGGACAGACATCAGCCAGAACAGTAGGCGGGTAATAAGCACCAGGTCCGGCAGGAATTTTGCCCCCCAGCAACAGTCTGGCACCAGCGGCAATACTATCAATTACCTGTTGGTGCAACTCATCGCGCAGGTCGGACCGGGCCATTGGTCCCAAACCAACCTCCTCGAACGGATCACCAAAGTGAAAAGATGACATTTTCCCCACCATCAATTCAGTAAACCGGTCAACAATCGCCTGATCGACAATAAAGCGTTTGGCAGCGATACAACTCTGTCCACCGTTAAGCATCCGGGCAGCTGCACAACTGGAAACGGCTGAATCCAGATCGGCATCCTTCAAAACGATGTAGGGATCACTGCCTCCCAATTCAAGCACAGTCTTCTTAAGATTTGCCCCGGCCGCAGCAGCTACGGACTGACCGGCTGGAGTACTGCCGGTTAGGGTTACAGCCTGCACCAATGGATTCTCGATCACCGCTTTAACCTGTTGTGAACCGATCAGTAAAGTTCGGAAAATATTTTCCGGGAAACCGGCCTGCCGGAAAATAGCTTCGATCGCCAGGGCACAGCCGCTCACATTGGAAGAGTGTTTCAATACCGCACCATTACCGGCCATAAGGGCCGGGGCAGCAAACCGGAATACCTGCCAGAAGGGAAAATTCCAGGGCATTACCGCCAGAATCACACCCAATGGCTGAAAAGCCACATAGCTGCGCTGCATTTCGGTAGGAATTTCTTCAGGACTGATAAATGCCTCTACATTCTCGGCATAATAATCGCAAACCCAGGCACATTTTTCAACCTCGGCAATGGCCTGCATCAATGGTTTACCCATTTCACTGGTGATCAGAAATCCCAATCTTTCTTCTTCTTTCAGCAGCAGTTCCGCAACCTGGCTCATTTTACGGGAACGGTGATCCAGGCCGGTTTCTCTCCAACTGCGGAAGTCCTGATCAACCATGAGAAGTATTTCTTGCCACTCATCCGGATGCATTTCCCGATATTCTTTGATTGTTTCGCCGGTGGCCGGATTGATTGATTGTAAACTCATTGTGATTTCCCGCGTGGTGTTAATTTACATCAACTTGATGGATACCAGTGGCGGAAAATAGCTGATTATGGCAGGCGATATAAGAGATAGGTAACCTTCCAGGTCTATAAGATATGACCTGGAAGGTTTCTTAAAACTGTACTATTCAATACCCAGCAAATCCAGGATGAAGGCATACTCAAAGGCCACTTCCTTCAAATAATCGTAGCGGCCCGAGGCGCCGCCATGCCCGGCACCCATATTGGTTTTCAGGAGCAGACGGTTATTATCCGTTTTGGCAGCCCGCAGTTTGGCCGTCCATTTGGCCGGTTCCCAGTACTGCACCCGGGGATCATTCAGTCCGGCGGTGATCAACAGATTGGGATAATCCTTGGCTGCCACCTGGTCATAGGGCGAATAATCTTTCATGTACCAATAGAATTCCTCATCGTTGGGATTGCCCCATTCATCATATTCGATTACGGTCAACGGAATCGACTCATCCAGCATGGTGGTGATAACATCCACAAACGGAACATCCGCTACGATTACCTTAAACAGATCCGGCCGCAGATTGGATACAGCACCCATCAGCAGACCACCGGCGCTGCCGCCAACCGCCACCAGTTGCTTGGGATTAGTGTAATTATTCTCAACCAGGTATTCGGCACAACTGATGAAATCGGTATATGTATTTTTTTTGTTCAATAACTTGCCATCCTCATACCAGCCACGTCCCAGGTAACTGCTGCCACGGATGTGGGCCACGGCGAAAATAAAACCACGATCGATCAGGCTGAACCGGTTGGAATTGAAACGTGGATCGGTATTGTATCCATAGGAGCCATAACCGTAAAGATAGACCGGATTGCTGCCATCGCGGATCATATCCCGGCGGTAAACAATTGAAATGGGAATCTGCTTGCCATCGACTGATGTGGCGAACACCCGTGTGGTTTCATACCGGGTGGGATCGTAACCACCTAATACCTCATCCTGTTTCTGTAATTCCCGCTGGCGGTAAGACATATTGTAATCATAGATCGAATTAGGTGTAATAAAGGAGGAATACTTAAAACGCAGTTGCCCCGTGTTGAACTCAGGATTTTCCTCAAGGTTCATTTTATAGGTCGCTTCGGGAAAATCCACATAATATTCTTCGGAACTCTCAAAATCCCTGACTCGGATTTTTCGCAAACCCTGATCCCGTTCCACTACAACCAAATGATTCCGGAAGGTTATTATTTCCTCCAGTATGACCGCATCACGATGTTCAATCACTGTTGTCCAGTTGTCAATTGTCGGATTACTCACCGGAGCCGCCATCAGCTTAAAATTCAGTGCATTGTCGTTAGTTAAAATAAAAAATTTATCCTCATGATGAGCCGGATAGTATTCCATCCGGTACTGGCGGGGATGGATAATCTCGAAACTGCCCTTAGGATCGTCGGTCATCAAATAGCGGACTTCAGTGGTAACCTGGCTTCCCAGCATCAGGAAAAGAAAGGCCTGGCTTTTGGATTTCTGGATGCTGAGGAAATATGAATCATCGACTTCCTCGTACACCAGGACATCCTCACCCGGATCGGTACCGAGAACGTGACGGTATAACCGGTATGGGCGCATGGCTTCATCAACGGTAGTATAAAAAACTGTTTTATTATCGTTGGCCCATTCCAGGGAATAATAGGTACCCTCGATCTGCTCGGGATATAATTCGCCGGTCTCAAGATTCTTGAAATAGACCGTATACTCCTCCCCGCCGTCCAGGTCAACCGAATAGGCCAGCAACTTGTGATCGGGACTGACCTTGAATTCACCAATCTCGAAATATTCCGATCCTTCCGCCAGCTGGTTCTCATCAAGTAAAATTTCTTCACCCGCCTCCAGAGAACCCGGTTTACGGCAATAAACTTTATACTGTTTGCCTTCCTCGGTCCGGGAATAGTAGAAATAATCACCATATTTTACCGGAACCGACAGATCGGTTTCCTTGATACGGCTTTTCATTTCCTCGAATAATGCAGTCTGCATATCTTCCGTTTGTTTCATTACCGCATCGGTATAGGCATTCTCGGCTTTGAGGTAATCAAGAACTTCCGGACTGGTCCGATCCTTAAGCCAGTAATAATTATCAATACGCAAATCGCCGAACATATCCATCTTGTGTGGTCGGATTTCCGCCACAGGTGCTGCAGGTTTCATAATTTTCTCGTTTTCGACTAGTGTATCACCACCGGTCCGGGGGGCACAGGACCAGCCAGCCAGACCAGCCAGTGCAATTATTATTGGTAAGCTCCAGATTAGTCGCTTTCGCATAGCTTTTCTCCGTAAGCGGTATGAGACCCGCGTCTATTTTAGCAGGAATTCTTCCAGGAAGAGACTGACCGCATTGTAGTAATAATCGCGGTTGAATTTTTTCTTAAAACCATGGCCCTCGTCCATGGCAACCATATACCATACATCACCACCGTTGGCCCGGATGACATCGCGCATCTGTTCGGCTTCGGTTACCGGCACACGCGGGTCGTTGTAACCCTGAATGATGAAAAGCGGTTTGGTAATTTTACTGGCATTGGTACTGGGTGATATTGCCTCCAGATGAGCCCGCATCTCAGGATCCCGTTCATCACCATATTCGACCCGACGAAGGTCACGGCGGTAAGATTTGGTGTTGGTCAGGAAAGTGACAAAATTGGAGATACCAACCACATCGACAGCAGCGCTGATCCGGTCGTTGTAGTGGGTCATACTGGCCAGGACCATATAACCACCATAGGAACCGCCAAATACGGCAATCCGGTCAGAATCAAGGTCATTCTGGTTATCGATCCAATCCAAGAAGGCACCGATATCCTTGACCGAATTCTCACGATTGAAACCGTTGTCCATCTTAAGGTATGATTTACCGTAACCATCAGAACCGCGCACATTGGTGGCCAGTACGGCAATTCCCAGCTCTTTGATCCAGTACTGGAAGGTGGAAGAAAAATAGGGCGTATACTGGCTCTCGGGTCCACCATGGATGTAGATTACCACCGGGTGTGGTCCCGGTTCGGTGGGACGATACAGGAAGGCCGGTACAGTCAGACCATCAAAGGATTCAACGTGGATCAGTTCGGGCATAATGAATTGCTCGGTATTCAGTCCCCCGACCTCACTCTTGGTCCAGCGCTTCAATTTCTTTTTCTTTACATCAAGTACGAAAATATCACCGGGTGTCCGGGGATTATCAAAACCGATTGCCAGGCTGCGGTTATCGTTGCGAAAACTAAGGGCAGAAATATCGCCCACCGGCAGATCGGGAATCGTCAATTCGGAGAAATCTTTGGTCTTGATAATATGAATTTTTGAGATGGCGTCTTCATTAGCCAGGTAAGCTAAATACTTTCCATTATCCGATTGGGTAAACCCGGCCACATCCCAGGGAATATGCCCAGATACCAGCCGGGTTTCCTTGGTAGCCAGATCGTAGTAGCGAAGATGTTTGAATTCCGTATTCTCATCGCTGGTCAGGTATATACCTTTACCATCCTTGCTGAAGGCCGCATCGCCGTAGGCAACCGGTTCATCACTGGGATTGATCTGAGTCATCTCACCAGTGCTCAGATCGACCATATGCACATAGGTTTCGGTAATCGACACATATCTAAGGACCAGAAGCTTGGTATCATCTGGCGACCAGTTGGTGGCCACCCAGTAACCTGGTTCCGTAACCACCTGCCTGAATTCCTCGTCCGCCAGGCCACCAACATAGACCTGCATGTCGGTACCGTTACCCATATTGCTGGTAAAGGCAAACTGTTTGCCACTATTGGACCAGGGTCCTAACCCATTCCGGGATTTACCATCCGTCAGCATCCGGTAAGTGCCATCATCCAGATCGAAATAATTGATCTGGTAATATTCATTACCGCCAATATCCTTGGAAAACAGAAAGCCATTCTGCGCCGGATCGGGACAATAGCTGGCGCCACCGACCGGTTCTTCAAAAAAGGTTATCTGCTGCCTGACTCCCAGGGGCTGCTCCACAAAATGAATCTGGGATGTTTCGGCAAAACGGGTTGAGATCAGCATTCCCGGTCCGGAAGGATTCCAGGAGCGGAAGCTGGCGGAGCGTACATTGCGGTACTGCCAGTTGCGGATTTTAACTTCTTCCGGTATCTCGGGTACATTCTCCATGATCAGGTTGCCAATCTGCACCTGTTCCTGGGCAAAGATAATTATCGGAATCAATAGGAATAGAAAATTTCTGATACGCATGGTTCAATCCCCTGCTAAAGGTGTGGTTTATTGACTTATTTGAGAATTTATTTTTCAGGAAGTTACAAATTATCAAGTTTCGATTGATGCAAATTAATCATAAATATTTATAGCTGAATACAAGCAGGTCGGTTACACCATCAGATTTTTCTTACAATAGACTTTTACCGGGCAACCACATAACGGAGCAAATGGTGATGGTACCGCAAATCCACATTCATTGCGTCTATTCTCGCAGTCACAATCAACGTAATCGTTGGAACTGCCCTTAAGAATCTCAATTACATCGACATCAATATTTTCTATGCACTTGAAGTAATTGTTACAATTCACACGGTTGGCTAAGATATCATATTCTTTGACACTGATTTTCACGTTAATCTTTCATGTTTATAATTGCTCTATCAACCAACTTGGGTTTAATAAAAAATATAGTGTGAATTTGTATGACGCAAGGTAAAATTCATTGTGTTGCCATGTTCATGTGTTAAAATGCTTAATAAACCACTGAACAATAACCTATGTATTGATTTCATACTCCCCAACATTAAACACTTAACCTCTTAACTTGAACTATTACTTCCCGATACCAGTAATTCAAAATCCACAACTCAACATCCAACATTTCCTATAGCCACATACTGAAAGCTGTCCCCGTCCCCGGTTCCGATTCAACTTCCAAGCGTCCTTTGTGGCGACGGATAATTTCCCGGGACAGGCTCAGGCCAATGCCGTTGCCATCCGGTTTGGTGGTGAAGAAGGGAATAAATATCTTCTCCATCAGATCGGGGGAAACTCCACAACCATTATCACTGATCCTGATTAGCGGAACGGCTCCCGTACTTATTTCAGCAGAAAGATTAATCTCCGGCTCATCAACTTCCCTGACGGCCTGAATGGCATTCTTGCACAAATTGATCAGAACCTGTTCAATCAGATTACGATCAGCGGTGATTTTCATGGAATCAGTATCCACCCGACTATGCAAAGCCACCTTGCCGGTTTTGAGCTCCTCATCCAATAGTGTTTTAACCTGATCAAACAATTCTTTGACATCCACCAGCTCATATTTAGGAATAGGTATACGCGTCAGGCGACGGTAGTCCTCGAGGAAATCAATCAGTCCGGTACTGCGCCGTTCGATGGCAGCGGCGGCGTCCCTGAGATCGTTTAATGCTTCATCATCCAGTTCCCTGGAATTCAGCAGTTTATTGGATGTGGCCGCCAGCGATGAAATTGGTGTTATCGAATTCATGATTTCATGGGTCAGCACGCGAATCAGGTTATGCCATGCCTGCATCTCCTGCTCTTCCATTTCCTCATGAATATCCTGCACAGCCACCAGGCGGAAATTTCTCTGGCGCAGAATGAAGGTTGTAGCATAGATCGACAGCAGCAACCGCTGGCCGCCCAGGGCAACTTTCACCAGGCGATTTTCACCGGATTTGATCTGCACCAGGCATTCAGCCAGTTCTTTGCTGACTTTTTCCAGATAACGAATATTCTTTGGTGTGGGCACCTGCAGCAGACGCCGAAAGGCATTATTTGTCATTTCAACTTCACCATCGGTGTGATAAGCGATTAACCCCACACCTACATGCTGGATCACTGTCTGCAGATATTGGAAACTCTCCTCACGCTCCTGTCGGATTCCACGAAAACGCTGCATCACTTTTTCATATTCCTGAGCCAGTTCCCTGAATCCGGCATCTTCGAATTCTGACCGGTAATTCTGGGTAAAATCGGAGTATTCGATTGATTGGAGAAAGCGGGTCAGGGTGTTATTAGTCCGGGCGACAAATTGGTGAATACTCCCTACCTGGTATAGAGCTAAAAACCCGATAAAAACGGTCGTCACAACCAAATCAGTTTCAAGCAGCAGGTACGTAAAAACAGCCAGGGACAGGAACAGGATAACAATCCGGATAAACGAATGGATAATGAACCGTTTAAAGACCATATTTCTGCATCCTGCGATAAAGAGAAGTGCGTGTCAACCCCAATTCCCGGGCAGCATGAGTGACATTGCCCGAATGTTTTCGCAAGGCCTTCTGAATTGCAGTCTTTTCCAGTTTGTCCAGCTTATACTGTTCACCTTCGACTTCCTCATCTTTGGAAGAGCAGATAAAATCTTCTGTCTCCAATAACTTCGACTCGGAAAGGATGACAGCCCGCTCAACAGCATGGCGCAGTTCACGAATATTGCCCGGCCAGTGATAATCGGCCAGTTTATTGAAAGTGGCGGCAGTAAAACCGACAATGTTTTTGCTATACTTAATATTAAATTTTTCCAAAAAATGTTCAGCCAGCAGGGGAATATCCTTTAATCGTTCCCGCAGTGGTGGTAAATGTATTTCGACTGTATTTATCCGGAAAAGCAGATCCTGACGAAACAGGTCTTCATCGGCCAAGCGATTCAAATTGCGGTTCGAGGCACAGATTAACCGGTTATCAAATTGCTGCGCTTTATTAGACCCAACCCTGGTTACAGTACGGCTTTCCAATACCCGCAATAGTTTGGCCTGCAGTGGCAATGACAGGTTTCCGATTTCATCGAGAAATAAGGTACCGCCGTCAGCCACTTCAAAGCGTCCGGGACGATCATCCCGGGCATCGGTAAAGGCACCTTTCACATGGCCGAACAATTCACTTTCGAACAAGGTATCGGTAATTGCCCCCATATCGACACTTATGAATACCTGCTCCTTCCGCAATGACTGGCGATGGAGGGCCCGCGCCACCAGTTCCTTACCCGTGCCATTTTCTCCCAACAGAAGAATATTGGCATCCGTGTCAGCAACTTTGGTAATCGTTTTAAAAACATCCTGCATGACCGAGCTTTGTCCGATTATATCATGAAACCGCTGGTCCAGGTCGGCACTCAACTGTTTCTGCTGAACGCGCAACCGGCCTGATTCCAGCCGGGATTGCCGCAAGCGGTAGGCGGCGGTAACAGTGGCAACCAATTTCTCATTTTGCCAGGGTTTCTGGATAAAATCGACCGCCCCGGCTTTCACGGCCTGTACCGCCAGTTCCACATCGCCATAGGCAGTGATCAGAATTACAGTGGCGTCCGGGTCGTGATCCAATATCTTTTCCAACCAGTGAAAACCTTCCTTACCACTGGTCATGTCCTGGGTAAAATTCATATCCAGCAGAATGACATCATAATTATTGTTATTAAGTAAATAAGGTATTCGCTGGGGATTGCGCTCGGTGTCAATCTGTGCCGCATACTGCTTCAGAAGTAACCGGGCAGCAACCAGAACATCCTCCTTGTCATCGACTACTAATATCTTGGCTGATGATATATCCATTCAACGCTCATTTTTTAAATAATCTGCAAATCCTATTCCACAACATTGATCGCAGCTGATTCGTCGTAACCGGCTGAATTTAGGTATTTTTCCGCAATATCACTGTACGTTTTCGTACAGTTACTGTATCATCAGCGTACAGTAATCTAACCTGTTGTATCCGTTTCTTCTCGGTGGATTGAATAAAAGTTGAATGGCATATCCTTTGCGTAACAGTCAGCAATATTATTTCAAGATTCATAACAACAGGAAAAATGATGATCAAAACAAATGCCCTGACCAAAATATTTACAACCGAAGAGGTGGAAACGACTGCATTGGATCAAATCGATCTGGAGATCAAAACCGGTGAATTTGTATCGATCATGGGGCCATCCGGTTGCGGTAAATCTACCCTTCTGAATATTCTGGGTCTTCTGGATAATCCATCTGATGGTAAATACCATTTCCTGGACTATGAGGTTTCCGGTTACAGTGAGCGCCAACGGGCCAATCTGCGGAAGGATAACATCGGTTTTGTGTTCCAGAGTTTCAACCTGATTGATGAGTTGACCGTCTTCGAAAATGTAGAACTTCCTCTGCTCTACTTGGGTCTGCCGGCTGCTGAACGTAAGGAAAAAACCAATACCGTTATTGAAAAAATGGGGATCGGTCACCGGGGCGGACATTTCCCCCAACAACTTTCCGGTGGACAGCAGCAACGGGTGGCAGTGAGCCGGGCCCTGGTATCGGACCCCAAAATGATCCTGGCCGATGAACCCACCGGGAACCTGGACTCAGCCCATGGTGATGAGGTGATGAATCTGTTGACCGAGCTGAATTCCAACGGAACCACAATTGTTATGGTAACCCACTCACCGGCCTATGCTGAATACGGTCAAAGGATCATCCATTTGTTCGACGGGCAGGTAGTGACTGAAAAGGAGAATATCCAATTTCATGTTTAATGGTCATCCAATTCATAACCTAACCAAATGATACAGCATGTGGCATAACTATCTTAAAATCGCCTTCCGCAACCTGCGCCGGCAGAAAACATTTGCCTTGATCAATATAGCCGGACTGGCAGTTGGTATGGCCGCCGCCATACTGATCGCCATGTGGGTGAAATTTGAGCTGAGTTACGATGATTTTCACCAGAACCTCGAAAGAATTCACCGTGTGGTTACTGACAGTAACGGTTTTCGTACTCCTACTACTCCGGGACCCATGGCTGCCGCGCTCCAGCAGCAGATCCCGGAGGTGGAAAGTGCGACACGTTTCAAAGGTGATGTAACCGTTCTTGAATACAATGGGAAAGGTTTGCGTGCGGAAGGTCTGAATGCCGAGCCGGCTTTTTTTGAAATCTTTGATTTCCCGGTCCTGGCCGGTGATCCGCGTACAGCGCTGGATGATGTTGGTTCAATAGTATTAACAAATACCACTGCCCAGCGGTTATTCGGCGAAGAAGATCCTATCGGTAAGGTAATTAAGCTGGCGAATAAATGGACCGCCAAGGTTGCCGCTGTGGTTGCTGATGTACCGGCTAATTCATCGCCACCGCTGCTATTCGAATACCTGGCACCTTTCAAAACCTATTATTTCTGGCGTGACCCGGACAACTGGACCGCCAGTTCCGATTACCAGACCTGGGTCAAGCTCCACGAGAATTGTACTGCCGCCACCGCCAACGCTAAAATTGACAACCTGTTCGCGCCATACAACGAAGACGGGAGCTGGAGGCCGTTTTTACAACCACTGCGGGAAATCCACCTCCAGCCTGATACTCACCGCTGGGACGGTCCCCATGGAAATCTCACCACGGTAATTATTTTCTCACTGCTTGCGGTGGTGATAATTATCATGGCCGGGATCAATTTCATTAATCTGACCACGGCCCGCGCCCTCTCCAGGGCCCGGGAAATCGGAGTCCGCAAAATTATCGGCGCCAGCCGCAGGCATCTGATTCTTCAGTTGTTGATGGAAGCTTTTCTGTCGTCATTCCTGGCCCTGTTGCTGGCAACCATCCTGACCGAACTGACTCTGCCTTTCTTCAATAACCTGGCGGCAGTCCCGCTCAGTATTCATTACAACGATACCTGGTTCATAGCACTGAGTTCACTGATACTGATATTCTCAGGACTTTTTTCTGGCTTTATCCCCGCCCTGTACCTGTCATCTTTCCAACCAGTCGATATCCTTAAGAACACGCCAATTACAGGCACCAATCCACGGCACCGTTCCCTTAATCTACGTACGGTTCTGGTCATTTTTCAGTTTGCACTGGCAACAATAACCCTGATCGTTGTTTTAGTCATCAGGCACCAGCTTGATTATATCCATAATGAAAATCTGGGCTTTGACAAAGATAACTTAATTTACCTGTCGGTTGAAAATAACTACCGCTCGGATTCATTTGAAGCGGTCAAAACCGAATTATTGGCCCTGCCCGGTGTACAGGCCGTTGCCGCTTCCGACCAGATACCAACTGACACCGATTATATTCTAAATGGGGAATGGATAATCAATGATCAGCCCCAATCCACTTCTTTTCCGGTTTTTGCCATCGGCAAGGATTTCCTGGAAACGTATAATATTAACCTGCTGCTAGGCCGTTCAATGGCTGAACTGGGTGAATCAGAGTGGAATTCCTCAGCCCTGATCAACGAGACAGCTGCCAGCAGATTGGGCTTTGATGATCCGATTGGACAAACAGTAAAATTATCTGGCATAGAGCGTACTATAATAGGTTTAGTATCAGATTTCAATTTCGAATCCTTCCGCGAAGTGATCGAACCATGTTTTCTGGTCCACAGCGACTGGGGGGGCCTGCTGAATATCCGCATCGGTGGCCACAACCAACTGGGCACACTGAAAGAAATTAATGAAGTAATACAGCGTCATTTCCCCGGAATGCCCTTTGATTTCAAATTCCTCAGCGATGAGATTAACAACCTGTACCTGACTGACCAACGGGTTGGGCATCTATTCATGTATTTCGGTTTGCTGGCATTTTTCATATCATGTCTCGGATTATATGGAATGATCATATTCACGGCCGAACGACGCACCAAGGAAATCGGAATCCGGAAGATTCTGGGGGCCACTGTTCCGAATCTGGTACTGATGATGACCGGATATTTCTTCAAGTTGATCATCATTGCCAATCTGATTGCCTGGCCCATCAGTTGGTGGGTAATGCGGAACTGGCTCGAAAACTTCGCCTATCATACCGATATTAAGATTTCCATTTTCCTGCTGGCCGGGATTATCACTGTGCTGATCGCCGGTTTCACAGTGAGTCTTCAGGCCATCAGGGCCGCCGCTGCAAATCCGGTTGATTCCCTGCGCCACGAATAAAGGAGAAAAAATGTTCTTAAACTATCTGAGAATCGCTGTCCGGAATATTTTGAAGCACAAAGGCTATTCCGCCCTCAATATTGTGGGATTGGCATTCGGAATGGCCTGTACCTTTTTAATAGCCCTGTGGATCGCCGATGAACTGAGCTATAACCGGTTCAATGAAAACATCGATGAAATTCACATGGTGTACAAGGAATTCCAACTGGCCAACGGTGCCAGCCAGAATCCCAGGACACCCTATCCCCTGGCCGGCAGGTTGCGGGACGAAGTGCCTGAAGTGATTAATGCAGCAGCGTATTTTACTAACAGTGCCACAATCCGCTACGGTGATGTTACGATAAATGAGGACCGGATCTGCTATTCCGATCCCGAACTGCTATCGATCTTCAGCTTTCCTTTCAGCCAGGGCGATACATACCACGCCTTTCCAACACAGAACTGGCTGCTGGCAACCGAGGAGATGGCCGAAAAATATTTCGGGGACCGGGATCCCATTGGTGAAATACTTACCTTCAACAATGAGCAACAGTATGTAATCACCGGTATTTTGAAAAATATCCCGGATAATTCTTCCCAGAAATTCAATTTCATAGCACCCATCAAAAGTATCGAGAGCGATTACTGGGATATCAACAACTGGTATTCCCATTTCACGATCAATTACATCCAGGTGCAACCAGGGGCCGACCTGGCTGTGGTTGAGGAAAAAATGAATGCTGTCCTCGACAAGAATATTGATGATGAAGCCCTTTCAATCCGGCTGCACCCCCTGTCAAAACAGCATCTGTATTCGATCACCGGGGAAGATAATAACATTAAATATGTTTATATCTTCTCCATTATCGCCATCTTTATCCTGTTAATCGCCTGTATCAATTTCATGAATCTGGCCACGGCCCGTTCATCCCAGAGGGCCAGAGAAATCGGTCTGCGGAAAGTGGTTGGCGCCGCCCGCTCCCAGTTGATCCGTCAATTCCTGCTGGAATCACTGATCATCACCATCACGGCCCTGCTGTTAGCCCTGGCTCTAGCGGAAATAGTGTTGCCGGCCTTCAATGAACTGGCAGGTAAAAACCTCGCCATCCGTTTCGGTAACCTGAGCCTTCTAAGCGGACTTATCACCATAACCGTGCTTACTGGCCTGATCGCCGGCAGTTACCCGGCCTTTTTCCTCTCAGCTCTGAAACCGGTTCAGGTATTGCACGGGAAAGGATCATCTTCCAAAGGACATTCCAATCTCCGCCGGGTGCTGGTAATTACACAATTCCTGTTGTCGACCATTCTGATCATCGGGACAATAACCATCTATTCCCAGTTGAAATACATGAATGAGAAAGATCTTGGTTTCGCACGCGAAAACTGTATTTACCTGCCACTGGAAAATCCGGTAAATGACCAGTTTGGAGCCTTCCGGAATGAGCTGCTGAACACCACCGGGATTGCAGCGGTAAGCCGTACCTCAGCCCTGCCTACATCGATCTGGAGCGTTATCCGCGGGGTGACCTGGGATGGTATGGACAGTGAGAATGGCGTTTCCTTCGCATTGGCTTCGGTTGATTTCGGTTTTATTGAAATGATGGAAATGGAAATGGTCCAGGGGCGCAGTTTTTCCCGGGACCTCCCCACCGATTCTACCTCGTTCATATTCAATGAAGAAGCCATCCGGGTGATGGGAATTGACAATCCGGTTGGTCATCCGTTTGAGTTAGATGAGGATTTCCGGGGCTCCATAATCGGGATTATCAGCGATTTTATTTTCCTGCCAATGACTTGGGACCTGGAACCCCTGATGATGGCGATCATACCCCAGTACTGGCGTTATATAATCATTAAAACCGATAACTCCTTTCTCCCGGAGACAATAACCAATATCGAAAATACCTGGAACCGCTTCGCCCCTCAATTTCCTTTCGAATATCATTTCCTCGATGAACAGTTCGACCGGCTCTACCGCACGGAACAGCGAATGGGAAAACTGTTCGGGAGTTTTGCTTTCCTGGCCATCTTTATTTCCTGTCTGGGCCTGCTGGGATTAGCCGCTTTTACCGTTGAGCAGCGAACCAAGGAAATCGGGATTCGGAAAGCACTAGGGGCCACTACCGGCATGATCATAAAATTGCTATCCACCGAATTTGTCAAATGGGTTTTGCTCTCCAATCTTGTGGCTGCCCCGATTGCCTGGTATTTCATGAACCGCTGGCTGCAGACTTTTGTCTACCATACAGATATAGGTGTCCTGACCTTCCTTGGGACCTTCCTGCTAACCCTGACAATTGCCCTGACGACAGTTGCCATCCAGGTTTTGCGCGCAGCTGTTGCCAATCCGGTTGATTCACTGCGTTACGAATGACATCCAATCAGGATTTGAATGAGTCTCATAAGGAAATATTTAGTAAACTAACCGTAATCACAGAGGATATGTAAATGATAGAATTAGCGGGAATCGACAAAGTATATACCAATGGTTTCGTCAAAACATTTGTTCTACGCGAAATCGATCTGGAAATCGAACAAGGTGAATTCGTTTCGGTAATGGGACCATCCGGGGCCGGCAAGTCCACCCTGCTCAATATCATTGGAATGCTGGATGCACCTTCGGCGGGAGAATATCGGTTCCTGGAGCAGGATGTACATAAACTGAATGAACGCAAGAGCACCGAATTACACCGCAATTTTATTGGTTTTGTTTTCCAGAGCTACCATTTGATCGATGAAATGACGGTTTTTGAAAATCTGGAAACACCACTGATCTATAAAAAAATTAAAAGCGGGGAACGCAAAGGCAAAGTAGCCGATATTCTGGACCGGTTCGGTATTGTTGCCAAAAAGGACCTGTTTCCCCACCAACTGTCCGGTGGTCAGCAGCAGCTGGTCGGGATCGCCCGTGCCGTGATCGCCGAACCAAAGTTAATTCTAGCGGATGAGCCGACCGGTAACCTTAATTCGGAACAGGGCAAGGAAATCATGGAATTGCTTTCCAGTTTGAACAGGGAAGGTACAACAATTATCCAGGTCACCCATGATGAGCAAAAGGCTATGTATGCCGACCGGATCATTCACCTGGCCGATGGCTGGATTGATTCGGATGAAGTCATTAGTAATTAGTGACAAGTGATAAGTGACCAATGACCAATGACCAATGACCAATGACCACTACCCAATGACGAGATAATCATGCCGATGGATCGCAAGCTAGAGAA
>CAYPJE010000022.1:0-48438 GCA_964410945.1 uncultured bacterium
GATTATGCCAGCTGTTGGTAAAAACCATAATGAGTGTAACAGCAGGAATAGTTGACAGATAGAAGACATTCCTCATAGTTAAAAACTTAGTATATTGGCTGTAAGCAATTGCGAATAACAGGTAAGCAACTGGTGCACAAACGATCCCAAGATAGGAAACCTGAGACCAGAATATCTTTAGGGGAAGTGTGGTTGCGGCTGCTTCAAATACAGCCGCCAGAGCCCACTCTGAGACAACAATTTCCAGCAGTATCAGGTATTTGGCGCTGGCCACCTTACGTTGCTTCCAGGCCAGAAGGACAGTAACAATTCCGGCAACAGTGGCTAGAAGTAAGATGGCGCTTAAAATATTAAAATCGTATTGCACTTATCACCAATTCGTTGGATGTAAATTCGATAAATCAACGGAATATAGTAATAGTACGGAATAGTTGATGTGATAAAATTGGCAAGCCTAAGCCGGTTTGAGTTTTTTAAATAGGGTTGTGAAACTTGTAATTATATTTATTTCCAGTACCGGGTTATTCAGATCGTGGGTCAACGCAAATACTTTCCCCCAACTGACTTGTATTCCCCAGAAAGGTGATAGGTTGGCCGATATTCCAATCATTGGCTGGACGATCGCTCCTTCACCCAATTCTAAGTGGCCACCACCGGCAGCTCCCAATAGCAATTCGTGATTCAGTCGAATATTCAGAGGACTGACCAGTCCGGTCTGGATACCGGCTCCCAGCAGGCCGATTGCCAGACCCCCGGCCCGTTCCCCGGAATAGGCGAAATATCCCTGCCCGGTAATATATGAAAAAGGATTTACCAGATAATCGATTTTTAGGCCGACCAGACCGATATTGTCGTTGATAGCCATGTTCAGCCGGTCCGGTTTCTGGTAGATTTGATTAGACAGCCTGATAGTCCATCCGCGAAAATGATAAACAGATTCACCGGTTGTATCATTGGTATTGCTGATTGATGCCAGGTTCATGTTGGAGCCAATCTGCAGACTGGAAGTGATTGAGGACAGCTCCCCGCCCGGTGCTATGAGGTAACCTATATTAGTACCCAGCCAGAGATCGCGAAGGATCGAAAACTGGATTCCAGCATTAAGACCTGCCAGGAATCCACCTCCTGTTTCGACACGGGCACCACCACCGGCACCAATCTGTACTTCAGCAAAGCCGGACAGCCTATCCCGGACCAGGCTATATCTATGACCTATTCCCAGCAGAATATCCATATAGCCATGTCGGATACCGGCATATGCTCCGGATGTTTTTATCTGGGAATATATTTTTTCTGTATGTTCCTGCCTGATCTCAAAGCCGATCAGCCGGATGGGATCATCCTGGATAACTCCATCAACACTCCGGGTTCCCTGGCGTTGAAAATAGTGTTGATGGACTAAATTTAAATGAAACTTAGTAATGCCCAGTTTTTGGGCTGTCTGGAGCCGCAGTTGACTGCTATTAATATTATTGTGATTCAAATATGCAGGGGAGCCGAAAATCAGGGTGGTCGGAATTGAGATTGCCAAACCAGCCTGCGATCCGGATACTTCACTGTCAGGGAATTCCATATCCGTGAAATTGAGGCCTAATTGCAACTTCTTAATTTTGTAATGGAGACCAATCTGGTACCGGTAGAAAGACCCATTGCCGGTTCCGACATTGCCGCCACCACCACCCCAATATGCCCCGCCGGCCATAGTGATTTTGCTGGTGAGTGCCCATCTCAAGTTTGTTTCAATTCCCAGTGTGAACAATCCCCCCTGATTACCTGTTACCGCTCCGAAACTGGCTACTCCGATATTTAGCCAGGGCTTTACGCCAACGGTCAGATGCAAACCAGATAACCCCATCGGCTTCCATTTATCATACATAGCAATCCGCTCGTAGCTGACCTGGGCCTCCAATGCCACCAGATCGAGATCGTAGCTGGTCGAATCACCAATCACCGGCATAGCCGAAATACTTAAGGCAGTAAACAAATATACTGTGATAAATAAATGAACAGCGTTAGCCATTGATCAGGTGGCTATTTTTTTTATGAACAGCGTGATAAATATGACCGCGCTCGTCACTGCAACCAGGAATGGAATTGTTAATTTCCGTTCAAGGGCTGGCCGGGAACTGGCCGCTGCCAGTAAAGCATAGCCCAGGGCCGGTGAATAAGTAAACCAGGGAGCATGGCTGGATAACAGGATCTGTGGTCCGTTGATCAGGTAGAAAATGGTGATGATGGCCAAAGCTGTAATAAACCAGCCGATGAAATTCGTGATAGGTACACCATAGTAACGACCCTGTCTGTTCCACACCCAGCGTTGCTCATCCACAGCTACCGGATCAAGAATAATATCAACCAGTGTCACTAGGGCGGCAGTGGTTATCAACAGGGGCCAGCTTAACTTGATAATTCCAGGGGTATCGTTACTTAATATTATGATAGCCTGCCAGAGTCCGGCATAAATCAGACCACACCAGGCGATCGGATAGCATAGAGGAACCCCCCGAAAGGATGGTAAGGGGCAGGATTTATCGGTATAGTGATATTTCCCAAAAATCAGACCGGTATTGGTTCCGATTATCTCTGCACCATAACTGACTATGAAGCTAATACCCATCAATAAAAAAATTTCCCTGTATCCGAATATTAAGGCGCCGTGAGTGAAAACAATCAGCAGGAACAGCAGGGATTGTACGATCCGCAATCTTTCTGCCTGCTGGTAACCAAATCGTGTTTCAATAATCCGGTAGGCAAAAAAAACTGTGGCCATCAGGGCTACTATCAGGCTGGTAAGAATTATATCAGTCATCGTTCTGGATCAATGGAAATTAAATTCAAAATTGGTTGATAGAAAATTATACACTTTCTCGGTGAACTTTTTTGTGCGGTTGGCAACGGTGAATTGACGATTCAAACTTTCGGGAGAAGAAAGGAATAAGCGTTTCAGAATCTGTGACCGGCGCATTATACGCCCTATTTCCCGTTGGCAACGCTGGGAGTATTCCATCCGGTAATCGGAAATTTTGCTGGTAAAATAGGCATGACAGGTTTCCCCGGCGATCATTCCCGATAACAGGGCGTTTCTGATTCCCTCGCCGGTCAATGGATCCAGGAAACCAGCGGCGTCCCCCGCCAGTAATGCACCATTAAAAGCAATTGGATTTGTTGAATTATAGGAGAGTTTATAGGGCCAGGCTTTGGAGTTTAGTAAAACCGGTTTGGCTGTCAAGCGCGGAGCGATGGCCGGTGATTTCAGAAAATCGATTAATAAATCCGGTAATGATTTCTGCAGACTTCTGTATTTACTTGCGCTAACACCCAGGCCCACATTGGCTTTGTTTGGGCTGACTGGAAATATCCAGGCAAAGTCCGGGAAAATATTTTCCAGTGAATGAAATTCAACCAGATGTGGAATGACCTTAAAATTTTCCAGGTATGCCCGTATCCCCACTACAGTTGGTTTATTATACAGTTTATAAGGAATCAAATTTTTGGCAATCGTCGATGTGGTTCCATCGGCCCCGATCACAATTCTGGCTTTAATCGGTTTCGTTTTATTACCGGATCGTATCAGTACACCTTCAGTAGTACCATTATTTACCAAAGGTCCCTGTACAATGGCCTGCCGGAACTGAGCCCCGGCCCGAATTGCCTCGTTCAGGAGGATGGAGTCGAATTTGTTTCGCGGTGCGATGAAGAAATCAAGTTCCCGTTTCAATGGTTTGACACGGGCATTAATTGCAACTCCGTTAGGGGATACAACCCTGCCACCGGTGATTGAATAGAAATTGGCGGCCCGCATCTGTTCGAGAGCACCTAATTTCTGCAGAACTTGGGCAGCACCTGGCAAGACACCATCACCGCAGGCTTTATCACGGGGGAAAGCAAGGCGGTCCAGAATAAGAACGTCATGTCCGGTCTGTGCAAGGGTTATGGCGGCGGCCGTTCCAGCCGGTCCTGCACCAACGATGATTACCTCATGGTCCATTGGCAATATTAGGAAGAAAAAATATATGGCATACAGTAATTAATAACTGCCTATAAATAAAAAAGGTGGTTAAAAACCACCTTTTAACAACTGTAGTCAGTGTCCAGAAAAAAGCCTTGGCCCCAGACAGGATCCTTACGGAAATCAATTTTAACCTGTTTGGCGAACATCTCCAGGAATGAATCAAATACTACTGAAATTCCTTTTATATCAAGGGTTGTGTCATTTTCTTTTTGCTCATCCAGAGCAATATCCAGGCTGGGTCCCCCTCAGCCAAAGCCGCGACTGAAAATGCGCACCGCCAGACCCTCGTTTTTGGGCTGGTCCAGAAGTGACTGCAGCCTTTCGTGTGCTGAATCAGTGATAGTCATAAATTGCCTTAATTAATTATCCGTTAGACGGATTGGTTGATTAAAAGTTACGGATACCGCCGGTGAATTTATAATTATTTGAGAATTTCCACCAGTTCTTAAACTTGGTCGAGGGCCTGATCCAGATCGGCAATGATATCATCTACGTCCTCGATCCCGACCGATAATCGTACCAGTCCATCTGATAAACCGCGTTGGTGTCTTTCTGCGGCCGGTACATCCACGTGGGTCATTGTAGCGGGATGGGTTATCATTGTTTCCACCGATCCCAGGCTCTCAGCCAGTGCACATAATTTGACTTCATTCATTACTTTAATCCCGGCCGGGATGCCGCCAGTCAATTCAAATGAGATCATTCCGCTGAAACCATCCATTTGTTCTCTGGCAACCGCAAACTGCGGATGGGATGGCAATCCCGGATAAGTTACCTGCCTGACCTTGGGGTGTTGCTCCAGGAACTGGGCCACAGCCAGCGCATTTGAGCTGTGCCGTGGCATCCGCAGGTGGAGAGTCTTTACACCGGACAGTGTGAGCCAGCAATCGAAGGGGCTTGAAACAGCGCCGATAGTTTTCTGTACGAATTTCAATTTGTCATAGATGGTTTCCTGGTCAGTGAGAACTATTCCACCGATAATCTGATTATGACCGCTAAGATATTTAGTTGTGCTGTGTACAACAATATCAGCCCCGAATTCCAGTGGCCGCAGGTAAAGTGGTGTTGCGAAAGTTGAATCTACCACCAGATACAGATTATTGGCTTTCGCGATCTCTGCCATCGCCTTCAAATCAGTGATTTTCAGCAGTGGATTGGTTGGAGTTTCAATCCACAGCATTCTGGTTTCGGGCCGTATCGCTTGTCGGACCAGTTCAGGATCAGCGGTGTCGACGAACGAAAAGCTAAGCTGGTAATCAACCAGCAGGTTGTTGAAATGACGCGAAACACCACCGTAAACATCGTCGGTGCATACAATATGGTCACCGGCCTTCAATAATTTGGTGATACTGTCAATGGCAGCCATTCCACTGGCGAAATGCACACCGAACCGGCTGCCTTCGATGGCGGCCAGGTTCTTTTCAAGAATATGACGGGTGGGACTGGCTGACCGGGTATAGTCGAAACCTTTGTCACGTCCGATTTCCTCCAGCACGAAAGTGGCGGTCTGGTGAATTGGAGGTACTATTGCACCGGTGTCGGTATCGGGCTCAATTCCGGCACGAACTATTTTTGTATTTTGTTTCATATCTGTTTATGACCTGATGTTTTCCTTGAAAAGGTACGGATTCTTTCCGTAATTGACCTGTAAAGGTCTTGAAAATTCTATAAAATATTTAACAAATACCAGTGACCGGTAGTTTTATATCTGGTTAATTCTGGCAGATGCAGGTACTATAAATGGGGGATAATGTGCTGTTATTATCGGTTATTTCAGTGGTTTGCGTAATTCTTCGCGGATGATTTTACCTGCCTTGAAATGTGTTTTACGATGTGCCGGGACATAAACGATTTCATTTGTCCTGGGATTACGCGCCTTTGGTTTAGCCTTGGTTGGTTTTACTTCCAATACTCCAAAATTGCGAATTTCAATTCTGACACGGTCGTGATCCTCACATAACATTTTTGCCATAACCTGGAATGTTGAATCTACATAACCTTTTGTTTTTAAATCAGGTGCATGCACTTCTTTTGCTACCCGTCTAATGATATCCTTTTTTGTGTAAGTTACGGTCTTCATTTTCCGGCTCCTTAACATTTTAATTAATATCAGTTTACACATAAAGTGTGAGCAGAACAAGCTAAACCGTCAAAAAACAAAAAATATTTTATTATCAAGCCATTAATTCAAGGATTTAGAACGATAAAGTTCAAAACAATTGAATGAGGGGATAAATACGGAGTGATTAATTTAGGTCATTCAAATATTAAGGATAATCAGATGATTGATTTACGTAGCGATACAGTAACACGACCTACCGGACAGATGCTGGAAGCAATGATGCAGGCAGAAGTAGGTGATGATGTGTTTGGTGAGGATGTGTCCATCAATAAGTTGGAATTGAAAATCGCTGAGATGTTTGGACACGAAACGGCGCTTTTTTGTCCTTCAGGCACAATGACAAATCAAATTGCCTGTAATGTTCATACTCAGCCTGGTGATGAGATTATTTGTGATCGGCTTAGCCACGTGTATAATTATGAAGGCGGTGGTCTGGCCAGGAATTCCGGTGTATCGGTGCGGTTGTTAAATGGCGATCGCGGTCGGTTCACGGTCGACAACGTTCTTGAAAATATCAATCCCGATGATGTTCACTTTCCGGTTTCGCGATTGGTAGTTATCGAAAATTCCTGTAACAAAGGCGGTGGCAGTGTCTGGGATATCCAGCAGATTGAAGCCATTAGTGCAGCCTGTCGCGAGCGCGGTCTTAAATTGCATCTTGATGGTGCCCGCCTGTTCAACGCCCTGGCTGAATCGGGACAATCACCGCTAGTTGTCGGCCCCCTGTTTGATTCAATATCGATTTGTCTTTCCAAGGGCCTGGGCGCTCCGGTTGGATCCTTGTTGCTGGGTAATGACGAATTTATCCGGGAGGCCCGGCGCACCAGAAAGGTCTGGGGTGGTGGAATGCGTCAGGCTGGCTATCTGGCGGCAGCCGGTATTTTCGCCCTTGAAAACCATATCGACCGGTTGAGTGATGATCATCGCCGGGCACGCCGGCTGGGCGATGCGCTGGCCGCACAGAATTATGTCCGTAACGTGTTACCGGTTGACACAAATATTGTAATATTCAACCTGGTGGCTGGTTATTCGGCTGCTGCGGTGGTTGCAAAACTGGAAGCGACCGGTATCCTGGCGATCGATATGGGGCCGGAGTCAGTCAGGATGGTTACCCATCTCGATATTAATGATGAGATGGTCGATACGGTGATCGGCCGGTTAAAAACAATCAGACTATAGTAAATTTACGGCCGGTCATTTAATGAGCATTATTTTCCGGATATCGCGAAATTTATCGATCCGTAATTCAACCACGTAGATACCGCTGGCAGCCTGTTTATAATTATCACTTCCATCCCAGGTAACCGTATGCCGGCCTGGTCCGAGGAATTCATTGACTAATATGCTAACCTTTCGTCCGTAAATATCGTAGACTGTAATTGTTACCGGAGTGGCATAAGCCAGTTCAAATGGTATGGTTGTCTGATTGTTAAAAGGATTCGGATAATTTGCCAGGATGCGATGGCGTGAATATTTACGGAGTGAGGTGAGTTTCATTGTCTCCACACTCCGGGTGGTATCAAGACTGTCGCAGGCCAGTACGTACCAGTTGTATACGGTTTCATCACTGTTGCGCTGCAGGACGCGCTGATTCAGCTGGATGGTGTTGGATCTGGAGATTATTGTTGTATCCCAGCCGGCACTTTCGATTACTGTGAAATATTCCAGGTGATCGCTGTCGATATCGTAACTGGGGTACCAGCTGAGGGTTAGAACTGAATCGCGGGAGTCGTGGCCGATCAGATTGAATTTAGCCGGAGGATCATTCGTAGCAGCGACGATCACCACCAGCGAATCCCGGCGCTCAAACTGATTATCATTAACAATAACTTCAACTGTATCCGTTCCGGACCAATTCTCATCCGGGGTGATTATTGTATAGTCCGGGTAGGCATCAATATTAATATGATGGCCCTTGTTGAAGGTCCAGATCAGCTCACTTCCGTGATTGTCAATGTCGATAACTTTGGAGTACCAGTCTGACATTGGTATCAGCAGAGGTTGATCCTCATCAATTTTAAGTGTTTTAGACTCAATAAATTCCGGTGGGTCGTTGACCGGGATAAAACTAACCCGCAACACTGCCCAGGATTTTCGTCCGCCTGGATCGATTGCCTCCAGTATGAAGCTGGTATTTTTAGAATTAAAATTGGGAACGCTGTTTATTGTGGCAATCCGCTTGTTTTGATCGATATTAATCCAGGCTGATTGCTTGGGGATAGCCGCGATCGGATTGTCCTGGAAATGTGGTTTGGATTTTATGAAAATGTCGGTTGTGATTAAATTTTCCCAGAATCCTAGATGGAGATCATCCGGTGAAAGACTGATAAGCTTCCCTGTCCAGATTATATCTGATTTTTGGTCATCAATATCGTAGACATAGTCATCCAGCACGAAACTGATTGAGCTGTCTTCACGGCAAACCATGGGGGGCAGGGGCAGGATAACCGGCGGATCGTTGATTGGTCTGATTAATACCGGTAGATAGGTTGAATCACAGAATTGCTGATCACAGGCAATTACGATCAGAGTGTCTGGGCCAAACCAGTTTTCACGGTTGATTAGCCCAGATGATTGTTCCTTTGGCCTGATCAGGATATTATTTCCGCCAGATATTTTCCAGGTGATATTTTCCGGCCTGTCATCAGGATCCGATATGGTGGAGTGGAATGACCGGTGATCCAGGGTGATGGCAACATCTTCATAGGTTTTTATATCCGGGAGCGGTGCAGTGAACCGGGGTGGGTCATTCACAGGAGTGACATTAATAAAGATTCTGATCGAATCGGAGAACTCATGGTCACTGACAATAAGGTTCATTGAATCCTGGCCATACCAATTGGTCACTGGTGTTATTCTGAAAATGTCATCCTGGAGTACCGTAGTGCAGTTTATTCGTGTTTCCAATGTCAATGATAATTCCGGAATTTTATTATCAATATCGGTAATCAGACCAAACAGGTAGTCCTGGCTTATCCCTATTGAGGTATCTTCCTTGAATGTGGTGTCTAATTTGCTGATTTCAAAGGCCGGTGGATCATTCACTGGCAATACTGTAATCGTCAATAATGCCGTATCAGCGCTGCTGCGGTCCCTGGCGGTTATTAATAAAGTGTCGTTTCCGTTCCAATTCGAGGCCGGAGCAATTTCCCAGCTATCCGGCAGCTGATTAACATGTAAATATTCTGATTTCAGGATTTCTATTTTGATCGAATCACCATCTTCATCCCGGACAGCGGATGTCAGTTGCGCGGTATACAATAATAATGATTGATCTTCGATTAATGTCGTATCCATCCGGGGAATGGTGAAGACCGGAGGATCATTGACGGCCAGGATGGAAAATATTATCCGGCCGGTATCTGTCCGGGCAGTGTCGGTGCAGGTAAAGATTAGTGAATCGCTGCCGGAATAGTTAGATACCGGTCTGTATTTCAGATAATTTCCTGATATATTTACTGTTCCCGAGCTTGGTGGTGTAAATATTTCAATGGCCGGCATGGCGGTGGTATCGGTCAATAAATTTGACAGACTAATATTGATACTATCATCTTCCAGGATCTGAAATTGGATCGAGGAGTCGGCCAGTAATGGTTCTGGGATTTCAGGGAAGATTATGATCGAATCAACCAGTGTTGTGTCCCGCGTGGAATCAGCCGGGCTGGCCGGTTGTCCAGAAATGGTATAACACATAATTACAGGCAGGATTAAACGGATGATCTTCATCGTTTTCCCTGGTCATTTCTTCTTTGAGTGTGGGAAATCACTGGCAGTGCTGCGGATATTGATATTGAATTTACTTCCGGCGCAATGTCCAGCCGATGTAATAATATTGGTATAATTATTTTAAAAAAAAGGCCGGATGAACCGGCCCTTCATAGCAATAATCCTGAAATTATAACGTAATCAACTGTCCATGTTTATCCAGAATGACCGGCTCACCAAGACCGAGTTCTTTTAAAGACTCAAGTTGGGTAGCAGCATCACCGACCACCAGGTAGATCATTTTACCCGGGTCGATGTATTTAACGGCCAGGGCATTATGCTGATCGATGGTCATTTCCTTGACAATATTTTCCTGCTGTTTGACGTAATCATCGGCATATCCGTATTTGGCGATACTGTTAAGCATGCCCAGCAGGGCCCGCAGTGTTTCAAAGCGCCTGGCATTGGATTTGATCAGGGCCTGCTTGGTGAAACCCAGGTCATCCGACGTGATCGGATTATGGAATTTTTCCATTTCTTCTTTGAAAATTGTTACCGATTCAGCTGTGGCGTCGGCCTGGACACTTGAATAGGCCCGGAAAACACCGGCATATTTAGAACCGGAAAAACCGGAACGGGCCCCGTAGGTAAAACCTTTTTCCTCCCGCAGAATCATATTAAGAATTCCATTGAAACTGCCGCCCAGATCATAATTCATCACGTTGGCCGCATAGTAATCTTCAGCGGTAGCTGGCAGCGATGGATAGCCGATTCGTATTTCCGATTGCTTGGCATTCGGTACATCGATGAAATATAGTTGGGCCTGTTTGGGCCGGGATGGAATTTCATAGGCTGGGAAGGAGACCTGTTGCTCGGACCAATTCTTTTCCAGGCTGCTGAAAATACTAACTGCCTGCTCCTGTGAAATATCTCCGGCAATATTCAGGTA
The DNA here is from genome assembly GCA_964410945.1 of uncultured bacterium. GTDB lineage: Bacteria > Fidelibacterota > Marinisomatia > Marinisomatales > TCS56 > CAYPJE01. The sequence continues at coordinate 10,789 of CAYPJE010000022.1, forward strand.
TGATATGTTAGGGACGAAATTGTCGGTATAGAATTGCTTGAGGTCATCAATTGAGATTGCTTCCACCGATTCAACCGTGCCAAGGGTCGAATTGGCAAAAATGTGGTTCTCACCATAGATCAGTTTATTGAATGCATTATCGGCAATCGATCCCGGGCGAATGGAGTTGCGATTGATAATTTCGATCGTTTCCTGCTTAATCCGCTCAAATTCGGTTTCATCCCAGCGCGGTTCCAGGAGCATTTCTTCAACAATGGCGAATGTTTCAGCAAATTTAGAAGCCAGTGTGTTGGCCGAAATAACAATGGCCTCCCGGGAGGTATACATCGATATCGAAGAACCCAGATCATCAATTGCCTCTTCCAGCTCAAGTGGGGTCCGGTTGCGGGTACCTTCCTGCATAATGTCGGTCATCAGATTGGCAACACCGATTTTTCCCGGGTCATCCAGAACCATTCCACCATTGATTGTCAATGTGAAATTGATCAGGGGTAATTCATTTTGGACGATACCATAAACCTTGAGATTGTTATCAAAACTGTGTTTCCAGACCATCGGAATATTTAATGCAGGATCAGCGGTTTTTGCAGGTTCAATCGAACGGTCGAAGGAAGTCGGTGCCGGTTCAATTACTGGTTCTTCAACATCAGTATCTTCGATCGCAGTCATTTCAAGCAATGATTCTTCCTCCAGCTCGAAGGGCAGAGAATTTTCAGCGATCAGTTCCGGTTTTCCTTGGGGAACAAAGCTGGTGACAACCATGGGCTGATCTTTTATATAGGTGTTATAGACACGCCAGATGTCTGCAACGGATACAGCCAGGATATTTTTAAGGTCCTGTTTCAGGAATTCGGGTGAACCATCCAGCTCGTTGTACTGAGTCAGCTGAAAAGCTTTGTTTAACACACTGGAAATATTGTTATAGAACCGTGTTTCGGTACGCGCCTTGATCCGCTCCACATCCTGCTCGGTAAAGCCGGTTTCCTCAAACCGTTCCAGAGCCTCGAAAATGGCATTTTCCACCACTGCCAGCCCGGTGGTCGGAAATGCTCTGACCCGGATTGAAAATTTTCCGGCCATCTCAGATGAATGCTGGTGGGCGGATACACCCGGTGCCAGTTTTTCTTCTTCCACCAGCACCTGATAGAGCGGTGCCTTTTTCCCGTCGGAGAGTAACTCGGCCATGAAATCCAGGGCATAGCTGTCAGGGTGACCGGCTTCCACCGTTGGAAAAACAAGGTTCAATTCCGGTGAATTGGCGAAATTATCTTCCCAATAATAGCGTTTTGTCGATTTCAGCTTCGCATGCAGTGCGGTCGGTTCGGCAACATGGGCTCCACTAGGGATTTCACCGAAATATTTTTCTACCCAGGCAATGGTTTCCTGCTCATCATAATCGCCGGCAATAACCAAGGTGGCGTTGTTCGGGCCATACCATTTTCGGAAGAAATCATGAACATCCTGCAGACTGGCATCAAGTAAATCAGCCATTGATCCAATTGTTTGCCAGTTGTAGGGATGCCCTTCAGGATAGAGGAGTTTGTTTATCACATAGTTTGTATGACCGTATGGTTGGTTGTCGTAGCGTTGCCGTTTCTCATTCATAACCACTTCCTGCTGGTTGGCAAAAGCCTCCTGGGTAACGGTGCTCAGCAGATAGCCCATGCGGTCGGATTCAAGCCACAGTACCATTTCCAGGGCGTTGTTTGGAACAACTTCGTAATAAATCGTGCCATCTTCCCAGGTACCACCATTGAGAGTACCTCCGGTGGCTTGAATTTTCTGGAAAAACTGGTCAGCCGGAACATGCTGTGATTCCTGGAACATCATATGCTCGAATAGATGGGCAAAGCCGGTCTTACCAACTTCCTCACGCCCTGAACCGACATGGTACATGATTGATACAGCTACAATGGGATCGGATTTATCCTCATGCAGAATAACCTCCAGTCCATTATCCAATATAATTTTTTTGTAATCTAGCGCGAGTTCGCTTTTTTGAAATGGACAGCCCAGCACAAGCAGGGTAATAGCGCTGAGCAGTACTAGCGACAGTTTGTTGAATTTCATAATATCCTCGAAGTTGGTTTGGTTAGAATGATAGTGGAAAATTTTACTTCGACAAATCGAATAAATGTGTAGACGTACTATTGAATAAAGCTTTATAAGATCCAATGGCGAAAGGAGTCTAATGTTCCTATATCGGTTTGGGAAATTTCTTATCCAATTCTCTGATTAATGTCAATCAGACGATTCAGTAAATCCTGCCTGATAGAATTGTTTTCATCGGCATCGCGCCAGATGGAAAGCAGTTTCTGATAACTCTGGCGAGCCAATGTCAGATTCCCCATTGCTTCATAGATTTGTCCACGCAGATAGAAGGACCGGGGATAGATGAAGGCGCGCGGATCAACATTCAGCAGCGGATTTTGCATCTTTTCCGTTGTTTTCAATGCCAACTCATAATTTCCAGATCGCATGTGGATCAGTGCCAGTTGATACAGATAATATGTAGCAACTTCCTTGACATCCTTTATTGTTTCATACACTTGAATGGCTTCAGTGAACTCATTTTGCATGAAATGATACTGAAATAACAGTGACTGATAGGTAATATTGACATTATTTAGTGAATTTTCCACTGAGGTGGCAGGCCTGCTGTTGGTGACAATATTCAACAGCTGGGTCAATTGTTCTTCATTATTTTGAGTAGCATATAACAGGCCGCGGATTAGATAAATACTCATCCGTTCCCCGGCACTGGGTCCCAGAGCAATGGCCTCATCAAGCGTGGCATGTGCATCTTGATAATTGTCGGACATGAAATTTATGAATGCCAGGCCAATGGCTGAATTCACAGCCTGGTCGCGATATTCCGGCCTGTTTTGAAGACGCTCAGACTGGTTTTGGATCGCCAGTGAATATTTACCCTGTTCGATATAGAGTTGGTTCAGAAGGCTGATACCGCTGTTATTCCAGGTTGGTCCTTTCTCTTCATCCAGCAGCTTACGGTATTCTTTTTCTGCTGTGTCGTAAAGTCCCATCAACTGGTAGGTATAACCAATCGATGTTATAAACTGGTAGAAACCCGGATCGACCTGAAGCCCGGTCTGATAGGAACGCAAGGCAGCGGAATAATCCTCGGCATTGCGATAAATATGTCCCTGCAGGCGATAAAGGTATGGACTGTCGGGATGAATGGTTATCAGATTATTGGCCAGCTGCAGACAATCCTGGTGGTCAATATGAATCCGGCATAAATGTATGAGATCATTATAGGCCTGCTCAAAATTAGGATCAATCTCGATGGCATCGGTGTATAGTTCGGCGGCTTTTTCAAAATCATCCATGCCTGAATTCATCAACCCCAGGTAATAGGGCCCCCAGGCGCTTTCGGGAAACAGATCCAGGAATTGAATGGCAACCATTTTTCCGGCTGTATACAGCTCTTTAGCGTTATATATATCAAAGATATGCCGATAGGCAAGCTTATAGTTGGGATCCAGATTTAAAACCCTTTCGAAGGCCTCTTTTGCTCCATCATAATCCTGATAACCGTGGAACAGTGCTTCCCCCAGACCGTACCAGCCATCCTTTTCATCGGGCAGAAAGCCCACCAGCTGCCGGTACAAATCGGCGGCTTTTTCAAAGTTCTGCTGAACCAGTTCCCAGGCGCCTTCCGCCAGCAGTTTCTCCTTGGTGGTTTTATAATGTTTACCGGTTATGATCTCATTCAGTGTGAGCAGAGCATCGGCCGAGGTCACTTCCTTGGTGACTGATTGAGCCCACCACTGGGCCATTGCCAGGGGATAGTAAACATCGGTAAAATTTGAATCAACTGCCAGTGATTCGGTAAAATGATCGATTGCTGCATCAAATTTCTGTTCGTTGAAAAGCTGCATACCCTCCAGATAATGCTGGTATGCAGTCATCGAGGCCGTCGTTTTCTCAATGACCGGTATCTGAATGTCCTTCGCTTCATTGCTGCTTAGGTTCAGGTCCGCCCGTACCAGGTTGGTGAGATCGTCAACCATAGCATAGATATCATTGCCTTCGACGCGCTGTGATTTAATCACTGTACCACGATCAACTTCGATCAATCGGGAGGTCAAGATTGTTTTACCACCGGTTTGGATAATATTGCCGGTTAACATCGTTGCCGCACCAGCCATCCGGGCCACCTCCAGAGCTACGGAGGGATCGATATCCCGGCTTTCGGTATACCCCAGTTGGTTCTGTAAATCGTACAGCCGTTGGCTGCTGAAAACCTTGAATGTTTCTGATTCCGAGAGGTCAGTAATAATCAATTCCTGCAGAATTTGTCCCAGCCGGTCCCGGTCTTCGGTATCCTGGAGATTTTCAAAATTCAGAACAGCCAGGGAATTGGTATCGGCTGGAGCCTGCAAACCGAATAAACCCATTTGTGGAAGTATGAGCCAGCTGATGGCGGCAAGGGCAACTATGGCAGCAAAGGTTATACTCAGCCGGAATATTTTGGTTGCCGGTTTCTGGGGTGGATTGAAAAAAGTCGCCACCGACCGGGCTGTTTCTTCCGGAGCAGTCGTACGATCACGTTTTATCCCCTCCGGTGTTATATCGAACGCCCATGAAAGCAGGATGGCGATTGGGAAACCGATTATTAATAGAACAATAACCAGTGTGAGCGTCCAATCCGGTAGCAGGAGGGCCGGGAAAGTGACCTCGCCGATCTGCATGATAATCCAGGCCACGAGGGCATACATACCTGCCACCCGGAATACCTTTCGGCGCCGTAGTTCCTGGATCAGATTATTCATTCTCGCCCAATCGACAAACAAGTCCCATCAGTGTCAATAATTTACAATGAAATAATATTGCTCGTGCCACTTAATTAGTCATTATTACTGATTGCTAATAATGTTCCGCATTTTTCCGGGAACTACCACGCCTCAAATAAGTTCAATGTTAAACTATTTAACCATAAGGTAATACAATGCCAGCACATTTTTGCGGTAATGATAAAGAAAAAATTGTTCTGGATGCCTGGATCAAAATTTCCCGGGCCAGGGATTCAGTCGGACGTGCGATCCGGCCGTCTATTGAAGACAATGGTTTAACAGTCCCCCAATTTGCCGTTCTGGAAATTTTATTGCATCTGGGACCGCAGAACCAGAAATCCATTGGCGATAAAATGCTCTCGAGCGCAGGGAATATTGTTAAAGTAATTGACAATCTGGTGCGGGATGGCTTGGTGGTAAGAACTGCTGACCCGAATGACCGGCGGGTGCATATAATTAAACTTGAGAAAGCGGGGGAAAAGCTAATCAATAAAGTCTTTGCCGAACATTTAACCAGCCTGATGGAAGCCTTTACAGTCCTTGAAGATGAAGAATTGCTGGACTTGGCACGGTTATGTAAACGACTCGGGTTGGGGAAGTCGGCTGAGAATAACCTTAAAGGAGAAGATAATGGATAAATTATCAACAACCGGGCGAATAATATTCGCAGTTCCCTTTGCTGTCTTTGGATTAATGCACTTCATGATGGGCAACGCCATGGCCGGCATGGTCCCGTCCTTTTTTCCCGGTGGAGTGTTCTGGGTATATTTAACCGGGCTGGCTCTGATAGCGGCAACGATCAGTCTTATTACACAAAAGCAGATAGTTCTGGCTGCAACACTGCTTGGGGTCCTGATGTTCATATTCGTTTTAACAATACATTTACCAGCCTTAATTGGTGGTGATCAGATGGCCATGACATCGGTGATGAAGGATATATCACTGGGTGGTGCAGCTTTAATGATTGCCGGCCAATTCAAAGATTAGGAATTCTGGTTGTTAGCAGAGCCGCAATATGGTTCAGGTGATACCATTTGAGACGTTAGGCCGCCATAATCATGGCTGGCTGGATGCCCGTTACCATTTCAGTTTTGCCCGTTATTTCAACCCGGAGCGGATGGGCTATCCACCACTCCGGGTTTGGAATGATGATACTATAAAGGAGGGCACCGGATTTCCCATGCATCCACATCAGAATATGGAGATCATCACATATGTTCGCAGCGGTGCCATAACCCATGAAGACAGTCTGGGTAACAAAGGCCGTACCACAGCAGGAAACGTCCAGGTTATGTCAGCCGGTCAGGGGATTGTTCACAGCGAATTCAATTTGGAGAATGAGGAAACGTCTCTGTTTCAGATTTGGATTGAAACTGCCAGTCCCGGAGTTGATCCAAGTTGGGCCACCCATGCGTTTCCAAGCCAGAATACTGATATGTTTTCATTGCTGGCATCCGGACGATCAGTGCACAGAAGTAACAATGTGTTGCCTATAAACCAGGATATCGCCCTGCTGGCTGTAAAGGCTGACCATGGAACTGAGTTGATTCATGAACTGGAAACCGGCCGCCATGTATACCTGGTACCATCGGAAGGTAAAATTACTGTAAATGGTAAATCTGTAAATACCCGTGATGGAGTTGCAGTCAGTGAAACCAATGCGCTGGAAATAAAAATGGAAATTGACGGTGAAATAATATTGGTGGATTTGCCAGCCGTCTGATTGAGAATCAATTAGCGTGCTTTGGCTATTTTACCCCGTTTTTGAATTTTTGTTTTACCTTTTGAAACAGTGAATTGATAAAAATATACTCCGTTGGCAACAAATTCCCCGTTTTTATCGCGACCATCCCAGACAATTTCATGATAAGCACCAATTCTGGGGTCAAGGTCGGTTAAAGTGGCTCCCTGTTTCAATCGTCTGATCCTTCGGCCTGATACTGTGTATATATCCAGACTGAATTTGTCGACTGTCTCAGTCAGCTCATAGGCAAACCTGGTTTGATCCGTGAAAGGGTTGGGGAAATTACCGTAATCAATCAATTGCAATTCCTCACTGACCATAAAATTCAGTTCCAATGTGTCAGATTGATTTCCACTGGCATCAGTGACTACAATAGCTATTGTGGTGTCGTGGGCGGTTAGATTGGGTGAATATTGAATTCCCAAGGAATTGACAGTACCTGAATTGAACATCAGGTCTGGGGTTATTACAGCCAGATCATTCAGCCAGATTTTAATGGCCGCCGAACGGTGGTCAGCACCATTATTATCCTGGATCATCAGATCGATGCTGGGATTTTTATTCAGGTAGCTGCTGTCGAGAATGTGCTGACCATTTACCGTAGCTTCGATTTGCGGTGGCTCCTGGTCGACAGAAGTCATAAAGCAGAATCGGGCCGGCAGTGTAGCTGTAAATTCTATTTCTGTTTCAGTAACAGGAGTATATTCAATTGGAAGCCAGATATTCCGATCGTTAAAAAATTGGAATAATATTGCAGAATCGCCGGGATTGAAATTGAATCCCCATTGACCACTAAAGTCGATTTCCTGGGTGGCCTGTAATTCGAATCCCAATTTGGCTGAATCAACGGCCAGCGGTATTAATTGACTCTGAAGAGAATTATCAATTACAGATAGAGGGATAATTTTAACTGCTAGCGGTTGGTTAACTGTAGCCGGTGGAATAGTGATCGATATATTGTCCAGCCAGCAGTTGCCATGTGTCATTTGATCGTCGGATGTCCCAAGCTCAGGGGTGACTCGAAATGCATCAGTCTCTATTGTTGTGGCTGATGTGTCATTATATATTCCGTGTGATGAACTGGTAAAGACCCGATAATTAAAACTCCCGCTTGGCAAACTGACCGACGCAGATGCTTTCAGAGATCCGGAACCTGAAAAATGTAGTGTATCGATCCCAAGAGTTGTCCAGGCGTTGTTGATATACCGTTGAAAAAACACCTCAGTCGATCCGGTCCCCAGCGTTGAATTTGTCACCATTGCAGTCAGATTGATATTATCATCTGCTTCCAGCATTATTCCATTGACGGTGTAACGGGGAAAATACGGGATCTGATAGGACAATATTGGGCCCAGGTATTCGTGTCCCGAAGTTTCGGTAACACGGCAACGAAAATCCAGTATCTGCCCTTCAGCCTGTGGTGGCAGGGCCGAATCAGATATAAAAATATTTTGATCAAATATACTCATGCCGGATATTGTATTTCCGTTAACGACCAACTCCACACTGGCGAGGGACTGCCTGTCATTTATTTCCGCCAAGACCGTGATACTGTCTCTGGCGGTAGGCAATTCAGGGTCGAGAGCAACGATTCGTGCCAGACCATCAGATATTGATATTTTCCGGTTGGAGCGATTCATTCCAGTGTTGGACTGCCAGGAGAGATTAAGATTGTAGATACCCGGTTCCAGTGTGTCAGACAGATCGAGTGAAAAATTGCTGCCATGATTTTGCTGTGGATATTTCACTATCGGGTACAGGTCATCGTTGAACAATTGCCAACAGATCGAATCAACAGGACTGGCAGGAAAAGTAACCTCGATAGACTCTCCTGGCTCAGGGTCAGATGGATTAGCAACTGTTTCAGATAAGTCCGGCCAGGGGAGAACCAGGGCCGGGTCGCCGGAAAGGTTGAATTGATATAGTTGAGTGATGGCAATATCAGGGTAGGCACTGTTGGTTGAATAATAATTGATCTTGGCCTGGTTTATGATTTCACCGATCGATAAATCCGGCTGGTTGAACATCAGGTTTTGAATCGGTTGCAGAAGCAGGTAATCGTTGATTATCCAGCCTACTCCAGCACTGCCGAACCAGGCGGCGACACCACCGTTTTCATGGTGCATAAGTTTTCTTCCCAGGGCATCGGGATTGGAAACATCGCCGGTAAAACAGGTCATGCTGGTCACAAACGGTGTTTTACCTGGATTGGAGAGAAAATCGAGATCATCGATGGTGAGCAGGGAGCGATCACCCCAGACAGCACCACCGCCATGGCCGAGGAAATTTATATAAGTCATGCCATCGGAAAAATGCCTCAGGAGGGTATCGGTGGAACCGAAATAGATACCGCCTTCAGAATATTTATTGATATACAGCCGTCTTGGCATGAAGCCTTTATCGATTATATTGAATAACATCGATTCGGACTGGTCCTTAAAGGTTTCCTCATAACCGGCGATCATCAATAACTGGTTTTGCCAATTGGATGGAGTACCTTCCAGGATTTGGATGGTTTTGGAAACCATGGTTTCCAATTCGGTCTTATCCTTGGCTGGATATCTGCCAATGGAAAATTCCGGGATCAGGTCGTCGCCATCCACCAGGGTGTACCAGAAATCGGAAGAGCCTGCTCCCCATTTATAAGTTTGAATTTTCATGGCTGGAATATATTCATCCCCAGGATTGTACCCTCCGGTCCAGCTAAATATCCCCGCCTGCATTCCAATTAATACCGCCTGTGGTTTTGGATTCCACCACCGATAGGCATCAGTTAGAAAATCTCTGATGGCATACGGCGATAAGGTTCCACTACTGTATTGCCGGTAAATATCATCGATATTAAAGAATAGTCCGTTATGGTGTTCTACCAGCGGTTCCAGAGTCATACTGAAAGAATCCGGGGCGATAACAATATATTCGGTTCCGGCAATTGAGGTAATATCAGAAATTGGTTCAACCGGCCGTATGGATTCAACCGTCATCAGGCGATCGGATGTGAAGGCATGGTAAAGATCGGTCCTGGATTCAGAATAATCCTGGAAAATAATTTTATTACTTTTGGTGTTGTTGTCCCACAGAATGATAAAATCCTGAATTCTCGATATACCATCCTTGAAAACGAAAATATCGTCGTTTTCAAATCCGGCGATCTCAAACTGGGTGGTTATTGGCAATTCACTGTCTCTTGAAAAAATTATCAGATTGTTGTCGGCCCGGTACTGGCGGTCATATTCGATTTCAAGCCAATTCAGATAAACCTGATCATATTCATTGTCGTTTCCGCTTCCATCCAGGGTTAGCATCAAAGTATTGGCGCCGTTCTTAAGAATATTATTGGTGAGCGTCGGATTATCTGTGCTTTCTATTCGATATGTGTTTTGCTGAGACCAACTGGCTGAGGCCACCTTATTCTGGTTGATATACGCTTCGAGGATGTGTTTGCCATCGGTTATTCCCTGTAATTCAATGGTAACACTGAACCGGCTGGTGGTGGTTTGATAGGGGGTCGGCAGATTAAAAGTATAATATTCCGATGTACCGGCATTGACCGGCGGTTCCATGAAGAAATGATCGAAAGTATCCCACCGATCATGAGTATGCATACTGCCTAACCTGGAGAAATAATGATCCTCTTCAATGTGTTCCCGGTGGCGGTAGCTCTGAGGTTGCAGAACCTGATTTTCCGGGAGGTTCGGATAACCACTTTCAGAGATATATCGTACCCCCCACGAATTTCCCCAGCTGAGCCAGTAGACATTTTCATCGGTGTAGAAATTATTCTGATAATCAGCGCTGGCGGGTGGTGGTGCTTTTTCACCAAAGAAAATGATTTGATCATTATTGTCGAAGCTGTGGTCATTTTCACCGGAAATATAGAGCATAATTTCCTGGTCATGATTCCAGAGACGAAAGGTCTGGGGATCAACATCCTTTACAGCAATACCGCTATCAGCCAAATCAGAGTAGGTGAGAACATACCAGCCAGTCTTACTCAAGCTGATTCGGGCCAGGCTTTCCGAATGCTGGTAGGCAGGAATTGAGCTGATTTTATGACTGCCCGGTTTACTATCGGCCGGGATTTCAGCAAAGCCAGTGGTTGCCAATGGCCGGGCCGTGAATCCGGAATGATCGGCCCAGGTAAATTTTACCGAGACTGTTTTATACCAGAGCAGGCTGTTGTTCCTGATTATAGCCGGATAAATCTCAATGGTTGAGCTGGGATGGCCTTTGATGTCACGGACACTGAAGATATTTACTTGCGATGAAGGGTAATCGGTTTTGTCCCAAGGCTCCAGGTCGATCTGTAATTCCATTCCCTTGGCACTTTCAACGGCACCGATATATGGTGAAATATTGTCAATTCGTTGATCGGTGTCAGTATATATTTCATAACTTGCCGTTGGGGGCAACCCGACAAATGTTTCACTGATTACGGGCAGTACCGGAAAACCTCCGCGAACACTCTGGGCGGTGCTTGGATAAGTCCTGATGTGACCATTTTCCGCTGTCAGGCTGTCGATTGAAACCTGAATAATCAGCGAACCCGGCTGATTGGTAATTATTTTACACCGGTTCGATCCAGCCTGTAGCAATGTGATACAGAGAATACTCCAGTAGAGAGCTTTAAACACTACTTGGCTTTTTTTCATGATTATTTCAATAGATATCAGCGGTCAGATAAAAAATTCTGTACAAGTTCTACAAATTTTTCTTTCTCACAACCGGGAGCCAGGTGCCCGCAATCATTGTCAAAGATATATGGTTCAATTTTCATTAATTTGGCTAATTCGATTGCCGGTGTGGGTGGAACCAGATGATCCTGTGCGGATACAATGATTTTTATATCGGCTTTTATACTTAGGGCTGCCTGTTCATGGTCGCTATTCCATTGGGTACTGATATCATGGGTCATCATGGCCCTTAACTGGCTGGCCCAGTCCAGCGGCCGGAAATTTTTAGCGAACCTGGTGGAGTAATCAGCACGGAATTTTTCTGTTTCTGAAGCAGCGGTTTTACGGTTACGGTAGGCTGGTGTATAGGCGTTCATCACCTGGATCATCGCAACCTGCTGGGTGAGAATTTCCGGTGGCAGATTGTATTTTAGGGCGGTTTCAATTGTCTGTAACTGCAACTCCCAGGTTAACCGGCCATAGCTGGTTTGCCAGGGTACACCGACATAGGAAAGAGCCTTATCCATAAAATCGGGATATGATACAACCCATTGAAAGACCTGCATCCCACCCATGGATCCACCCACTACGGCATACAGGTGCTCGATCTTCAATGTGCCGGTAACAACCCTATGTTGGGTACTGACCATATCGCGGATCGAAAACAGTGGGAAATGTTCCCCCGGCTGGCTATCAGAATTCGAAGGTGACGATGAAACGCCGTTTCCAAGGGCATCGATTGCGATGATAAAAAATTTGGTGCTGTCCAGGGGCTGGTCTGGTCCAACCAGATTCCCCAGATGTTCGCTGATTCCACCAAACCAGGTCGGAAATAAAATCGCATTGGATTTAGCCTGGTTTAATTCCCCGTAGGTTCGATATCCAATTCGACAATTTTTCAATATTTTTCCACTTTCCAGCCGGTAATCCCCCAACTCAGCCCAATGTTGATCCGACCCAAACAGCAGGTTGATGGAAATGAAAAGCAGTATTGTAGCAAATTTGATACGCATAGAACCCCATTGAATATTGATTGATAAAGCGACCTAAATTAGTCTAAACCAGTGTTAGGTAAAATTAAGATTCAAAAAATATTGACTCTAAATCCTCATTTTGTGTAATATCTTAGTGTACTAGTTAGATAAGACACTAGAAATGAGTAATAAATGGTCAATATAAAAAAGCTTTCCTTTGAGTATAAAAAGGATCAAAACCTGTTTCAGAATCTGACTCTGGATTTGGAACCGGGAAATATTTATGGTCTACTGGGTAAGAATGGCGCCGGCAAAACGACATTATTGAAATTGGTTTCCGGCCTGCTTTTCCCTCAATCAGGTAAATGTGAGGTGTTGGGATTTACGCCAGAATTGCGTCAGCCAGCTTTTCTGAGGGAATTATATTTTATACCGGAGGAATTCTATTTGCCCCCGGTAAAATTAGATGAGTTTATCAAATTATATACTCCTTTCTATCCACGGTTTGATTTAGATCGTTTCAGTGAATACCGGGCCAGTTTTGATCTGCCTGATAACGGTAAACTCACCAGCCTTTCATATGGTCAGAAGAAAAAGCTGTTGTTGGCCTTCGGCTTGGCAACCGATTGCAAGCTGCTGATTCTGGATGAGCCAACCAATGGATTGGATATTCCAACTAAAAGCCAGTTTCGCAAACTACTGGCCGGTTCGATGAATGATGACCGGACATTTGTTATTTCGACCCATCAGGTCCGTGATATGGAAAACCTGATCGACCCGGTAATTATTCTTGATGAAGGACAGATAATATTTCAACAGAATTTGGGCGGTGTTACTGATCACTTAGCCGTTAACCTGGTTCCTGAATTGCCGGAGGATGGAGAATACCTGTACAGTGAAAAAGTCCTGGGTGGATATGCAGTAATGCAGAAGAATACTACTGGGCAGGATACCAAAATTGATCTGGAGTTGTTGTTTAACGCCGTGATTAATAACCGGGATAAAATTACGGAACTGTTCGGGATGGAGGTCCAGCATGCAGGCTGATACACAATTTGACATCAAGCGTTTCTGGCATCTGGTACGGAACGATCTGTTTACAAATTTCAGATCCTTGCTGATTGCCGGTGGTGCAGCCATAGGGATTCTGTTGTTTATCAATTTTTTCTCGATGCTTGGTGACCAGCAGGTTCTGGTGCTGCCGGTATTCTATTGCCTGATGCTGTTCATCGGCGGGTATATCATTACCAGCAATGTTTTCAGTGATCTGCATCATCCTCAGAAAAACTATGTCTATCTTACCCTTCCAGCCTCGAATCTGGAGAAATTCATCAGCAAGTTGCTGTTGACTACAGTAGGATATATTCTGGGAGCAATGATACTGTATTTTCTGTTTTCAGTAATTATGTCCCTGGTTAATCTGCTGTTCTTTGGATTTACCAATCCTTTATTTAATCCCTTCGATGAAGTGGTTTGGATCTGCAACGGAGTTTACCTGGTTACACAGTCAATTTTCCTGCTGGGGGCTGCTTTCTTCCGAAAAAATGCTCTGATCAAAACAGTGTTTGCACTGTGGGTTGGCGCGACGGCCTTGGGAATTTTTGCCGCCCTTACCGGACGAATATTGTTCTGGGAATTCATTGATGGTTGGCATAGCGATATGTTTTTCCATTATTTCGGTCTCGAAGAACAGCTCAGTGATTTCTTTACTAGTTTCGGGGAAACAATGATATTCTGTTTCAGATGGATATTGGCTCCGGTTCTATGGTTTATTACCTTTCTTCGATTGAAAGAAGCGGAGGCATAGAATGGACTTCCGAAACGATCAGGCGATCTATCTGCAGATTGCCGATTATATTCTGGAAATGATCCTTACTTCCCGCTGGCCGGAAGGAGAGAAAATACCATCGATCCGTGAACTGGCAGTTGAGATTGAAGTCAATCCCAACACCGTTATGCGGACCTATAATCATCTCCAGGATCAGGAGATAATCTTCAATCGCCGTGGCATAGGGTATTTCGTAGCTGAAGAAGCCCGAAAGAAGGCCCAGCTGAATAAGAAGAAAGAATTTATTCATAAAGAATTACCACGGATAATCAAAACCCTTGATCTAATAGGTATCACTGTAGATGATTTAGGGCAGTTGATCAAGCAACAATCAGTAAATGAGAATTGAGGATAATTATGAAGAAATCAAAACGTTATTTAACAATTCTGCTGGCAGTTCCATTTGTCATTGTCCTTTTTGTCTTGATTTATGTCAGGGTATCTGTCGGCAACGCTTCTGAGTATGAGGTTTACAGTAGTAAGAATCACATTAAACTGGATAATGATGTGGTTTTGAAGAATTTTGATTTTTCAGATTTTGACCGGATCAAATTACAGGGCAACTGGAAAGTGGAGGTTAAATCAGGGCCCGAATACCTGGTCACGGTTAGTGGGCCTGAATATATAATCAACTCTGGAAACATCAATCAGACCGATGATCAGATTAATCTATTGGAAAGATTTCCCTCCAGGACTGATAACGACAAATTGGAAGCTTTGATAATCATGCCCGTACTGGAGCAGTTTACTGCCCGTGGTGAGGGTCGTATGTATATCGAAAATTTTAATTGCCGGGAACTGGAAATCAAATTCGATGGTGCCGGAAGGCTGACAGTAATTAACAGTACCATAGATGATTTACAGCTGACCGGCAGAGGTCAAATCAATTTTGACCTGGAAGAAAGTAAAGTCACTAACGCCGACCTGAGTCTTTATGGCAGTATTGAAACGGATATTACAATGAATGGTGGTCAATTGACCGGCCGTGCTACCGGAGATGTGGAGGTTGATTATTTTGGGACAGTGTCCAAACAGAATGTTAAAACTTCCGGTGGTTCCTCAGTTAATAAAAGAGAATAAAAACAGTATAATTATACAGTACTTAGCATGTTACCGTCGGCCTGATCGGCCGGCGGTTTTTTTATTGGAATGGTGATCCAAACTTTTTTCACTAGCTGTTGCATGGGTAGATTGCAGAGTGCAATTTGCTGAAATTGTACCAGTTTTAACACCAATGATTATCCCGCAATACCCAGGCCATTCCCTGCGCCGGATAGCATTCCCCATCCGGCCCGCCTGCTATTTTATTCGGACTGAACTAATATGAATACAAAATCCAACGCCCTGCTGGTTCTTGAAGATGGACGTTACTTCAAGGGTTGGCAGTTTGGTGCAACCGGTGAAACTTACGGTGAGGTCTGCTTCAATACCGGTTTCTGTGGCTACCAGGAAATTCTCACCGATCCTTCCTACTGCCGCCAGATCGTAACACTGACCACTCCCCAGGTGGGTAATTACGGAGTCAATTCCGAGGATCCTGAATCGAGCAAAATCCAGGTGGCCGGATTCGTTATCCGTGAGGAGACGGACCAGCCATCCAACTGGCGTTCCCAGCAGAGTATTGGTGATTACCTGCGGGCGCAGAATATTGTTGGAATTCAGGGCCTGGATACGCGGGCACTCACACGGCACCTGCGGGATCAGGGTGCCATGAATGGAATTATCTCCACCCTTGAGTTAGACCCGGAGAAGCTGTTGCCCAAGGTTAAGGCCTTACCGGCCATGGCTGGACAGGATCTGGCAAAAGAAGTCACCTGTGCTGAAATGATCGACTGGTACGGCAATCAGACCGATCGACTGATTGTGGTTATCGATTTTGGTGTGAAAACAAGCATACTGCGGAGTCTTAAAGACTCAGGTTTCCGGATCAGGATCGTACCGGCACAAACATCGGCGTCGGAAATCCTTGGGATGCGTCCGGCTGGTGTTTTACTATCCAATGGTCCCGGCGATCCGGAACCGGTTATCTACGGGATTGATACCGTGAAACAATTATTGGGTAAGGTTCCAATCTTTGGGATATGTCTCGGACACCAGATTTTAGCCTTGGCCCTGGGAGCCAAAACCTACAAACTTAAGTTCGGCCACCGGGGGATTAACCACCCGGTTCAAAACCTGGCCACAGGACAGGTAAATATCACCAGCCAGAATCATGGTTTTGCTGTTGATGCTGACAGCCTGCCAGATAGTGTGGATATCACCCACAGCAGCCTGAATGATCACACGGTAGAAGGTATCAATTGCCGGGACTACCCGGCCTTCTCGGTGCAGTATCATCCTGAAGCTGGTCCCGGACCTCACGATGCGGCCTATGTTTTCAGAGAATTTATTGATTTGATCGAAGAGCAGAAGGGAGGAACCGGCAATGCCTAAACGAACAGATATTTCCTCCATTCTGGTTATCGGAGCAGGTCCAATTGTGATCGGACAGGGTTGTGAATTTGATTATTCCGGCACCCAGGCGGTACGGGCCTTAAAGGCCGAAGGCTATCGTGTGGTTTTGATTAATTCCAACCCGGCCACGATTATGACTGACCCGAATATTGCTGACCGCACCTATATTGAACCATTGACGCCCGAATATCTGGAAGCAGTCATTGCCAAGGAAAAACCGGATGCGATTCTGCCGACGGTTGGTGGTCAGACAGCCCTGAACCTGGCTTTTGACTTGAAACGTCAGGGAATCCTGGAAAAATATAATGTTGAATTGATTGGAGCCAACAGCTCTGCTATCGAAAAAGGTGAAGACCGGGAACAGTTCAAAGCCGCCATGGAAGAGGTGGGCATTCCGATCGCCAAGGGTGGTCTGGTACGTTCTGCTGAAGAAGCCCAGAAACTGCTTGAAAAGGTCTCATTCCCATTAATTTTACGGCCCTCATTTACCCTGGGCGGCAGCGGCGGCAGCATCGCCTATAACCGCGAGGAATATATTCCGCTGGTGGAAAATGCTCTTTCGGCCAGTCCTGTCAATGAAGTGCTGATTGAGGAATCGCTGTTGGGCTGGAAGGAATACGAGCTTGAGGTTATCCGGGATAAGGCTGATAACGCCGTTATCGTTTGTTCCATTGAAAATATTGATCCAATGGGGGTCCATACTGGTGATTCGGTCACGGTAGCACCAGCCCTGACCCTGTCTGATCGGGAGTACCAGCAGATGCGGGACTGGTCATTGACCTGTCTTCGGGTGGTCGGTGTCGAAACCGGCGGTTCCAATGTACAGTTTGCAGTTAATCCTGAGACGGGCCGGATGGTGATCGTGGAAATGAATCCCCGGGTCAGCCGCAGCTCGGCCCTGGCTTCCAAGGCCACCGGTTATCCAATTGCCAAGATCGCCTCTAAATTAGCCGTGGGCTATACCCTAGACGAATTGCCCAACGACATAACCGGACAATCATCCGCCGCTTTTGAGCCGGCCATTGATTATGTTGTAACCAAGATACCGCGCTTTGATTTTGAAAAATTCCCCTCCGCTTCCGGTACCCTGGGCGTTCAGATGCAGTCGATTGGTGAAGTGATGTCAATCGGACGTACCTTTCGTGAATCGCTGCAGAAGGCATTTCGTTCACTGGAAGTAGGGCTGGACGGACTGGAGCCGAAGCCGCCGGCCGAAGGCGATCCGGAAGCCAGCCGGGCCCGTTCCCTTGACCTAACCAAACTGAGATTTCCCACGGCTTTCCGTTTGTTGAAATTGTGGCAGGCCTTTAAAGAGGGTCAGTCGGTTGAAGATATCAATTCCCGTACCCAGATTGATCCCTGGTTCCTGCGACATATCAAGAGTCTGGCCGATATCCAAATTGACGATTTGGACCCGGATAATATCCGTTATTTGAAACGGCTTGGGTTTTCCGATCATCAGCTGGCCCGCCATCTTGAAACGACTGAAAATAAAGTGCGTGACTTCCGCCTGCAGCAAAATATTACTCCCACCTATAAAGTCGTTGATACCTGCGCAGCGGAGTTTTCCGCCCGCACTCCCTACTGCTATTCCACTTACGAGGATGAACACGATATCGAACCACTGGATGGACGAAAAATCATGATTCTGGGTGGTGGCCCCAATCGGATCGGCCAGGGGATTGAATTTGACTACTGTTGTGTCCAGGCCGTATTCGGAGCCCAGGAATTGGAATATAAAACAATCATGGTCAATTGCAACCCGGAGACTGTCTCCACGGATTTTGACCTGGTGGATCGTTTGTATTTTGAGCCCATTACATTGGAAGATGTACTTAACATTATTGATTTTGAAAAACCGGAAGGTGTATTAATTCAATTCGGGGGCCAGACGCCCCTGAAAATTGCCCAGGCCCTGGTCGACGCTGGCGTAAAAATACTGGGAACGTCCGCCGACAGTATCGACCTGGCGGAAGATCGTAAGAAATTTGGTGCTTTATTGGATAAACTTGATATTGTTTGTCCCGATTACGGCACCGGGCGTAACCTGGAAGAAGTTGTGGCTGTTGCCGACCGTATCGGTTATCCGGTACTGGTGCGCCCCAGTTATGTGCTTGGTGGACGGGCAATGGAAATTGTTTATTCCACTGAACAGCTGATCGATTATGTTGCCCGGTCAGCCGATGTGACCGCCGGCCATCCGATCCTGGTGGACGAATTCCTGGAAGATGCTTTTGAATTTGATGTGGATGCTCTTTGTGATGGCAGTGATGTAATCATCGGTGGCATAATGCAGCATATCGAGGAAGCTGGTATCCACTCCGGTGATTCGGCCTGTGTGTTGCCACCGTATCAGATTACCGATGACGCCATGGAAGAGATCATCCGTATTGTCCGGCAACTGTCATTGGCTCTTAAAGTGGTGGGTCTGATCAATTTCCAGTTTGCCTATAAAGACCGCCAGGTTTATGTACTGGAGGTCAATCCCCGTGCTAGTCGGACGATTCCGTTTGTGAGTAAGGCCCGTCAGATTCCACTGGCGAAAATTGCCGCCCAACTGGCGGTCGGAAAAAAGCTGGCTGATTTTAATCTACCAAGCTGGGATGAAAATCTGCAGGTAGCGGTAAAGGAAGTGGTTTTACCATTTAATAAATTTCCTGATGAGAAAGTATTTCTGGGACCGGAAATGAAATCCACTGGTGAAGTTATGGGTCTGTCATTTTCCCTGGGGGATGCCTTTTTAAGAGCGATGCTGGGTGCCAATCAATCGTTTCCCGAGACTGGCACTGTGTTTATTTCAGTCAATGATTATGACAAGATGAATGCCATTCCGATTGCCCGGGACTGGCTGGAGCTTGGTTTCAGTGTGGTAGCCACGACCGGCACTGCACGGGTACTGCGCCGTAATGGTATTCCGGTGGAACTGGTCCATAAAACCGGCCAGGGTCGCCCCAATGTGGTCGATCTGGTTAAAAATAATGAGATCCAGGTAATCATAAATACTCCCCTGGGAAGGCGTTCCCGTTTTGATGAAGAGGCCATCGGCCAGACTGCCATCCGGTATGGAATACCGATCATTACCACCTTGTCTGCGGCCCAGGCCGCCATCCGTGCAGTACGGGCCAAGGGCCAGGTTAAGGTTAAAGCCCTGCAGGAGTATAGCCGGGAAAATTAGATGCTTTTCCGTAAAGCCAAAATTGACCTTAACAAGCGGGCCTTGGTTATTATCGATGTCCAGAACGATCTATTACCCGGTGGTACAGTACCGGTTCCTGAAGGTGACCGGGTGATTCCGGTGATCAATCGGGCCCAGGAAAAATTCGATCTGATCTATGCCACCAGAAACTGGTACCCGGCCCATCATGATAAATTCGCTTCCAGCCACCCAGGTCGTGAAGCCGGAGATAGTATCATTCTGAAAGGTACCGAACAGCAGTTATGGGTTGATCACTGTATCCAGGATTCTACCGGTGCTGATTTTCCGGAACGCATGAAATCAGAAAAGGTGAAAAAGGTTTTTTATAAAGGCACTCACCCGCATACCGACAGTTTCAGTGCTTTTTTTGATGCAGGCAGGAAGCAGCCTACCGGGCTGGGGAAAATCCTTAAAAAGAAAAATATTGGCACCGTTTTCCTGGCGGGCCTGGCCACTGAATTTTCCATCAGGAATTCGGCCCTGGATGCGATCGAGCTGGGTTTGCGGACATATGTTATTGAAAACGGTTGCCGTGGTTATGATCTGTACCCGGGTATCGTCGACCGGGCAGTTGAAGAAATGGAAACGGCCGGGGTGAAATTTATCCGGGGGGTAGATATTCCCGGTTGATTACTGAGACAGGGGTCGGAGCAATTCGGCGTAATTATTTCTAACTGAGTTAACTTGCTTTGAAACCGGATAATAATCCAATTTATTTTTATATGATCGAAGCAGGGGCAGTACGGATTCCGCATTAAACTGCTTTATCTTCAACCAACGGTCCACGTCGTCCGGTGGCAATATAACCGGCATGCGGTTATGGATAAAGGCCAGATCCGACTGCGGTTCGGTCGTCAACACCGTATATGATAAAATAGTATTACCTTCCGGATTTCTCCAGTTGTCCCACAACCCTGCCATTGGAAGTAATTTGTTTTCCGGGTGGCGAATATAGTAAGGCTGACTGGCAGAACCGGAGCGTTGCCATTCATAATAGCCGTCGGATATCACGATACAGCGCCGGTTTGGCACAAGATTCCTGAAGGATGGTTTTTCCAGTACTGTCTCGGCCCGTGCATTGATCATCCGGGCACCGAAGCTCATATCTTTGGACCAGCTGGGAATCAGTCCCCAGCGCATCGGTTTCACCCGGCGAATTCCATCGTCCAGCAGGATCGGCGATGACTGGGTCGGTGCGATATTGAAGCTGGGAGCATAGTTATCTGGATCCTCCCATTCCTGGATGGCCAGTTCCTCGATGATCGACTGCATGTCGGTAGTCAGTGTTTTTCTTCCGCACATATCAGGGATTGGAGGTCAGGGGTTGGGTGTTAGATTTTCGCGTTTGATATTTCTGTTTGGGACTATGTGGTTTATCCGGGAAAGTCAATTCGAGTATTCCTGCCTCAATCAATGGTTGGAGAATATTCTTTCGCAAATGCTCGCGGTGTTTGAGATTAAGGAAGGCCTGAATTTCCGAACGACTGCGCGGTGTTTGGCAAAAATCAATTAATTTGCGTGTACGATTTTCAACTTGCTCGGTAACTTGCTCGGTAACTTGCTCGGTAACTTGCTCGGTAACATGTTTGGCAATAATGGGTGTGACGGTCTTAAAAATATCACCTTCAATAAATTCCGGGCTGGTCGGCAGTTCCAGGTACTTATGGAATTTGGTTACATTCCTGACACCGGATCCCATCTCATCTGCCCGGCCAATCTCCTTGAAAAACTTTGTAATTACGGGATTTTTGGGGTGTGGAGAAAAAGAATAAGGATCTATTGCACCAGAGCCGTGTGGCTTGTTCCAATTTTCCGTTCTAACCTGTCGTGCTTCGATAATCAATTTAGCTGGGAACGGATTGGAGTATTCCCGGTGGACCAGTAAATTGCTGATTATCTCTTGAAAAATGGTGTCTCGCAGACTGATCCTTTGAGTGCCTTCAAGATGGAATTGGTCTGGTAAATGCTTCCGAATAAATGCCAGCAGACGATCATATGCCTCAAGTAAATTGCAGCGGATATCGTCACGATCATCATAACGGTCAAGATTTTGTACTCGTAGTAAAGCATCCGTTTTGTAGTGCGGTACTATACATTGGATTGTCTCATCTAATCCAAGGAGCAATGCTGCCGCCAATGTATAGCCTTCATCTCCGGTTTTAAAATCTTTCTTCCACAATCCGGCAGAACGCAACCACTCCTGATTGCTTAACTTGAGCCAGGGATGTGCAGCTTGTCGATTGGCTACCATTCTTTTGATCAGCGGAAATAGGTTATCATCAAAATCTGCAATATCTAGTTCAGGGAATATCTGATTTTCTGAATAGGAATTTTGTTTTCGAATAAAAAGCTGAGCTATATGACTCTGATTGTTAGTTACATTAAAATCACCATCTTGATTACGATCAAATATCCTTCCTTTCGTACTATGTACCATCGAGCTTTCAGGTACATGAATATAAATAATTAGTTTACCATCAATTTCCAGTACTTGAGGAACCAGATAGAAAGTTGGATTGAGCTTCTGAGGATTATTACAGTTGGCGACTATTGAGTCACAGATCGATTGTATGCGGCCTTGATTAATTCCGCTGATATTGCCGCTATCGCTTACTCCCAGAAAGATATCTCCACCAATCCGATTTAAGAAAGCGCTAATGGTTTCAAATGTATTGCTGCTTAATTGGGAAGCGGATTCCTTAAACTCTGTTTGTAGTCCTTCACCCAGTCCAATTAACTCAATGGCCTTTGTAGTGTTGATCATACCCCCAGAATATTGCTAAATTTTATTTCAAGTGCAATTTATTATTATTCTACACCCTTACGCTGTCAATATTCTCCACCGGCAATCAGTCATCCATATTGCCGTAGGCACTTTTATCGATGGAAAATGGGGTGACCGGTTCAACAGCTGTTATTTCGATCAAAACCAGATAGCGTTTACCGGCCCAGTGCTGGAATTGTTTATCGGTGAGGTGCAATTTTTCAGCATATTGATTCACCAGCGCGATTGATTCATCCTTATTCATTTTATCAGAATTGATTACCTGATTAACGACACCCCTGGCTTTTATCAAGCCTTCGGCGTTGTTGTTGATAAAATACAAAACGTCGTTTTCGAACACCCGTCCATAGGGCAGTTTTCGTCCTGCCGCCCCACGGATGATCATCGACTTACTGCCATTCAGCAGATTATCCATTTCACTGGCTTTGGCGTCAACATATACTGCATGGTCCATTATAGTACTCCTGTAATCTGAAATTTATTTTCAGTTTGATATCAGGCAACTTTCCTGTTTTTCCGCATCAGTGCCGGCAGGCTGGCCAGCTTTTCAATTGTGATTGTATAAACGCCGAATGACTCCTCCACGGTTCCCCGCAGCAGGAACAGTTTTTCCCAGTTCAACAGATCGCCGAACTCGGCATAGACTTCCGGGAAAAGCACGCATTCGTAGATATCGGTCTCATCTTCCAGGGTAAGGAATTCCATGGGATCATGCTTCCGCGTGACGGCGACCTTGCGGGTGATGTAAACTCCGGCCAGTCGGATTGAGCGCCCGACATATTTGGAAATATCTTTTGCTTTTACAACCTTACCGCGTAAAAATGTGTTGTACATTTTCAGGGGATGGGTGGAAAGGGGAAAACCGAATGATTCGATTTCCAGTTGGCGCAGTTCTTCCTTGCTGATGTCATTTTCCACCGGCGGTCGTGCCGGGGTGGTGGCTCCGTCGGAAAGATAAAAATTGGCCATCCGGTAGGCGATTTCCTTGTGGGTCATCGTTGGCTCAAGCTCCCGGAAACAACCAGCATTAGTGAAGGCTATGGCGTCGGCCAGATCCAGTTCCACGCGGGTCATGAAATCCTCCAGGCTGCGGAAATCGCCGGCCTTGCGCTCATCCAGCACTTCAGTGATGGCCTTGTCCTGCAGTTTATTGATGGACATGAAACCCATGCGAATCTGTTGGCGCCGGCCACGGAACTCGTGCTGGCTGCGATTGATGTGAGGTGGCAGAACCGTAATCCCGAAGCGGCGCGCCTCGCTCAAATAGGCGTAGGAAGAGTAGAACCCGCCCTGGTTGCTGATCACCGCCGCCAGGAATTCTGCCGGGTAGTGTACCTTCAGGTAGGCGCAGGTGAATGACAACATGGCGTAGGAAGCGGAGTGGGGCTTGCAGAAGGAATAGCCCACAAAGGAGGCGATCATGTCCCAGACCTTGTCCGCCAGCTTTTTCTCATAGCCCCGTTTGCGGGCACCGGCATAAAACTTCTTTTTCCAGCTGGGGATCAGACGGTTCAACGAATCGCGGCTCATGGTCTTGCGCAGGGCATCGGACTGGGCATAGCCGAAGCCCGCCAGGGCCCGTGCCGCCAGGGAAACCTGCTCCTCGTAGACCATGATTCCATAACTCTCGTTCAGGAAATCCAGATCGGGATGCAGGGATTGCCAGGGTTTACCATGGATGCGCTCCAGCATCAGGTTGGTGAAGCGGTTGGCCGCCGGACGGATGATCGATGAGTAGATCACCACATGCTCGAAATCCACTACCCCGGCCTTGGCCAGGAGCTGGCGGGTGGCCGGGCTTTCGATGTAAAAGATGCCCATGGTACGGCCGGTTTTCATCAACGCCTCGGTTTCGGGATCGCCCACCGGCTGAATCCGGTGATAATCGATGTAGGCCGAGCGTTTCTTCCGGGGATAATACAGATTCACCTGTTTAAGCGTATCACGCACTACCGCCAGGGAACGGTTACCCAGCAGGTCGATCTTCAGCAGGCCCGCATCCTCCACCTGGTCTTTCTCCCATTCGGTGATCTGCACGCCCTTGGGGGCCATCAGAACCGGCACGTATTTGCGAATCTCATCTGGCACGATCACCACTCCACCGGGATGGACCGACGAATTGCGGAAGACCCCTACGATCCGTTCGCTCTGAGCAATTACCTCAAGCAGGGTATCGTCCAGATGAGCGTTGGCGAAACGCGGGTCGGTCTTGACCCAGGTTACCAGGTCGGCTCTGGTTCGCCACTGATAACCGATGCGCTTGGTGATGACCTCGATTTCCTCGCTGGAGAGGCCATAGACCTTGGACACTTCCCGGATTGCCGACCGCGGCCGCAGGAAAACCTGATTGGAAACCATGGCCGTGCGCTTATCCTCATATTTTTTGAATACATATTCCAGGATATCATCGCGCTCATCCCAGGGAAAGTCCACATCAATATCGGGCATGCTCTCCCGTTCGGGATGGATGAAGCGCTCGAACTGCAGGTTGTAACGGATCGGATCGACCTGGGTGATATGCAGACAATAACTGACAATGGAAGCCGCCGCCGAGCCTCGCCCGATGGTGGCTTTGGTCTGGCGGACAATATCCCGCACTACCAGAAAATAGGGCGCGAAGCCCTTCTGGGTGATCAGTTCCAGCTCGTAATCGATACGCTGCCGGATTTCACTGGTGATCTCGCTATAGCGCTGCTGGGCGCCTTTGTTTACCAGTTTACGCAGTTTGTTGTTTGAAATATGCTGGTTTTTGAGGTTTAGCCCCGGGAAAATGGTATTAACAAAATTCCAGTCGGATTTGCAACGTTCCGCCAGGAAAGTACTGTTGTTGATCGCCTCCAGACTGTTGGGGAAGCGGCGGATCATTTCCTTTTCATCGCAGAAGTAGTGCGCTGGGGATTTGAAATCCTTTTCGGTCAATTCGGCCAGAGTGGTGTTTTTATCAATAGCTCGCAGCACCTTATGGGCCGGCTGATCCTTCGGCTGCATGAAATACACATCATCGGTGACCACGCATTCGATATTGAATTGCTGGCTCAGATTCCGGGCCCGGGTTTCGGAAATCCCCGGACGTAATTCCACAAAAAGGTGAGATGATTTAATCAGCGGTGCTAAAGCCTGTAAATTGCTTTCACGGTGGGCCAGGATGAACAGGCCGCTGGCGTAGGGTTCGATCAGTTTATCGATGGCAATAGATTCATCATCGTGAACAGCGGAAATGATCCGGCAGAGATTGGCATACCCGGCGGAATTTTCCGCCAGCAGCACCAGATCCATATTGTCAGTCAAAATATTGGTGCCGGCAATAGGCTTGATGCCAGCAGCATTGGCATGCTGCACAAAGCGGATGAAGCCCCAAAGACCATTGACCTCGGTGAGGGCCAGGTATCTGGCACCCTGCTCCCGGGCGGCGGAGAGCAGTTCCTGTTGAGAAGCCAGCCCGCGCATGGCGGAGAAATGGGAATGGACGTTGAGGTGGGTCAGCATTTGGCCCCCTCCTAAATCCTCCCCCGAAGGGGAGGACTTACATAATTATGGGTTCTGCAATAGTTTAAGTCTCCCCCGTAATGGGGGAGATTTAGAGGGGGCCAACTCACCGCCCGCCTGCCTTTTCCAGCTCAGCCAGTTTTTGGGTAATGCACTCAATCACCCCTTCAATATTGGTAAGGACCTCATGATTGTTGAAGCGGATTACCGTAAAACCCAGGCTTTCCAGGTAGTGGGTGCGTTGGCGGTCTTTTTCTTTCTGGGAACGCCCATAATGTTGTCCCCCGTCCACCTCAATTGCCAGTCCGGTTAGCAGGGAAGCAAAATCAATAATATAATTACCAATCGGCAATTGCCTTCGAAAGCGATGCCCCAGTTGTCGGCGCCGCAG
Source organism: uncultured bacterium (assembly GCA_964410945.1). Taxonomy (GTDB): domain Bacteria; phylum Fidelibacterota; class Marinisomatia; order Marinisomatales; family TCS56; genus CAYPJE01. The sequence goes on from CAYPJE010000022.1 coordinate 37,137, forward strand.
ATAGCCCCACAGTTTCAATTCGGCTGGTGTCATATTTTTACGCAGATCACGTGCAAATGGTTTGGTCCGTTTAGGATAAGCGGGTAATTCAGACAGCTTCATCAGGCGGCTCGATCAGTTACAATCGGTGAATTGATCAGGCGTGACAGCGTTTCCCCGATTTCTGGTTTTTTCCCTTTTGGACGATTACTTTCATTGGCGTTATGGATGCTGTCAAAGCCGTATTTACGGCGGACTTTGTCCAGCGCGTCGGAAAGGTTACGGTCTTTGGGATCACCACCAGCGAAAAGGTCCAACTGCCGGGCGGAATACTGCAGATTGGCGGCATCGATCAGGATCGTACGGACACGGTTGCGGCGGTAATTGGCCTGCTGGAAAAGCTGCCAGCAGAGTGCACTCACTGTCAGATCGTCGTTACTGTTCAGACGGCCCACACGATTGTTTTTTAATCCGTCGGTGTAGTGGATTTCCACGCTCACCCTCCGGGCCACCTGGCTGCGCTGGCGCAGTTTGAAGGCCACCTGTTCGGCCAGGCTCTGTACGATACCGTGGAGCAGATTCAGGTCGTTAGTATCATTTGGCAGGATGGTCTGCTCCACAACATGGGGCTGCAGCTGGGGAGGCTGCACCGTGGAGTTGTCCTGACCGCGGGCCTCACGGGTGAGACGTTTGGTGTACTTGCCGAACAGGGTAGCGGCTTCGAGGGGACGGTCAACCACGGCCTGGATTTGGCGGACCTGCTCCAGAAACAGAAAATGGAGCAGTTTACTCACCGGCCGTTCACTGGTGGTGGGCAGTACCGGTGTTGGCAGGGGTGCCAGGAAACGGGGCTCATCCCCCGCTGCCACCCGATGGATGGCTTCCGGCACCACGGCGGTGGAAATACTGCTCACCAGTTTATTGGGGCTGATACCTACTACACCGGACAGGTTGGTCTTGTCCCGTACCTGGCGGGTGATGGTGATACCGGTCTGGCAGGGATCGCGGTACATCCGCCCCATGCCGGTCATGTCCAAGTAGTACTGACCGTAGGCAGCCGGCTCCACGATGGGCGTAAAGGAGCTGACGGTGGAATATACATAGCCGTTCAGCCGGGCATAGAGCGATGTGTTGTAGGGCAGCAGGAGGGTGGAAGTGGACATTTTGCGTATCAGCGATACCTTCATGCCCCGGAACAGGCCTTCCCGGCGGGCTTCATCGGAAAGGGAGACCACGGTTCCATCCTGGCGATTGGATGAAATGATGGCAATCGGCCGCGTCCGCAGGGCCGGGTCCAGAATCCGTTCGGCCTGAAGCTCAAAATCTTTCAGTCGGATGTGATAGATATTGTTAAACATTTTTTTAACACCAGGACACGAAGAGCACCAAGGACACAAAGAGATTATTTTTTTAGTTACGCATCGTCATAAGACCATGCGTTTTATGCCTGTTTTGATAACCGGTACATTGAAATTGATCAAATAGCCCAGCCGCTTTTGAGCCAGGCGCAAATAAGTCAGTAATTGTGATTGGTGGACTGGCAGCAAAGCCTCAACGGCTTTTAATTCAACGATCACAGCTTTCTCCACTAGCATATCGATTCTTAAATGGGAATCCAGCAATTTATTTTGGTAGTAAATCGGAATTTTGAGTTGTTTTTCGGCCTTTAATCCATTGTTAGTTAATTCATGGATCAGACATTCTTCATACACCGCTTCCAGTAATCCCGGTCCTAATTCTTTGTGGACGCGATAGGCAGAATTGACAATGTATTCACCGATTCGGTTTAATTTTTCTGGTAGTGGTGCAAAATTCATTTTGAATGCATTTAAAACTTTAGTGATCTTGGTGATCTTTTTTGTGACTTGGTGTTTAACATTTCTTCAGTACTGCCGGAAAACGTACAGCACCACGCCATTGATGCGGAAGTCATCTGCCGGATCGATTTTGATCACCGGGTAGGCCGGGTTCCGGGGGTGGAGTTCCACGCCGCCTTCTCTGGGCTGGTAGCGTTTCAGGGTGGCGTCGCCGTTGATCAGGGCCACCACGGTCTGGCCGGTCCGGGCGGTGGCGGTCTTGCGAATCACCACGAAATCCCCATCCTGGATATTGTCATCGATCATGGAGTCGCCCTTGACCTGGAGAACATAGTTATCGGGATGGGACAGGTGGGCCGGGACATCCAGGCTTTCCTGGTTTTCCACGGCGGCGATAGGCGTACCGGCGGCGATTACACCCAGGAGAGGCAGGCGGGCCGGGGCAGCGGTTTCGCCAGCCAGTTGCAGGGCCCGCTTCCCGTTAGGTCCCTTGGCCCGCAACAGGAAGCCGGCCCGCGCGAGGGTTTGTACATACCAGTTCACGGTGCCCAGGGAACTCAACCCCAGGCCCGCGCGAATCTCTTCGTATGTTGGTGGCGCATTATTGTCCAGCGTGTAACGCCGGATGAAATCCAGAAAACGTTGTTGTTTGGCAGTGATTGGCTGTGACATAAATACTCGTAAGTTACTCGTAAGTATATTACACTCGCCGTAACAAAAAAGCAAGAGAGCTGGAAACGATTATAAATTTTTAATGTTGGATTTTGGATGACCTGCCTTCGTGGCCCGGCCATCAGTATCAGCGAGCAACCGGTGAGGTTTTACACAGGGGGAAGCCAGTGACTTGTCCGCTTATTGGACAGCACATTGTGCTATCCTTACATATCGAATTGCGAACAAAAATTAATGAATGCTGATTTCTGAAGATAAACGCTCACTGCGTACTTCACAGATATCGAATCGTTAATCCCTGTTGGATATTCTTTCAGGTGAAACCGTTAAAACGGTTATAATCATATTACATCCATTCACCTGCGACTGAAGTCGTGGGCTATTTTCCACAGCCCGACTTTTCAGGACTGGCAAAAAGACAAACGGCCTTATATGTAAAAATTTGTGTAATTCGTGTAATCTGTGGTTTATTTCCCGCGTTTGCGGAACATGATAGGAATATTGTTAGTCAATGGCGCCCCGATCTGGATCAGTTCCCAGTCTTTGTCGTGTTCTTTGATGACTTTTTTCAATACCGATACTTTGTCCTCTGTTTCCTGGTGCAACTCGTCAAAATCGACGATTTCCACCCGGTATTTCAGTGACCGCTTGCGGCCGTTGATCTTAACATCAATATCGATATTCTGTTCGGTATCCAGGGTTGGTATCTGAATCACTACTTCACGCATTATGACTCCTCTTATTCATGTTTTAGTGTCTGGGCCGGGTTGGTCATGGCCGCTTTCACTGACTGGTAACTGACAGTCAGCAGGGCGATAACCAATGCCAGCAGACCGGCAACCAGAAACGTGCCGAGGCCCAGTTCGATCCGGTAGGCATAATTCTCGAGGTATTTATTAGCCACCAGATAAGCCAGGGGAAAGGCGATGGCACTGGCGATAATTACCCATTTGGCGAACTGACTGGTCATCAGGATGACCAGATTGGAAACAGTGGCACCCAGTACCTTCCGAACACCGATTTCCTTCATCCGTTGCTCGGCGGTAAAGGAGGCCAGTCCAAACAGTCCCAGACAGGCGATTATAATTGCCAGGATTGAAAAATACTTCACCAGTTCACTCATCCCGGTTTCGGTCCGGTACATCCATTCAAAATCCTCGTCCAGGAAACGGTATTCAAAGGGATAAGTAGGCAGAACCCGTTTCCAGCCGGCTTCCACCGCCGCCAGTGATTCAGTTATATCGCCAGATTCCAGCCGGACTAACATGGTGCTGAACCATTTGGGATATATAAACACAGCCAATGGTTCGATTTCGTTATGGACCGATTGAAAATGGAAATCCTTCATTACACCAAGGATCGGTCCTTTGCCGCCTAAAAATTCCAGCGTTTCATTGATAACGGTTTCCTTGTCCATGATCCTGGCCAGGGTCTCGTTGATGACGTAGGCATTGTGTTCGTCATCGGTAATATCGGTGGGGAATTCCGGTGAGAAGGCCCGGCCCTCAACCAGTTCGATACCCATTGTCTCAAAATAGCTGAAATCCACCGAACTCATCCCGACCACCAATTCCATTTCGGGATCTTTCCCTTCCCAGTTGGCACCGCCGGAATTGCTGCCGATGCTGGTGGGACGGTGGGACGAAGCGGTCACACCCAGTACCTGGGGTAATTGGGCCAGTTCTGTTTTCAGGGCTTCATAGCTGTTTCCGATTTCACCCCGAATCCCAACAGAAATAACATGTTCCTGGTCGAAGCCCAGATCTTTGGAACGCATATAATTAAGCTGCTGGTAGATCACCATCGTGCCGATGGTCAGTACAATCGATAGGGTAAACTGAAAAATAACCAGTGCTTTACGCAGGGTCTGACTACGACCGGCAGACAGTTGACCTTTCAACACTTTAACCGGCCGGAAAGCCGAAAGAAACAGGGCCGGGTAACTGCCGGATACAATCCCGGTAATAATAGTAATTGCCAGCAATCCGATAAGGAAACTGCTATCTATTATAGCACCTATCTCAATTCTTTTAGAAGCAATTTCGTTGAAGACCGGCAACAGTAAATAAACAAATACCAGAGCCAGAATTACTGCCAGAAATGACAGTACAATCGATTCTCCGATGAACTGGTAAATCAGGTTTTGCCGTTGGGCACCGACAACTTTTCGTATCCCAATTTCCCGGGCCCGGTTGGCTGAGCGGGCGGTGGCCAGGTTCATGAAATTGATGCAGGCAATCAACAGGACAAACCCGGCGATGATGGAAAATACATAGATGAAAATAATTGCCTGTCCATTGTCACTGAATCCGAAGTATCCATAAAGATGTACTCTGGTCAACGGGGCTGCCATGAACTGGGTATCCGATTCATAATCCCGGTTATTATGGACAACTTCGGTTAGTTTACTGTTTACGTCGCTAAGGTTGGAATTTTCCTGCAATAATATATAGGTGTTGATATTATTACTGCCCCAGTTGTCATTATAATTACCGAATTTTTTGGACAATTCGACTGAGACCAGCATCTTTGGCTGAATTATACTGCTGGGAGGTGGATCGGCCAGTACTCCGGTAACCGTAAGTGGGTACTGGTCATTGGCGGTGAGTACTTTACCGATCGGATCGTCGTTACCGAAATACTTGGCAGCGTATTCCTCCGTTAGTACAATTGAATTGGGATCTTCCATTACTGTCGTTGGATTACCGCGGAGCAGAGTAAAACCGAACATGTTAAAGAAATCCGGATCAACGGCGCGAACATCGCCTTCAATGAAGGTTTTGTCGGCATAACTATAGGACTGCCCCCCGCACCAGCCCCAGCGGGTAGCGCCCAGCACTTCCGGAATTTCATCTTTCCAGACCGGGGCACAGGGCCAGGGCATTACATTCACATGATAGAGTTTGCCGCTGTAGTTCTGGTCCTGCTCAACCCGGAAAAGATTTTCAGCCTGAGGATGGAACTTGTCATAACTTAATTCATCCTGAACCCAGAGGAGGATCAACAGAGCGCAGGTCAGACCAATTGCCAACCCGAAAATATTGATGGCCGAATATCCCTTATGACGAAAAATATTTCTGAAAGCAATTTTCAAGTAGTTACTTATCATTATTTCCTCAATTTTATTCGTATTTAAGAGAATCTACCGGATTAGTGTTAGCTGCTTTCATGGCCTGAGTAGTCACTGTTGACAGCGCGACAATAAAGGCGATAACTCCCGCCAGCAGGAAAGTGAGGTGACTGAAATCGATGCGATAAGCAAAATTTTCCAGCCAGTTCTTCATTGTATAGAATGATAATGGCCATGATAGGGCTGTAGCAATCAGGATCAGTTTCAGGATATCGGTGGATAGTAAAACATAGATATTCGGCACCGAGGCACCGAGCACTTTTCTGATTCCGATTTCTTTGGTCCGCTGCTCAACAATGAATGACGCCAGGCCGAAAAGTCCCAGACAGGCGATCAAAATCGCCAGCAGAGAAAAGATCGTTACGATCTGTTTTGTGCGTGTCTCAGCGGTGTATAGATGATCGAAATCGTCGTCCAAAAAGGTATATTCAAAGGGTTGGTCGACGGCGTATTTCTTCCAGATTTCTTCGATGTATCCCAGTGTCCCTGAGACGTCGTGTTCGGTAATGCGGACCGCTGTATATCGTCCGAACCCCCGGGGATTGAAATTGTACATGGCCAGGGGCCGGATTTGTTCATGCATCGATTGGAAATGGTAATCCTTGACAACTCCAACTATTTCAAAATCCATAGGCTCGCCATTTGGTCCACCTGCTCGGATTAGATAACGGCCGACAGGATCACCAATATTCATATGGGCGGCAGCGGTTTCATTTATCACGACAGACAGCGAATCGGCTGGTCGGGTCGGCGAAAACATGCGTCCGGTGATGACCTCAATTTCATATGCATCCGTGAAATAATCATCGGCTATGAAAGTGGATAGCATAATGGCATTTTCAGCTGGTTCCCCTTTGATCTGATGGACTGAATTCCCAAAATTATGTCCGATCAGGCTGGTGGAATTAGCAACAGAAATGATCCTGGGATCCTGGCGCAATTCGTTTTTGAAGGCCGCTATCTGCTGGCCGATATCATCGGTCTTTTCCACTATCACTACATTTTTCTTGGTGTATCCCAGGTCTTTGCTTTGGATGTAATTGAGCTGGTTGAAAACAATCATCGTTCCGGTGAAAAGGGTAATCGAGATAGTAAACTGAAAGATCACCAGCCCACTGCGTAACCAGGAATTGCTGCTTTTGGCCTGGGCCGAACCCTTCAGTACTTTGACCGGATTGAAGGAAGCCAGGTAAAATGCGGGGTAGCTGCCTGAAATAAATCCAACGATTAATATGAGGATAATCAGAGCCGGGATCGCCCAGGAGCTGGCAAGCAGGTTAAATGATAACTGGGATACCAGCAGGTTGTTGTAGGCCGGCAGCAGCAGTTGAACCAGGATTACGGCAATAAAAACAGCAATCGTTGTCAGCAGCAGTGCTTCCACCAGAAATTGCTGCATCAACTGGCCGCGGTTGGAGCCCAATGTTTTCCGGACTCCGACTTCCCGGGCCCGTTTGGCTGAACGAGCCGTGGCCAGATTCATGAAATTGATACAGGCAATAATCAATATGAATACGGCGATGATCGAAAAGATCTGAATATAGAGGACATTGCCATTGGCTTCTGGTTCATATTCCAGATCGGAATGCAGGTGGATATCGGTGAGTGGCTGCAGATAAAAACCATAGGCTGCACCCTGTTCTCCAAGTTTTTCCCATGAAACACCCATGAATTGCTCGATTTGCGGTCCGGCGTATTTGGTAACCATGTCAGGGAAAAATTCTTCCACCGATTCCGGTGTGGCCGATTTATCCAATACCAGATAGGTATAGAAATTATTATTTACCCACAACTGGCCGTTGGCCATCTGAGGATAGGACATTAAGGAAGCAAGGAAATCATAGTGAAAATGTGAGTTTTCCGGACAGTCTTCAATTATACCGGTTACCACATAATCACGGCGGCGATCGGAATTCAGGGTTTTACCCATGGGATCTTCATTCCCAAAGTACCGTTCGGCGGTGGAGCGGGTAATCACCACTGTCATCGGTTGGGTGAGGGCTGTTTTAGGATCACCCTGGATGAATTCGATATCAAACACCTCGAAGATGGTCGAATCGACTGTAAACCAGCGCTCTTCACTGAAAACCTTATCTTCATAGCGGATTACCGGAAAACCAAGATTGGTCGTTCTGGCACTGGCTAACACTCCGGGAATCTCGCGTTGGAAAGCCGCTCCCACCGGGGCCGGAGATACGGCCATGTTAAAATCATTTCCAGCCATGGAACCGCGTGTTGCCACCCGATAGATACGATCAGCCTTGGAATGATAACTATCATAGCTTAATTCATACTGCACATACAGCATGATCAGAATAAAGGCCATCACACCTACCGCCAGACCGATGATATTGATTAATGAATAACCTTTGTGGCGCAGGAGATTGCGCAGGGCGGTAATCAGATAGTTTCTAAACATTGGAGTTCCTCATTTATTCATAACGCAGTGATTTGACCGGATTGGCCAGAGCTGCTTTAATGGATTGGTAGCTGACGGTAATGATCGCCAGTATTAAAGTTCCAGAGGTGATAAACAGAGGGATAAACCAGCTGAAGGAAATGCGAAAAGCGAAAGTTGTCAGCCACTTATCCATGGCAAACCAGCTTAACGGATAAGCAATTACACTGGCTATTAGAATCAGCACTATTGTTTCAGTTGACAACAGACGGACAATATTAGGTACGGTTGCTCCCAGTACTTTGCGAATACCGATTTCTTTGGTGCGGTTGGTAGCAGTGAATGAAGACATTCCTAACAGGCCCAGGCAGCCGATGAATATTGCCAGGAAACTGAAGGAAGTAGTCAGGCTGCGCAATTCCTGTTCCTGCTGGTAGCTTTGGCTTAGATGATCATCAAAGAATATGTAATCGAAGGGCCGGTCAGGAACCAGACTCTGCCATTTTTCCTGCAGATTTTGCAGGGACTGGCTGGTGTTTTCACCACTTAATTTCAAAGTCAGCGTCTGCCAGTTCTCATCATCCATACTTATAAACAGCGGTTCTATCTGCTCGTGGAGGCTGGCCATATGAAAATCATGAACTACACCAATAACCGTTACGTCAAATGATTCTTCTTCCTCGTCGGGCATACTGTTAAAATGAAATTTCTTTCCCAGTGGATTGTCCCACCCGAATTTCCGGGCGGCGGTAGCGTTAATAATACAGGCTTCACTGGAATCGGATGCCAGGTTGGCAGAAAAATTCCGTCCGCTTTCCAGTTTCATGTCCAGTGCTTCAAGATAGTAGGCATCGATACTCAGGAAGTCCATGGTCTGAGCTTCTTCCTGGGTGAATCCCTCTGGCTGGAAGATGCTTTTATGAACTCCCCGGCTGGGAATATGGCTGGAAACGGTAGCAAACTTTACTCCGGGTACCTGACTGAATTCATCCCGCATCAACTTGATGGGGGGAATTCCCGGCTGATCAAGGTCCGATATGACCAGGATATTTTCTTTAGAAAACCCCATTGGTTTATCGTTGATATAATTGATCTGTCGGCTAATGGTAGTGGTACCGATCAAAAGCATTATGGTTATCGAAAACTGGAAGACTACCAGGACCTGTCGCAGGCGGGAATTGGCGGCTCCCCGTTTCAGGCTGCTGCCTAATATCTCACTGGGTTCATAGGCCGACAGGTAGAAGGCCGGGTAGGCTCCGGCCAGCAAACCGGTCAGAATTGCCATCCCAAGCAGGGCTGGTATCAACCACCAGATCGTGAAATACTGCAGGTCCAGGGTATAGCCGCTCAGAGCTTTGAAATTGTCAGCAAAGGCTTCCAGTAAAAGGATTGTCAATCCGATCGCAATTACACTGAGCAGCACCGATTCACTCAGGAACTGGGCCATCAGCTGGCGCCGTCCGGCACCCAGCGTTTTCCGGATACCCACCTCTTTGGCCCGCAAGGCCGCCAGGGCAGTGGACAGGTTGATGAAATTGAAGCAGGCCATCAGCAGGACCAGCAGGGCGACACCTGAGAACAGGTAAACATAAACAATACTGCCGTTGTTACCCAGATCGATGGCCATATCGGAATGCAGATGAACATCGGTCATTGGTTGAAACCAGAATTTGATTGAACCGCCAATTGCCGCCATGATCGGTCCCAGGTGGGCATCGACCAGTTCGGGGACTTTGGCTTCCAGAGCGGCGGCATTGGTATTTTCCGCCAGCAAAACATAGGTTCCCATGGAAAAGCTCATCCATTCTTCCATCCGCTGGGGGTTCAGCCTGGCCAGTGTTTCAATCGAACACAGGATGTTAAACTGGAGCTGGGAATTAGCTGGAAAATCAGCCATGATTCCAGTGACAGTGTATTCCGTGCCACCGATTTTAATTAGCTTGCCAATCGGATCGATATTATCGAAATACTTGGGCACCATCGATTCGGCAATTACCGTCGTATAGGCCGCTTCCAGTACGGTACCGGGATTTCCCTGCAGTAAGGGGAATGAAAACATCCGGAAGAAATCCCGATCAGCGTAGCTCACATTTGATTCAGTGAATTGACGGTCTTCATATTTTACAGGTGCATCTTCCGGGCCGGTAATTCGAACTGCCATCAAAACTTCGGGGTATTGTTCGACCAGGGCGGGACCGGTGGGACCGTTAGTTATCGGTGCTTTCATGTGGGAACCAAGATCGGCTTCCAGGCAAACCCGGTGGATTCGATCCGAATTCTCATGGAACCGGTCAAAGCTGAGTTCATTGGCCACCCAGGCCACAATCAGGATGCAGGCTGCCATTCCAATGGACAGGCCCAGCAGATTAATCAGGGAATGTCCCCGGTGTTTCCAGAGATTGCGCAACGCGCTTTTAAGGTAATTGCTGATCATCATAACGGTTACCCCAAGCTGATAGCTGAACAGTCTGCCACCAGACCACAGCCGGTTGATGGATGATTATACGTGAAATTTACCGTTGACGTTTTCGGTAACTATCTGACCGTCGAACAGGTGGACAGTCCGGTGGGCGAATTCTGCATAGGCTGGAGAGTGCGTAACCATCACGATGGTTGTGCCGTTGTCATTTAATTCAGTCAATAGTTTCATCACTTCGTCACCATGAGCCGAGTCCAGGTTACCGGTAGGCTCGTCTGCCAGGATGATCTTGGGATCAGATACCAGGGCCCGGCTTACTGCCACACGCTGTTGTTGTCCACCTGAAAGCTGCTGGGGAAAATGTCCGCTGCGGTGGGCGATACCCATATGCTCGATTACTTCATTTACTTTTTTCTTTCGGTCGGCGGCTGGCATTCCCAGGTACAGTAATGGCAATTCCACGTTTTCAAAAACCGTCAGTTCGTCAATCAGGTTAAAGCTCTGAAATACAAAACCGATATTTTCCTTCCGCAGGTTGGCACGCTGGCGTTCGCTGTATCCGGCGACCTCGTGTTCAAGGAAATTGTATTCTCCATCACTGGGATTGTCCAGTAATCCCAGAATATTCAACAAGGTTGATTTGCCACAACCGGACGGGCCCATTATAGCCACAAATTCACCTTCCTTGACTTCCAGATTGACTTGATTCAACGCCGTGGTCTCAACTTCTTCGGTCGTGAAGACTTTTACCAGATCGTTTGTTTTAATCATTATTAGCTCCTTCTTTCACTAATAGAGTTGTTGACTAATTTTTATTGAAATATTCTGAAGTAGGGACAAGATTCGAATCTTGTCCCTGCAATTATTCTTTATTCATTCAGCACCAG
>CAYPJE010000023.1:0-47322 GCA_964410945.1 uncultured bacterium
GCTCCACCTCGTCCAGTTGTGATTCACTGACTGAAAAGGCCATAAACTCATCCTGCCAGTCCAGCCTGGTGGGCATGAACACCTGGCGGCTGATCCAATCCGCAGATTCCTGTTGTACGTCAGCAATTATAGCGCTGATTGACTTATCATGGGGGGCCAGGAACAGCACATGGACATGATCTTCAAATCCATTTACGATTTCCACCGAACAGCCCTGTTTTTCAAAACATTCGCTGATCTTGCGATGAATCAGGAGGGAATGATCCATAAGAATTAATGGTTCAATATCTTTAACAGTAATAATGGCATGCAGCCAGATCTTGGTCTTGCTCTGCGACAACATAACTATAATTTAGAAGGATTAGGTTAATCAGGATTGCTGGCGTTTCGCCACCTTCAAACGGGTCAGGGCGCGCCTGATGGACATCTCGGCCCGGGTCAGGTCCATATCGGCCGCTTTAGCGGTGATGCGCTGTTTGGCCCGTTCAAGGGCTTTCTGTGCCCGATCGATATCAATATCACCGGCATGCTCCGCCGTTTCCACCAGCAGCTTGACCTCGTCACCGGTTACCTCGGCGAAACCGCCCCGGGTAGCCAGAAAGCTGGTCTCCTGACCGGCAACCACCTTGATCTCCCCTTCCTGCAGGGCGAACATGGCGTTGATATGGCGGGCCATGACACCGAATTGCCCGTCACTGCCGGGACAGCGCAGGTAATCCACTTCACCTTTATCGATGACTTTAGTCGGTGTCACGATTTCAAGCCGGAAGGTACTCATTTATTTTTCCAGTTTTTTGGCTTTTTCGACCGCTTCATCAATCGTACCAACATAGAGGAAGGCCCTTTCCGGCAAATGGTCAAATTCACCATTGATCAGCCGTTCGAATCCATCAACGGTATCGTCCAGTTTAACATAACGGCCTTCGGTACCGGTGAACTGTTCCGCCACAAAGAAGGGCTGCGACAGGAAACGCTGAATGCGTCTGGCCCGTGTCACCACCGTTTTATCCTCATCGGATAATTCATCCATACCAAGAATGGCAATGATATCCTGGAGTTCGTTGTATTTCTGTAAAATTTCCTGGGTGCGTTTGGCCACGTTATAATGGCGGTCACCGACTACCCGTGGGTCCAGGATCCGTGAAGTGGAATCCAGGGGATCAACGGCCGGGTAGATACCCAATTCCGAGATGCGCCGTGACAGAACGGTCATGGCATCCAGGTGGGCAAAAGCGGTGGCCGGAGCCGGGTCGGTCAGGTCGTCTGCCGGGACATAAATGGCCTGCACTGAAGTGATCGAACCTTTTTTGGTGGAAGTGATCCGTTCCTGCAATTCACCCATCTCTGTGGACAGGGTTGGCTGGTAGCCAACCGCGGAAGGCATACGACCCAGCAGAGCCGATACTTCCGAACCGGCCTGGGTAAAACGGAAAATATTATCAATGAATAAAAGAACGTCCTTGCCCTCTTCCTCACGGAAATACTCTGCCATTGACAGGGCCGACAGTGCTACCCGTAAACGGGCGCCGGGGGGTTCGTTCATCTGGCCAAAAACCAGTGCTGTTTTTTCCAGCACACCGGATTCGGACATTTCCAGATAAAGGTCATTACCTTCGCGGGTCCGTTCACCAACACCGGCAAAAATTGAATAACCACCATGCTCGGTGGCAATATTACGGATCAGCTCCTGAATCAGTACTGTCTTGCCAACACCGGCTCCACCGAACAATCCGGTTTTACCGCCTTTGGTGTACGGCTCCAGCAGGTCGATAACCTTCAAACCGGTTTCCAATACTTCCGATTCAACGGTAAAATCTTCCAGCTTGGGAGCTTCCCGGTGAATAGGATAGCGTTTTTCGGTCTTGGCATCTTCCTTGCCGTCAATCGGCTGCCCCAGCAGGTCGAACATCCGTCCCAGGGTTTCCGGTCCTACCGGTACCGAGATCGGAGCACCAGTGTCGAGTACTTTTTCACCGCGGGTCAAACCGTCGGTGGAATCCATCGCCACCGTCCGAACCACTGCTTCACCAAGGTGCTGGGCAACTTCCAGAACCAGGGTATGGTTATCTCCCATATCCACATTCAGGGCGTTATAGATTTCCGGGAGCTGACCATCTTCAAAAACTACGTCAACGACGGCACCCATAATCTGATTGACTTTACCAATCCGTTCCATAAAATGTCCTTATGACTGTTTCAGCGCATCGGCACCACTGACGATCTCAAGTAATTCCTTGGTGATCGCTGCCTGACGCGCTTTATTGTAATCTAATGTTAAGCTTGAAATCATTTCCGAGGCGTTATCAGTGGCCGCAGCCATGGAGTTCATCCGGGCGGCCTGTTCGGCGGCATTGGATTCCAGCAGAGCCTGCCAGACCTGGACATTGAGGTGCCTCGGGACCAGGGAATTAACAATTTTTTCTTCCGATGGTTCAAACAGGAATTCACCCAACTCAGTCTTCGCCCCAGCCTCAGCTTCTTCATCCTCAGTCAGAACCAGTGGCAGGAACTGCTGGGTGATTACCTCTTGCCGGACCACATTCTTGAATTCATTGTAAATTAGATAAATTTTATCAAGGCGGTTTTCCAGATATAGATGAGTAACTTGTTCTACTATACTGGAAGCATGGGTGAAATTCAATTCATTCCAGAAATCGGTATACTCACCGATCACGTTATAATCTCGACGCAGGAAATGATTGCGTCCTTTTTTACCAACACAGATCAGGGAAACATCCTCTCCGGGATATTCATCGATCAAACTGGCAGCAGTGCGAATGATATTTGAGTTAAAACCGCCGCAGAGACCGCGATCAGCGGTTATAATAACAAAACCAATTTTCTTTGCTTCGCGAACTTCCAGCAACGGATTCAGCGCCCGGTCAACCGATGGCAGCAGGTTATCCAGAACTTCGTTGATCCGCCGGGCATAGGGACGGGCCCGTTCCATGTTCAGCTGAGATTTCCGCAACCGGGCCGCCGCCACCATTTTCATGGCGTTGGTCACCTTCTGGATATTCTTGACCGCCTTGATGCGCAGCCGGATGTCTTTCAGACCTGCCATCGATCAGCTCACTTAGCGGTTTTTATAGCCCGTAATGAAATCATCCAGGGTTTTTCTCAGCGTATCCTTGATCTCATCGGATAGCTCCTTCTGGTCCGCGATTGTGGCCAGGACCGAATCACCGGAGGTTTGCATGAATCCCAGGTATTCTTTTGAAAAGGCTTTCGTCTGGTCGATGGTCAATTCGTCCAGGTAACCTTCCGTACCGGCAAAGATGATCGCCACCTGCTCTTCCACTTTCAGCGGATCAAACTGGTGCTGGTTCAAAATTTCCACCAGCCGGTAACCACGGTCAAGTTGCTGTTTGGTAGCAGCATCCATATCGGAACCGAATTTGGCAAAGGCTTCCAGCTCCCGGAACTGGGCCAGTTCCAGCTTCAGCGAACCGGCCACCTGTTTCATGGCTTTAATCTGGGCATTTCCACCCACACGGGAAACAGAAATACCAACGTTGATCGCCGGACGTACACCGGAGTAGAACAGGTTGCCTTCCAGGAATATCTGTCCATCGGTGATTGAAATAACATTGGTTGGAATATAGGCCGAAACATCACCATCCTGGGTTTCGATGATCGGCAGGGCGGTCAGTGAACCACCGCCCAGGTCCTCGCTCAATTTGGAGGCCCGTTCCAGCAGGCGGCTGTGGAGATTGAAAATATCACCGGGGTAGGCTTCGCGCCCCGGAGGACGGCGCAGAAGCAATGATACCTGGCGATAGGCCACAGCGTGTTTGGATAAGTCATCATAAACGATCAGGGCATGCTGGCCCTTATCACGGAAGTATTCACCCATGGTAGCCCCGGCGTAGGGTGCCACAAACTGCATCGGAGCCGGATCGGAGGCATTGGCCGCCACCACGATCGTGTATTCCATGGCGCCATTGGCTTCCAGCTCAGCCACAACCCGTGCCACAGTGGATGCTTTCTGTCCGATGGCAACATAGATGCAGAACACCGGTTTATCGGACTTGTGGGTATCCTTCTGGTTAAGGATGGTATCGATGGCAATCGCCGTCTTCCCGGTCTGCCGGTCACCGAGGATCAGCTCACGCTGTCCCCGTCCGATCGGGATCATGCTGTCGATAGCTTTCAGACCGGTCTGCAAGGATTCGTTTACCGGTGAGCGCTGGAGGACTCCAAGGGCTTTCCGTTCGATCCGGCGGGATTCCTTGGCTTCGATGGCACCTTTTCCATCGATGGCCTGGCCCAGGGGATTAACCACCCGACCCAGCATCTCCGGTCCAACACCACATTCCACTACCCGGCCGGTCCGTTTGGCCAGATCGCCTTCCTTTACCAGGTGGCTTTCACCAAACAGCACCAGGCCCACATTATCCTCTTCCAGGTTCAGGGCCATGCCAAATACGCCGTTGGGCAGTTCCACCAGCTCGGAGGACATGACATTTTCCAGTCCGCTGCAGCGGGCGATACCATCACCGATCTCGATAACTTCACCGACTTCGGATACATCGACGGTTACATCGAACTTGTCGATTTGCTCACGTAATAAAGATCGAATTTCTTCTGTTCTGATTTCCATAATTTTCTAACAAGTTATGATTGCAGCTCCTGGCGCAACCGTTCCAGACGGGTCTGCAAAGATCCGTCCACATACAGATTCCCGATTCTCAATTTCAATCCTCCGAGCAAATCCGGTTCGATCACCGTGGACATATCCACTGGCTTATCCAGCCGTGATTTTATAGTCTGCTCGATATTGTTGACTACGGCCTGTTCCAGTTCACCAGCCGCATAGGCGGTTACAGTGACAACATCCAGGGTAGCGCGCTGAATGGCCTGGTAGGCCCGCAGGGTGGGCAGAAACAACTTCCATTCCTTCCGCTCGGAAAGCAATCCAAAGAATTCCGCTACAATCGGGTGGCAGTGATCCTGTAGAATCGAATACAGGATTTCCACTTTATTGCTGGGCTTTATCTTGGCAGTCTGGAAGAAAACCTTGAACATGGCATCTTTTTTAAGCAGGTAGGCGATCAGCAGCAGCGAATCGCGAACAGCCAGAATGCTGTCGGTCTGCCGGGCCACGTTAAACAGAGCCTGGGCATATTGCCGGGCGCGTTTATCAGGCTTCATTTCGTTTCTGGATTTTATTTACGGTCTCATCGATCAAAGCCTGGTTATCGGCTTTGGTCAGGTTCTTCCGGATCAGCTTGCCGGCTACTTCCAGGGACAGATCAACCACTTCCTTTTTGATCTCGGTAATGGCTTTCTCGGTCTCGGCCTGAATCTGCTGCTCGGCATTTTTCAACAGGACATCGGCCTGCTGCCGGGCATTATCCATGGTCTCGGTTTTCAGCTTTTCACCGGCGGCCTTACCCTCAGCCACGATATTCTGGGCTTCAGTGCGGGCTTCGGCAATCAACTGTTCCGATTTCTCCTGCAATTTGGCTAATTCGTCCCGGGCTTTCTCCGCATCGTCCAAAGACTGGCGGATCGTATCTTCCCGCTTCTGGAGCATCCCCAGCAGGGGCTTCCAGGCGAATTTGGTCAAGAGCCACAGCAGGATCAGGAAAGTGACAATTGTCCAGATGAACAAACCCGGATCGGGTTGAACAAGAGGATTATTCATTTTCGGTCATCCGTTGACTGGTCAATACAATATTTGGTCAGTGACCAGAAAGGCCACCAAAAAAAATTGTTGACCGAATTATTTCATCAATACGATTAACAGCACGAATACTTCCGCCAGAATCGCGACACCTTCCAGCAGGAAGAGCGGCAGGTTGACGGCGCCGGTGATCTGGGCAGCGGCTTCGGGCTGGCGGGCAATACTTTCAGCAGCGGCAGCGGCGAATTTGCCAATACCAAGGGCGGCACCGACTACGATGATTCCCAGGCCGATGGCAGCACCGAAATAATGCAGATTCAAACTGCCTTCGGCAGCCAGAACCGGGGCGATGGCCGGCATTACAAACAGGGCCAGCCAGGTCACAATGGCGTATTTTCTTGAACGTGTCATTTCATTAACCTCCGATTAATGTGATACATTGATTGCCATGCCGATAAAGACTGACGTCAGCATGGTGAAAACATAAGCTTGAACTAAAATAACAATAATTTCCAGGGCCGATATTCCCACCGCCAGGGGAACCGAAACAAGGATCCCGGCGCCGATCCCGGCCAGGGCGGCTTTGAATAATCCGGTGAAAATAAAAACGAAGGACAGGATCGCCAGGATGGCGATATGTCCGCCGGTCATGTTGGCCGCCAGTCGCATGGTCAGGGCGAAGGGCTTAACCAGCATCCCGATTATCTCGATGGGGATCAGCAGGATATAAATCGGCCAGGCCAGGCCGTGGGGAACCAGGTTCTTCCAATGCTGGACAAAACCGTGGGCCTTGCTGCCGGCAATGATAATACTGAAAAAGGTAATAATCGCCAGGGCGGCGGTAACATTATAATTACCGGTAGCGGTCACGCCACCATGGATCACCTTATTGATCCAGGAATGGGAATCAGTATGGAAAATGAAGCGGTCCAGGAAACCCAGCAGATCGAAGATCGGTACCATCCCGATGGCGTTGGCGGTGAGGATGAAACAGAAAAAGGTCAGAATCAGGGGTGCCCAGGTAGGGGTGAATTTTTCACCAACATTAGGCTTGATGATCGTATCCCTGATAAACTGGACCACCGCCTCCAGGGCATTCATGAAACCGGTGGGAATCGGCCGCTCCTGCTTGACATAACGTCGCACGGCCCAGGTGATGGCGGTAAATACCAGCGCGGCCACAATCCAGATCATCAGTACATGCTTGGTAACCGAAAAATTAATACCAAAAACAGTGGGCAGCTCGATAATCGGATGATCGATCGAACTGTTGGAAACGTGATCCAGGATTACCTTGCCGGCATCAAATTCGCCGTTGCCGCTGCCATGTTCCGTAGTACTCATTAATTCAGATTCTCAATTACAACTTTTCTGGCTTAAAAATGGATTGAAAGTATAACGCTTCCAGCACATGCAGAACAACAAAATAGACCGTAAAACTTATCACAAAAGGAATGAAGGATACGGTGTCTGTCAGGACCAGATAACTGACATACAGACCGTAGAACAGCATTTTGCTGAAAAAGGATTTGATCATCAGGTTGGTCAATTTACCCGGATTGTTTATATAAGCTTTTTGAATGAAAAACACTGTCACGATTCCGATCAGCCAGGGACCGAACATGCCCCAGAACAAGTCGCCACCGATCGGTTGTTCAATCAATCCGGCCAGCAGGCCCCAGGAACCGAAACACAGTGCTGTCAGGTAGATTAATATTTTCATTTAGGATTTATTTCCATCAGTTTATTATTATCGGCAATTGGCGGACAATCTTTAATATTGAATAAAAATATTTGAATCGCGATTCTCGGCCATCACTTTCAGGCGTTCCCACAACCAGCGTTTGAAGATCAGGCGAGTAACCGGGATCAGTAATAAAATACCTAAAATATCGGTAAGCAGACCCGGTGTGAGCAGGACAATACCACCAACCAGGATCAGCAGTCCGTCCACCAGTTTTTCCGCCGGCATGCGGCCCATCTGCAGTTCCTGCTGGATCTGGTACCAGATCGTCAGGCCGTACAATTTGGCCAGGTAAGCACCCACGAAGCCGGTCCCGATTACCAGGAGGATGGTATTCCAGAAGCCCATCACCTCACCCAGCTTGATCAGGATCAGGATTTCAATTAATGGAATACCGATAAATAATGCTAAAAGTCTACTGAACATAGGTCACTTCAATGGTGGAATTTACAAAAGGTTTCAGAGCAGGAATTAATATTTAAGATTGAAATAGCAATTGGATTGTACACCAAACTATCGGATTGTCACACCGTGCACGGCCCTGCCTACCGGAACGGCAGTACAGGCAGGGAAGTAATTCTGACATAGGCTTTTAGTAAAACGGTTGCCAGAGATTCTTCACTCACTACATTCGTTCAGAATGACAAGTGCGGATTAAACTATTAACGTCCAGGTTGTCATGCTGGGCCTTAAGTGTTTCCATTGACTTTTTAATCCATTAAAGATAAAATCCGGTTGTTGATAAGAATTCAATCAGGGGGTAATATGCGATTAACATTTGGACTTTTATTTATTATAGCCTGCTTCACGGGGTGTGATGATGGTTCCGAAGATGCCGAAGTAACAGCCTGTTTTTCCTATACGATTGGCGAGTGTTTGACCGAACCGGTAGCGGTATTTTTTCAAAATTGCTCCGATAATGCCGATTCCTATGTCTGGGATTTCGGTGACAGCACCCAATCTATCGAGGAAAATCCGACTCACAGTTATGCCGAACACGGAGCATATTATGTAACACTGGAAGCATCAAATTCAACTGGTACCGATATTTGTTCTGATACGGTCTACACCGATATGGTAATCGACCGGAAACCGAATATCTACCTGTATCCGGTTGTGGATATGGATATTGCCGTAACATTGGGTTTCCCACTGGGCGGCAGTGTGATCGAATCAATTCCTGAATATGGAAACGGCTGGAATGTACATGTATCAACGACTGGTATTATTAATGACACATACGAATTTCTATTCTATGAAGCTATAAATCCTGATGTCTGGCAGATGAAACAAGGCTGGTGCATCGCTCAAGACGATCTGGAAGGATTTTTCCAGACTAATATGCAGACCTGGAATTTCAATCAAAACGAGATCAATGATTTCATTGAATACTGGATACCGAGACTAACTGAGTTTGATTACTATGTGATCTACCCACAGGAAAAACATTTAATCGAGCAAGTAATTGAAATGGATATCGTTCCAGCACCTGATAATCTAAATCGACTATTCTATTTAATTGCAGGTAGCGATGAAATACAAACAATCAAAATACCAACCATGACAGCCTTCGGCCGGGATGGATTCACTGTTGTTGAGTGGGGAGTAGTGCTGAAATGAAATTGAATAAATTATTTATACTTGCCATTATCTGCTTATGTTTGTTGAGCTGCAGCCTGTTTGAAGAACAGGAGGTTACCGCCTGCTTCACTTATACTGTGGAAGGTGACGAAATCTGGGATCGACATGTGGTCTTTGATAATTGCTCAAAAAATGCTGATTCATATGTCTGGGATTTCGGAGATGACAACCAATCGACAAAAACCAATCCAACCCATGATTATCAGTACGATGGGGTCTTTACAGTTACATTGGAGGCCTCCAATTCAACCAGCACAGACACTTATACTGATACGATTTTAGTTAGTTGGACAATGGTTGAAAAACCAAACATCTACCTTTACCCCACTGAAACTACTGATATAAGCGTTACCCTGGATTTTCCCGAGAGCGGATATATTGTGACATCGATACCAGAATATGACGATGGCTGGTTGGTGACAGCTGAAAGTGATGGGATTATTGATAATACCTACGATTACCTGTTCTATGAATCGGTTCAACCCGATGTCTGGCAAACGAAGCAAGGCTGGTGCATCGCTCAAGACGATCTGGAAGGATTTTTCCAGACTAATATGCAGACCTGGAATTTCAATCAAAACGAGATCAATGATTTCATTGAATACTGGATACCGAGACTAACTGAGTTTGATTACTATGTGATCTACCCACAGGAAAAACATTTAATCGAGCAAGTAATTGAAATGGATATCGTTCCAGCACCTGATAATCTAAATCGACTATTCTATTTAATTGCAGGTAGCGATGAAATACAAACAATCAAAATACCAACCATGACAGCCTTCGGCCGGGATGGATTCACTGTTGTTGAGTGGGGAGTAGTGCTGAAATGAAATTGAATAAATTATTTATACTTGCCATTATCTGCTTATGTTTGTTGAGCTGCAGCCTGTTTGAAGAACAGGAGGTTACCGCCTGCTTCACTTATACTGTGGAAGGTGACGAAATCTGGGATCGACATGTGGTCTTTGATAATTGCTCAAAAAATGCTGATTCATATGTCTGGGATTTCGGAGATGACAACCAATCGACAAAAACCAATCCAACCCATGATTATCAGTACGATGGGGTCTTTACAGTTACATTGGAGGCCTCCAATTCAACCAGCACAGACACTTATACTGATACGATTTTAGTTAGTTGGACAATGGTTGAAAAACCAAACATCTACCTTTACCCCACTGAAACTACTGATATAAGCGTTACCCTGGATTTTCCCGAGAGCGGATATATTGTGACATCGATACCAGAATATGACGATGGCTGGTTGGTGACAGCTGAAAGTGATGGGATTATTGATAATACCTACGATTACCTGTTCTATGAATCGGTTCAACCCGATGTCTGGCAAACAGAACATGGCTGGTGTACCTCCCAAGATGATCTGGCAGGTTTTTTCCAGACCAATATGCAGGCCTGGAATTTTAATGAAAACGAGATTAATGATTTCATCGAGTACTGGATACCAAGGCTAACAGATTTTGATTACTATGCGATCTACCCGCAGGAAAAACATTTAATCGAGCAGGTAATTGAAATGGATATCTCACCGATACCTGCCAACCTGAACCGGTTATTCTATCTGCTGGAGGGGAGCCAGGATTTCAACATTCTGTCAGAGCCGGACATCGTTCCATTCGATCGCACTGGTTTCACGGTTGTGGAATGGGGTGTGATATTGAAATGAAGATACTTCCACCAACAGAATGACATTGGTAAAACAAATTCCCCGTTTGTCATACTGAGCGTAGCGAAGTATCTCTGACATTTGTTTTATACAATGCAAACACTTGAGATTCTTCTTCACACCGTTAAAACGGCGCTCATCAGAATGACAACAGGGATTGTATGGTATTAAAATATCGGGGATATTCCCTTTTACATTTACCACTAAATTGAACTAAACAATACTTGGTAATTATATTAAGACATCGTTGGAAAGGAATATATGAAAGTAATCGCCGATTTCTGCATTGTGCCAATTGGTGTGGGAGTCTCAGTGTCAAAATATGTGGCGGAATGTGAAAAAGTCCTGGCCGCTGCCGGGTTGAAATTTCAATTACATTCCTACGGAACGAATATCGAAGGTGAGTGGGATGAAGTCTTTGCCGCCATCAAAGCCTGCCACAACCGGGTGCATTCCATGGGCGCCCCGCGCATCACCTCCACTCTGCGGTTTGGAACCCGCACCGACCGGGAGCAGACAATGCAGGATAAAATCGATAGTGTGCAGGCCAAACTGGATGGATAAATTATTATCATTTTTCCACTCCCCGCTGGGTAAGCGCATCCTTCTTTCGATCGTCATTTTCCTGATCGGCTTGCGATTTGATATATTTCTGGTATTGATACCCCTGGTATTCATACCCTGGAGAAGAAAAAAATAATGCCGATCGAATCCCACTACGATACTGAACGCAAAATAATCTACCGAATCCTGACCGGTAAGATCACCTCCGATCAGATCGCCGATTCGCTCGAAGACAGTTTAAACGATCCCGGCTACATTCACGGCGCACCGGTGATCTGGGATATGCGCCAGGCCGACATGTCCGGACTGTTTACCCGTGATTTCATGCAGGCCGGCGGACATATCAAGCGACTTACAAAACGTCGCGGCACCGGTTATAAAATGGCTATTGTCATCAAGGAAGATATTCAGTTCGGACTGACACGGATGTTTATAAGCCTGGCCGCCACCCTGCCAATAAAATTCAAGATTTTCCGCTCTATGCGTGAAGCTGAGGACTGGATTCAAAAATGACCGTGTTGATCCCCAGGCTTGGGTTGAACTCCGATCAGTAAATATACCACGACCTATTCATTCAACAGTACGCCCATTCTGGCATCAACCTGCTGATTATAGATATCAGTGAAATCAATAATATCTAGCGCCACCGGAAGTATTTTTATCAAACAGTTTTTTTCTGTTTCCCAATTATCCAACAGGCTCTCTGCCACTTTTGATCGCGTATGAAAATGATGTTGCCGAACCAGATTTCGGACTAAACTGTAATCTGCCTTAGTCAACTCAACCATCCGTACAAAATCCGTATTCAGAGTACCTTGATCGACACAGTTTTTATCAAGCAAATAGGCAACACCGCCAGTCATCCCGGCACCGAAGTTATCGCCATGTTCACCCAGGACAACCACCGTTCCCCGGGTCATATATTCACAACCGTGATTGCCCATACCTTCCACCACGGCTGAAGCTCCACTGTTACGGACCGCAAAACGCTCACCAGCCTTGCCAGCGACCAGTAAAGTTCCTCCGGTAGCACCATAAAGGGCCACATTCCCAAGCATGGTGTGTGCACCATCCTGTTGTCGAATTGCATGTGGCAGACGGATAGTGATCAGTCCACCTCCCATACCCTTTCCAACAAAATCATTGGCAATACCCCGTAAATGCAATTCGATCCCATCGGTGAGAAAGGCACCCAGGCTCTGTCCGGCTGATCCTTCCAAATGACACTGGATGCTGCCATTAAAATTCCCACGTCCGAACAAAAACGCAACCTCACCAGCCAGGCGAGTACCGATCGCACGATCGGTATTACTGACCTTTCGTGTCACTACGGCCTGTCCATGAGTCATTAAAGCCGAGCGTACTTCACCAATGATTTCTTCATCCAGGTGCGGTTTGGGGCGCAGTTCAGTAGGTTTTAACTTCAGATTGGATGTCAACGGAAATCCGGTCCTGTCGCCAGGATTCACCAGGTTTAATATATCCAATCCTTTGCCGGCGGTATATTCCTCCAATTCCGGCTTGATCATCAATAGATCGGCTCCGATGATTTCATTCAGACTGAAAGCACCCAATTCCCCCAGTTGGGATCGGATATCTTCTGCCAGGGCAGATAAATATTTTCTGACCTGCTCCGGACGTCCCTTGAAACGCTGTTTCAGCTTTTCATCCTGGGTGGCAATCCCGGCGGGACAGGTGTTCAGATGACACTGCCGGGCCATTACGCAGCCAATTGAAACCAGAATAGCCGTCCCGAAATCGTACTCTTCGGCACCCAGGATCGCAGCAATAATAATATCACGGGCGTTTTTTAATCCACCATCAACCCGGAGGACCACCCGATCACGCAGATCATTGGCAACCAGGGCTTGATGAGTCTCCGCCAGTCCCAGTTCCCAGGGGAAACCAACATGCTTCATTGATCCCAGTGGAGCAGCACCGGTACCACCGTCAGCACCGGAAATCAGGATGATATCAGCACCGGCTTTAACTACTCCGGAGGCTACCGTCCCTACACCAGGCTGGGCCACCAATTTGACCGATACTCGGGCTCTGGGATTGACCTGCTTCAAATCATAGATCAGCTGGGCAATGTCTTCAATACTGTAAATATCGTGATGCGGGGGTGGTGATATAAGTGGCACGCCAGGGGTGGAAGAACGAGCGCTGGCAATCTGGACCGACACTTTGTGTCCCGGCAGTTGTCCACCCTCCCCCGGTTTGGCCCCCTGAGCCATTTTTATCTGAATTTCCTGGGCTGCAGCCAGATAATCCACTGTCACACCAAACCGTCCGCTGGCAACCTGTTTGGTATAGGAATTGGCCGACTGATCGGGGTTGCTGTGGGCATAACGATCGGCCGGTTCACCACCTTCGCCGGTATTGGCGCGACCACCGATCAGCATCATACCCTTGGCCAGCACTCGATGGGATTCATCGGAAATTGCACCGAAAGAAATCGCACCGCACCCAAATCTGGACATGATATTCTCAACCGGTTCCACCTGGTTAATGGGAATTGGAGAGCAACTTTTAAATTCCACCAAATCGCGGAGATGGATGATCCCGGCCTCGGCTTCGGTCTGCCCTTCACCACTGTCAGCGGTACTGCGAATCCGCTTGAAAACAGCTGGGGCAAAACCATGCAGTTCCCCTTCCTTGCGGTACTGGAAAAATCCCCGGTTCTCAAGACCGGGGTTGACCATCTGGAAAGCATAGGTATTACGGTCAATCAGGTTCTGTCGAATCTGAGACAGACCGATCCCGCCGGTAACACATTGGATCGATGGCAGGTAGTTGTCGATCAATTCCTGTGAAAGACCAAGGCCATGGAACAACATACTGCCATGGTAACTGGTGAAAGTTGAAATGCCCATCTTCGACATGATCTTTAACAAACCCTTTTCAAGGGCATAGCGGTAGTTTCCCATTTTGTGGGGCCAATCCTCCCGGTCAAAATGTTCCCGGATCAATTCATAGGCCATATAAGGATAGACAGCACTGGCGCCCATCCCAATCAGGCAGGCTATGTGATGATCTTCAACCGTATCGCCAGTGAGGCATATCAGCGATACTTTGCTGCGGATTTTCCTCATGCTGAGGTGATGATGGATGCTGGACACCATCAAAGCCATTGGTATCGGCAACAGGTTTTCGGCCAGGTTCTCATCACTTAGAAAGATCAGCTTACAGCCACGCTCAATAGCCGACTCACATTCCTGTTTCAATTCTTCCAGGCGGGTGGCAAAATCACAATCAACAGGCAGGTGGCATAAAATTTTGGTATGGGGAAACCAGTCATGGCTTTCCATCAGGATCCGTACTTCCCGGGGAGACAGTACAGGGCTGTCCAGTTTTATGGCACCGTTGAAATGGGGTTCTTCCGCCAGCAGGTTTTCCTCACTTCCCAGGTACAGCGATAAACTGGTCACAAACCGTTCACGGATCGGATCGATCGGCGGATTTGTCACCTGGGCAAAACTCTGTTTAAAATAATCATATAACCGGCGATGTTTCCGGGAAAGAATCGCCAATGGTGTGTCATCACCCATCGATCCCAGTGGTTCGCGGCCACTTTTTGCCATGGGAATCAGGAATCGGCTCAGGTCCTCACTACTCCATCCCAGGGCCAGGCGCAACCGGGTATCAAAACCGGATTCAGGCAGGGCAAAATCCCCAAACTCCAGTTGGTTATCGCCACGCTGGAGAGTCATGAAACTATTACCGATCAACTGTGAATAAGGACCACTGCCAGCGACATCTGCCTTGATCTGCTGATTACTGATAATTCCACTTCCATCCAGGGCGACGGCAAAGATTTCGCCAGACATCATATGATGGTGAACCACCAGATTATCTTCATCAATATCCACTACACCGGCTTCCGATGCCATGATCACCAGACCATCCTTTGTGATTGAATAACGTAATGGCCGCAAACCATTACGATCCAGTTTAGCCCCCACAAAATCGCCATCGGTATAGACCAGGGCTGCCGGCCCATCCCAGGGTTCAATATAATTTTCATGGTATACATAAAAATCCTTGAGAGCCTGACTCATCTTCCGGTCTTCGTTGTAGGGCTCGGGTATCAACATCATGAGGCTCTGGAACAGGCTGCGGCCACTATGTGTCAGGAATTCCAGGGTATTATCAAGACTGAATGAATCGCTCCCCAGTCCAGCCGTGATTGGCTTTATTTTCTTCAGATCATCACCCCAGAACGGCGACTCCAATTCATCCTCCCGGGACTGCATCCAGAGCCGGTTACCCTTGATAGTGTTAATCTCACCATTGTGGGCCAGCATCCGGAAGGGCTGGGCCATATCCCAACTGGGATTGGTGTTGGTTGAGAAACGTTCGTGAAACAAGGCCACCTTGGCACAATAATCAGGATCGATCAGATCAAGATAGAAATGGTCGATCTGCTGCGCGGTCAGCAAACCTTTGTACACGATTGTTTTTGAAGAAAACGAGCAAAAATAAGTTTCCGAATCCCAGACGCTGATCTTATTCTCGATAGACCGGCGCAGCAGGTACAGCTGAGCTTCTGGATTGCGAATACATTCGTTAGGGATGGATATGATAAACTGGATAATCTCAGGACAGGTAGCCTGGGCCATTGCACCCAGGGCCTGAATGTTAACGGGTACCTTACGGTATCCGACATATTTCATGTTAAGCCGATTGATTTGCCGGATCACTGTTTTTTCGAGTCGACGGAATTTCCCGGTGGAAGTAAATACTACTGCTATCGCCAATGATTCATCGTTCCCTAATTCAAAATCAAATTCAGTCCACAGTATTTTTCGAAAAAACTCCTGGGGAATATCGGTTAAGAGTCCGCTACCATCGCCGGTTTTGCTGTCAGCGGATTTGGCACCGCGGTGGGTTAATCGCTTCAGGGCTTCGATAGCCAAAGTTACAATTTCCCGGCTGGGCTCACCGGAAATCCGGGTGATGAATCCGGTACCACAGGCATCATGGAATTCATTCTGATCAAATAATGGTTTTTTCATACTGTTTTATGATCTTAACCAGACTGTTAGCGTCTTTATTAATTGTTATTTATCAACCTGATTCATTGAATGGCAAAGCCCTTTGTATTTGCAATCAACTGGGAAGAATGGGTGGATTAATTCCTGGAGGCAGAACTGTGCAGTGAAAAGAAATAAATAGGCGAATATTAATGAACCGGACAACGGAAAGTAGTTCCGTGTCGATCAATAATAAAAGTGAATTATTTATTTGAAGGCTTAGAGAATTCCGTTTTTTCTCAGATTGAAGCCACCGATCGGTAATCTGGAGATTCGTTTCCCGGTGGCGGCAAAGATGGCATTAGCCAGGGCCGGTGGTGTAGGCGGAACCGGCGGTTCACCAACTCCGGTAGGTGCTTCCGTGCTTTCTACAAAATGGGGTGATACCGGCGGTGCTTCGTCCATGGCAAGCAATTTATAATTATGGAAATTCGATTGCTCAACTTTACCGTCTTTGATGGTAATGGCCCCATAGATGGCTGCCGTGAGGCCCATGTACACTCCTCCTTCCAGCTGGGAATACACGCCATCGGGATTGACCACGATACCGCAATCGACGGCACAGGTCATCCGGTGAATTTTAAGGATACCTGAACTATCCACCGATACCTCGGCCACTACGGCAGCATAACTGCGGAAACAGTAATGCACTGCGATCCCCAGATGATGTCCCTGGGGTAGCTTTTCGTTCCAACCGGACTTTTCTGCTGCCAGGTTCATTACGCCCAGGTGCCGGGGCTTATTTCTCAGCAAATGTCGCCTGAACTCCAGCGGATCGGTCCCCGTCTCTGCGGCCAGATAGTCGATAAAACATTCATTCACAAAGGCGGTATGAGTATTTCCCACCGAACGCCAGGCCCCGATTGGGACCGGCACATCGGTCATTACCAGGTCGGTTTTGATATTGGGAATAGCATAAGCCAGATCCTCCGCCCCACCGGTGTGGATACCGGTCCAGTCGGTGGTCTGCCCAGCCAGACGATGCAGCCAGGCCGTGGGAGTACCTTTCTTATCCAGACCACCCTGCAATTTATGAATGGTCGCCGGACGGAATATCCCCCGTTTAATGTCGTCTGTGCGGGTCCGGAAAACCTTGACCGGTACCGCCAGCTGCTGACTTACCTCAACGGCATCGGCCACGTAATCACTTTGGAGGCGCCGGCCAAAGCCGCCACCGGACCGGAGGGTATTGACCTTGATTTTATCATCAGGGAAACCAGTAATATAGCGGGCGTGCCCGAAGGCCGCCCCCGGACTCTGGGTCGAAACCCAGATCTCACAACTGCCACCTTTTACCAGGGCGGTGCAGTTCAGCGGTTCCATGGGGGCATGATCCAGAAAGGGAAATTCAAACTCGGCTTCCACTATTCTATCAGAATTTTCCAGGGCTTCATTGGCATCACCAAGGATCAATACGTCCTGGGTCTTTTCATCCATAGCGGATCGGAAAGCAGCGGAAATGTTATCACTGTTCAAATCAGAGTGCTCACCACTATCCCACTCCACTTTCAATGCCTTGCGTCCTTCCAGGGCCGACCAGCTGTCTTCGGTCACCACCGCCACCCCGGCGGAAACGGGGATCACCTGCTTCACACCCGGTACCGCCAGTGCCGGTTGGGGATCGAATTCGCTCAGTGAACCACCATAAGCCGGAATTGGCTCAATGACACCGATCAGCATCCCGGGCATGGTAAAATCAAACCCAAATATGGCGCTGCCATCGATCTTGGCACCGGCATCCAGACTTTTATAAGCCTTCCCGATAATTTTGAATTCTTTCGGATCTTTCAAAGGCACTTCACGCGGAACTTCGACCTCGTTGGCAGCATCGATTAATTGTCCATAGGTCAATTTCCGCCCGCTTTCGTCGTGAATTATGGCTCCATCCTCTGCCCGGCATTCGGAAAGGGGAACACCCCAGGTGTTGGCGGCGGCTGTAATCAGCATCTCCCGGGCGGTGGCACCGGCCCGGCGCAGCTTATCGTAATTTTCACGGATACTCATGCTGCCCCCGGTGACCTGGGTGCCGTAATCAGGGTTATAGTTCCCCTGGACAATCCTTATTTTGGTCCAGTCTGCGTCCAGTTCCTCAGCCACGATCTGTGGCAGGGAGGTCCAGATTTTCTGTCCCAGCTCGGATTTATGCATGGTGATCAGCACCGTATCCGACTCGGTGATCGTCACCCACAGGTTGGGACTGAAGGTTTGCCGCTCAATGGCAAAGGCGGATTTGGGCAGACTGCTCCAGAAGAAACCCAGCGTGAACAGGGCACTGCCGGTTGAGGATATTTTCAGAAATTCACGGCGGGAGATTGAACTGGTCATATTACACCTCCTCCGCGGCCCGGTGGATGGCCTTGCGAATGCGCTGGTAGGTACCACAGCGGCACAGTACGCGGCCCATGGCCTTATCAATATCAGCATCGCTGGGTTGGGGATTATCTTTCAGCAGGGCGCCGGCGGACAGGATCTGCCCCGGCTGACAATAACCGCATTGCGACACTTCCTCCGCCAGCCAGGCCTGCTGAACGGGATGGCTCAAATCGGTGGAAAGACCTTCGATAGTAACAATTTCCTTTCCCGCTATTTTTCCAACATTTGTGGTGCAGGAACGGGTCGGCTTGCCGTCAACCAGTACTGTGCAGTTACCGCAAATCCCCTGTCCGCAACTGTATTTGGTACCGGTCAGCCCTAATGTCTCGCGGATCACCCACAGCAGTTTCTTCCTGGGATCAGATTCAACAGTTTGTTTAACACCATTTAACACAAAGCGGATCTTCGCCATGGCGGCCTCCGGTGTGATTCGATTGGTTATACCCGGCAGAATTTAAGTGGGCGGCGGGTCAGGTACAAATTGGAGTCGGCACGCCGTCATTGCCGAACAACTATAATTTCATCATTTCACCGTGATCGGTGAATTTTCTATCCCAGCGTAGAAAACAATTATCACAGCGGCCTCATCAGCGGTACTTTTCCCATAGTGCCAGGTTTCGACAACTTCCACGATTGCATCGCCAGGCTTCAGCACCAAGGTCTGATCCTTCTCTGTAATCACTGTCAATTCGCCGCTCAGCAGTACACCGGCATTAATTACCGGGTGTTTGTGCAAATCCAACTGCACACCGGGCTCAACAGTAATTTTCAGAATAGTCACTTCCGGCTGTCCGTCGGCATAAGCCGGCAAGGTAGCGCCATTCCAGCTGGTGGTGGTATTAGCAAGTGTTTCTACAGTAACAGAACCATCCGCGGCAACGCCAACAGCAACAACCAGAATCAAAGCCAGATAAGCAATATATGATTTTCGCATTTTCCCCTTTTGATGGATATTATTACAATCAGACAAAATATGGTTTAAGCGGCAGCAATTTACGGGTAGTACAGTCAGAAAAACGGTGATTATCTATTCCGTTTTAAGAAATGGTTTTGTATAATTGAGGCAGGGAAAACAATGGGATAATTAGTTATTTATGATTAATTCAAATCAACAAAACACAAACCATATGAAAACAATACTTGTTTATGCTCTTACATTTATATCTATACTCTATTCCCAGGAACATGATTCGCTGAAGTTAAAATTTGATATTATTACAGGATATCAATACTCAGTCTATGGGACCAGATACAGACCAGTTACCAATTTTTTTCAGGGTGGTTATTATTCTAATAGTTTTAAAAGTTTATTTAACAAGGAGTATGAAGAATATATTTTCTTATTGAGAGCAGAAAAAAGAAATAGAGTATTTACTCGATTTTTAGCTCCACTCATTGGTGGCCCAATTGGGTTAGCTATTGCAAATCTTACAAATTCTGATCCATTATGGGATAATAAATATGATTATTCTTTGCTTGCATTCAGTGCCATATCATCGGGACTAGCATATATATACACAAATAAAAGAGATAAAGATTTAATAATAGCAGTTGACTTACGTAATAATAGACTTGTGGCACAAATAAATGCGACAAATAAATAAACGTATTATATTTCTATCATTTATTTCATTATTGTTCACTTATTGTACCAATAAACCATCTTCATTTTCAAGTCCAGGATTTAGTACAGAAAAAATTAATAGAATCGGCATTATCAAAGAAAAATATATAATTTTAGAAGGAAAATCCCTCGGCTTGCCCGAAGAAGATGTTGAAGCAGGACTTTCTGTATACAAGAAAACAAATGAATTAGTAAAATCCTACTTCGCGGCAAATCAAATACAGTTGACAAAGATACCTGATTCTCTTCTTACAAAAAAAGAAATTTACCAGATCAATGATTATTTAATTGACCTCTGTATTTATGCCGAAAGGAAAAAAGCAGATATAACTAATGAATCAATTGATGAGCGATTAGATTTAACAAAGTTCGGCCAACTATCAGGAACTCAATATTTGATATTCTGGATATGTTCAGGATATTATGAATCAACAGTAGCTAAAGTATTAAGAACAAATCCATACAATGATCAATTTACAATGACCATAGGAATAATTGATGCCTACAGTTCAGAGTTATTATGGTACTGTAAGAAATATGCACAATTCAATCCATTAAATCATGACAATATTGATGCCACAGTAAAAGCAATACTTTTTAATCTATTATATCAAAAGGATGTCACTCCAGAATCATTCGTGTCAAATAATCTTATCGGAAATCAAGTACACGTTTACTTAAATAATGGTTCAGAAATAGAGGGGACAATTAAAACAATTGATTTATTTAACCTTGATATTGAAAATATAGATAAAAGTAATATTAATGTATCCTACATAGATATAAAATTTCTCAGAGGCAGGTATGATAATGAAATTTATTTTCCCGTCGGGAAAATGTTACAATTAGAATAAATGAAGTAACTCGTGATTGTTATTAAGTAAATAAAATCAACAATAGTATCTATGAGAAATTCACTTTATTTAGTTTTAACCCTAATTACATTAGCCGTCCTCTTCACTTGCGAAGACAACCAGCAAAATGAAGATGGCTACAATATCTGTGGTGTAACCAACCCGGAATGGTTCATGGCATTGATCGAGGAAGTGGAAAGTGATTCAATGCTCTATTTCGGAAGTGTCATTTATCGATGTACATATTCAGGAGATTATTACTTTTACCTGGATTATCCATTATCATCCTGTGCCTACTGCCGGCTCTATGATTGTGACGGTGACCTGGTAGTGTGGGCTGACAATAACGAAAGAAATGATTTTCTTGAGTACAAAACCGATGAAAAGATTATCTGGAGACTGGGTGATTGGAATTAGGAAATCAGTTTATTTAACTCTTACTCCATTACTTATCATATTGAGTGGTTGTATGCTGACAACCATCGGTGGTAACCGTGACGCGACACCGTTAGGAAAGTCAAATTCAGCAATTAATCTTCGAACCGTTAGTAATCTAGTAGCTGCCGGAGCCATTCTTGAATATAATTATGGTTACAATGAGAAAAATGATATCGGGATAAACACAATTGCTGGTATCAGTTTAGAAGATCGTATTGTATATGGTTTTGGTGTTAATTCATTTCATCTGTTGAGGGATAAATATAATACAGCCCTTGTATTGCATGGAGAATACTCAGACTATGAACAAATCCATGGCTACCGGTTGATTAAAGGTCAACAAGAATATCTTGCCTATGAAGGAAACTGGATCAGGCTTGGTAATAATACTAACTATGCAAGTCATTACATTATTGGCTATGCCGGACAAAAGGGTTTGACATTTGAAATGTCAGCAATTGGTAATATCCCTAACGAGAATTGGTTTATCAGTGTTTGTCTGGGCTATACTTTCAGGTTTAACAAAGAATAAATGGAATTAATAGTTCACATCTTCAGCACGATCTTTCCCGTACTCCCCCGCGATTCCATCAAATGATGGGCCTGGTGCAGGTCCTCAAAATCATAAACATGTCCGACCAGCGGTTTCAACTCATGTTCAGTGGCAAAGGACGACAAATCATTCCAGACCCGCAGCATCCGCGGCGTATCGCGCAGCATATATCCCAGATGGGAGGCTCCGAATGAAAATGACTGCTCGCCCATCTCGGTAACCTTAACCCGGGGAATATCCCGCAGTGTTTTATATATCGAAATCGGATTCCATTTCTTCAGATTATTGCTGGCAAACCCGATTACTACAATCCGGCCGAACGGGGCCAGCAGATTGACACTCTTTTTAAATACATCTCCGCCAACCACTTCGATGACAACATCGACACCACGGTCATTGGTCAACCGCTTCACTTCGGTATAAAAATCCTGCTGGCGGTAGTTGATGGCCCCATCGATTCCCAACCGGTTTACGATTTCAATTTTTTCATCACTCCCAACCGTACCATAGACCGTACACCCCAGTGCCTTAGCCAGTTGCACACCTGCCGTACCTACCCCACCGGCAGCGGCCTGAATCAAAACCGTATCACTGGCACGTAACCGGGACATTTCAAACAGACCCACCCAGGCCGTCATCCACTGGACAGCAAAGGCGGCATTCTCCTCGGCTGAGAGATGGGGTAACGGTGTAAGGGCTTGGGCTTCCGGTACGACAATTTTCTCGGCATAGGCTCCGTACTGAGCCGCCACGATGACCGGATCACCGATCTTCTTTCCTGTAACGCCCTCCCCAAGTTCTTCGATTATACCAAAACCTTCCATACCCATAACATAAGGTCGCTTCACCGCCCACTGATACAGACCTTTCCGCGACAATACATCAGCGTAATTCATGCCGATAAAATCAAGTTTCACCTTAACCTCACCGAAACCGGGATGTGGTTCAGCAATTTCAGAAATTTTCAGTACTTCGGGTTTCCCACTCTTGGTCAGCACTACTGCCTTCATCTTTATTACTCCAGTTGATCAGCAAATTTACTCCTGAAGCTTATTACACAAAACCAATTAACCAATTGAACAAATCAGAAATATACGACAACCATTCTTAAATCATGTGGTCTATAGAAGCATAACTAAAACAGGGATCAAGGTGAAAAATATGCGCAAATTATTAACTGTTATTCCGGCATTGGTTCTGATATGTTCCAGCACACAACTCTTCGGTTCCAATGAACTGGTCAGAGAAGAACGTAATGTAAAAGGGTTCGATCGTGTTTCCCTCGGTGGAACCGGATATGTTTATTTGACCCAGGGTAATGAAGAAAAACTGGTGGTCGAAGCCCGAGAGGAAATTCTGCCCTTCATCGAAACTGATATCAGTCGCGGAAAATTGCATCTGCGGCTTAAACGGGGTTACCGGCCAAGATTCAATGCAGGACCGATCAACTACTATTTGACCATGAAGGATATCAATGGAATCAGTGTCTCAGGATCAGGTAATATTGAAACGGAAACCATCAAAACCTTTGATCTGGATTTGCATATCAGCGGATCAGGAGATATTCTGGTTAAAGAGCTCAAAGGCGAGAGCATAACAGTTCACATCAGTGGGTCCGGCGATTGTGATGTAACCGGTAAACTGGACCGGCAGGATATTCATATTTCCGGTTCCGGTGAGTATAATGCCAGTGAATTGAAAAGCGATGATGTGGAAGTCTCGGTGAGTGGCTCAGGGGATGTAGAAGTGTGGGTCAAGGATGAATTGGACGTTCACATCAGCGGCAGTGGGAGAGTCGGTTACTATGGCCGGCCAGCCATTGATTCACATTCCAGTGGCAGTGGCCGTACTGTGCACCTCGGTGACCGTTAGTAGCGGCCTTTAAATTTCTCTGCAGGATATTTACGGCCATTCTTGACCATCTTGGTTCGGATGGCCGTGCTTATATCAATCCCGTTACGATTGGCAAAAGCCAGCGCATAGACTAAGATGTCGGCCAGTTCATCGCTGACTTCTGTTATTACCCGCTCATCTTTCATCGCCTGTTTGGCTTCTTCAGTGGTCTGCCACTGGAAATGTTCCATCAACTCGGCGGCTTCGATCGCCAACGCCATCGATAAATTCTTGGGACTGTGAAACTGCTGCCAGTCCCGGGCTGAAATAAAATCTTCAACGATCTGTTTTAAATCCTGTATGGTGGTATCTTTATCCATTGGGGGCAATTGTTAAATGTTAGGTGTTATATGGTTTAGGGCTAATTTACTATTCCCAGTTCGGCCAGCAATTCACTGGCGCCACTGTACTTCTCGGCCACCCACAAAACATATCTGATATCCACGGCAATCGAGCGGCTGTAGGCCTCATTCCAGGCAAAATCATTGATCGTTGCCTCGTAGGCCCGGTCAAAATTGACCCCTACCAGCTGGCCTTGGGCATTGAAAACAGCACTGCCGGAATTGCCGCCGGTGGTATCCATATTATAAAGCATGCAGACCGGGACGCTTCTCAGTTTGGGATGAGCGTACCGGCCATAATCCCGTTTCTTGTACAGACTGGATATTTTCGGTGGCAGATCGAAAGGTGCCACACCGGTATTCTTTTCAATTACGCCATCCAGGGTTGTCAACGGATCGCAATAAACGGCATCCGCGGGACTGTATCCACGAATGTGGCCATAGGTCAGACGCAAGGTACTGTTGGCATCGGGTACGAACTCTTCCTTCAGGAACATTTTTTTGACATCAATCAATTGATTGTGCAAGCGGTCCAGCTCACCTTTCCTGGCATCCTTGACGGCATCCTGGGCCTCAATGGCCGGGTATAGTTCCACAATGAACTGCATCACCGGATCTTCCAGGGCTTCCAGTTCAGCCACCGATTTGTCAATCATCTGGCGGGCATAATCAGGATCATTGAAATTGGTGTTAGTAAGCATCTCCCTAATATAGCCCTGCACACTGATCCTGGGATCGCTCCCGTCCACATGACTGGTAATTGCTTCCAGCTGGAATTCATCCGTTAAGGCCAGATGCCGGTTAAAAATATCTTCAATCAGGACCTGCTCCGCCGGCAGGTAATAATCATTCAGTTTTGTAAGTGTATACAACATCGTACGCTGGAAATTACTGGTGGTATAACGTTTCTTACGCTCTACTTCCGGTTTGGTCTGTTCAATGGCATTCTCATAAATGGTGAAGGCGGCATGCAGAGCCGGCGAGGCCGATGTTATCTTTCCCAGCACCATTTCATATTCAAAACGTTGCCGGGCAGCGGTGTAGACAGCTTCTATTTCCGGCAGCACCGATCCGTACTCCTCCTGCAGGTTCTGATCGGCAGCGATGAATCCCATCAGATCGGCTTCTGCTTCCCGGCGTTGGTCAACCAGTCCGATCCTGCGGATACCCAACAATTTCCCACGATAGTTCTTCATCGTATTTGACAGTCCTTTGATCCGGGAGGCTAATTTCAGGGTCACGGCCCTATCAGTCTGACTCAGCCCATCCATAGTGGCGATCTGCCAGGAATAGAGTTGCTCGATCCAGGGCAGGCGCATCTCATACTCATAGGCCAGATGATAGGATGTCCGGTGGCGATAGGTTCGTCCTGGATATCCCAGGATAAACACAAAATCCTCTTCATCGACTCCTTCGGGCGCGACCTCGATCACCCGCTTGGGCTGGTATGGAACATTATCAGGTGAATATTCAGCAGGACTGCCATCCGGGGCCACATAGGCCCGCATGAAAGAAAAATCTCCGGT
Source organism: uncultured bacterium (assembly GCA_964410945.1). GTDB lineage: Bacteria > Fidelibacterota > Marinisomatia > Marinisomatales > TCS56 > CAYPJE01. The sequence continues at coordinate 25,904 of CAYPJE010000023.1, forward strand.
GTGGCGGGGCCAGATCCAGTTGTCGGTTTCTCCACCGTAGTTACCGATCGAACGTGGCGGTGCATATACCAGACGCACATCCTTGAGATAGGTATACAGGAATAGAACATAGGTTTTACCGATAAACATCTCTGATACTTCGGAGCGCATTCCCGGATTTTCTTCATCGGAGCGGATCACAATTTCATTGATTTTCTGATCCACGGCCTGCTTGCGTTCGGCAGCCGTCATACCAGGTCGGATAGCACCGCGCACTTCTTCTGATACGTCCTGGTAAGATTCGGTGATGCGAACAGTGTAACTTGGTGCCGGGATTTCGTCCGTCAGCGCACGGGCCAGAAAACCATTCTGGAGATAATCAGCTTCGGTGGTGCTGGCCTGTTGAATCGCCCGGTAGGCACAATGATGATTAGTCAGGATCAGGCCCTGGCCCGAGACAAATGAACCGGAACAGCCACCGACCTTGCAGATCCCCGATACCAGGCTGATATCATCAGGATTATATAGCTCGGATAATTCAATTTCCAGTCCCTGCTCATTAAGGTCCAGCTGCGCTATTTCACTGAGTGGCCACATACCTTCTTCTGCAACAAGTGTGGAAAACATGAAAATAATACTCATTAACAAATGGTACTTCTGTGCTGATTTCATCGTATCACCGGTTTTTTTAACCTGAATTTAGGTTAACAGTCTATAATTATTAAGCGGGAAGATTGGAAATATCGACCTTAACCGGACTGATCAGAATTGAAGACGCTGGGGGATGGGAACGGGATAAAATCCCACACTCCGATAGTTCCACATCCCACCAGTCATCTTAAGCTTGGAGAACCAGTGTATGATATATCTTAGAGGATACTGCCTAAAAACGTTTAGTGTAAAAATGACAGTAGGGCGTTCCACCCTTATTCTTGTAATAATCCTGATGGTAATTTTCTGCGGGCCAGAATTCGGAGGCTGCTGATATTTCAGTCGCAATATCAAATCCTTTGTTCACAAGTGTATTCACCAGCTTTTCGGCCACGGCTTTCTGTTCACGGTTCAGATAGAAAAGGGCACTGCGGTACTGGGTACCAATATCCGGCCCCTGACGATCAACCTGGGTCGGATCATGAGTTTCGAAAAATAACCGGGCTAATTCTTCATAGGTTATTTTCAGCGGATCGTAGATCACTTCCAGTGTTTCAACGTGACCGGTCGTACCGCTGCAGACTTCCTGATAGGTTGGGTCTGACTTATCGCCGCCCGAATATCCAACTGTCGTTGATAAGACACCAGCCAGGCTGGAAAAATGGTATTCGATACCCCAGAAACAACCGGAGGCAAACAGGGCCCTTTTGGTTGCCGGTTCAAAATTCATCGAGATTGAATTGACACAATGGCGGGTATCTTTGTCAGTGAAGCCTTCGCCAAGAAAGACATGGCCAAGGTGGGCATCGCAGTTAGCACATAATATCTCGGTACGGCGGCCGTCAGCATCGGGAATTCGTTTGACAGCTCCATCGATATCATCATCAAAGCTGGGCCAGCCGCAATTTGAGTCAAATTTATCCTCTGACTGATACAACGGGGTATCGCAGCGTTTGCAAGTATAGGTGCCATCGGCTTTGTTGTTCAGGTATTTCCCAGACCAGGGCCGTTCGGTACCTTTGTGCACAATTACCCGTTCTTCCGCAGGTGTCAATTGGTTGAATTCCATTATTCCTTGTCCAGTCAGAATATTTAATAAGAAAAGGGTCAGTAACAAATACCGACTCATCAAATTAACCGGCTTCCGCCTTGAAACGGTCAGTGGAAATCCCCAGTAGTCCCTGGAGTTCTCCGGATTCATACATCTCCATCATGATGTCGCTGCCTCCAATCAACTGTCCACGGATATACAACTGTGGAGAAGTCGGCCAACCGTACAAATCACGCAGAGTAAATACGATATTGGGATGGTCCTCCAGCAGATTCACATCTTTGAAAGGGACATTTAGATATTTGAGGATATTTACGGCACGGGCTGAAAAGCCGCAGCGCGGTTCATCCTTGGTACCTTTCATAAACAGTACCACATCGTTCCCAATTATTGTATCCTTGATCATTTGCGAATATTCCATCAGTGTTCCTTTTGCGGTGCGCGGGTTTTAATTGTCAAGGCATGGATAAAACCACCATTGATCTGCATCAGATCGGCCAGAGCGTCATGAATCTGCCGGTGCTGTTCCAGTAAGGGTAGATTTTGAAATCCGGGCCAGACCACCTCGATTTTCAGATGATTACCGGCCTTACCCTGGGGTGCATAATGCTCACTCCCGGAGCGACCGTTAACCTTCACCACGCCGCCAGGAAAGGCTGTCTGCAGACAGTTAAAGACTGTTTTGAAATTATTATCCAATTTAATATTAAGATTCAATCTCATTATAACAACCATTATTACAACACAGTTCCCAATAATCTTTGTTTGACAGGAAACAGTGATCAGGACCGATCAGTCAATATGGAAATCAGTCTTTCCAGACTACCTTGGCCAATTCGTACAGACCAACGATTACACCCAGGATCAGACCGCCCAACAACAACCAGGGTTGGGTATTCAACCATTTATCCAATGTATACCCACAGGCACCCAGCAGCAGAATAGCGCCGATCATCGTATAGGAAGCCGAGGCCGCCGGTCCGGCATTACGGATCGTCCGTTGCAGGAATTCAAACGATTCTGACAGGAAGTTCTTCTGTTCGTTCATATTTTAATATAAAATGACCGCTGCAGTTTACAGCGGTCATTTCAACTAACAAAATTTTACAGTGTCGGTTAATCAGTATCAGACCGGTTGCCTGTCGATTCATCCGGCACCTTAACCGGAGCTGCGGGTGAACCGGCCGCCAGGTCACATTTCCCTTCCAACCGGGCACCTTCATCTATCAGCAGGCTGCGGTAGACCAGGTCACCGATCAGTACCGATTCAGAGCCCAGCACCGCCCGGTTATCGACGGTCACGTTGCCCTGTACCCGTCCGTTGATATGGATATCGCTGGCAATAATGTCACCGAGAACCTCGCCGCTGGAAGCCACACGTACCGGTCCCTGGGTGGTCACATCACCATGAATTTTACCATAAATTATAAGTCCGCTTTTTAGGGTGACATCACCATCGATGACCATCTCGGCACCGATCATTGAATGAACATCTTTGAAGTCTATTTTATCCATCGTTTGCCTTACTCACATTCTTATCCCGCCACTGAGGGAAATATATTTTGGGGTCCAGGGATCGTCCTTCCTTCCAGATTTCAAAATGCAGATGCGGCCCGGAGGACAAACCGGTATTGCCGGCCTGTGCGATAACTTCTCCCCTTCGGACATACTCCCGCTGTTCCACCAGATTACGCTGGTTATGTCCATAGATCGTAAAATAGTCGTCGCCATGATAAATGATAATATAATTACCCATATTGTAGGTCCAGCCGGCATACACAACATAACCCGAAGCGGCTGCTTTCACCGGATCGCCTTCCTTGATGGCAATATCGAGACCATAATGGTTTTCATATGAAAAGACCGAATGATAGTCCATATCACTGGTAATGAAACCATCCACCGGAAGAACCGAAGGAATATTCTCGCTGTAGGAAATATAAATTCGCGGATCAACCGGGTTCTCCAGGGCACCGCCACTGGTATCATTGACACCTGTTTCCGGTTTTACTGTTATATCTGCCCCCAGGCTCTGGCGAACAAATGAATTCATCTGCCGGAAATTGTTCAATTCACGCGTCAATTCAAGGACTTTGGTGCGCTCACTCAACAATTCCATCTGGCGGGCTTCCAGTTCCTGATATGACAGAACCTTCGGACCGTAATACCAGAAAACCGCTATCAGGCTGATCACGATTGCGGAAAACAGAATAATCAACCGGCGCAATCCTTTCCGGGTAATCTGGAAACTGCGGTTATTCTCAGAATTATCCGGGACGATCAGGACGGTGTATTTGGTTGGTTTCATGATTCTAACACGACCAGAGGTTATTCCTCGATTGAACGCAATAATTCAAGGATGCGTTCCAGGTCATCATCCGAATAATAATTAATGGCTATACTTCCACCATCCTTACCGGACTTCATTTTTACTTTTGTCCCAAGCAATGCTATTAATTCGTCCTCGATTGCTTTCACCTGTGGGGAAACACGGCGGCTTTTCGCAGTAGATTTTTTACCGGTTGATGGTTCATTCAGCTGTTGAACCAACGCCTCAACAACCCGCACACTAAGCCCTTCCTTGACCACCGTCTGCCAGAGATTCAATTGCGCCTTGGTTGTTTTCAGTCCCAGCAACGCCCGCCCGTGGCCAGCGGATATATCCTGCTCCCGGAGACTGCGTTTTATGTCGGTCGGCAGTTTCAGCAGCCGCAGGGAATTGGTAATGGTCACGCGCTTCTTGCCGACTGCTTTGGCAATTTCATCCTGCGAAAGGTCATGTTTACCATTTAGGACAGCATAAGCTTCCGCTTCTTCGATCGGATTCAAATTCTCACGCTGGATATTTTCGATCAGGGCCACTTCCATCATATCGACATCGTCACTGATCTCGATGATATAAGCAGGTATCTCGGTCAAACCAGCGATCTGGGCCGCCCGCCAGCGCCGTTCACCGGCAATCAGGACATAGCCTTCTTCGGTGTCGCGCAGAGTGACCGGGGTTATCACACCCTTCTGTTTGATCGAATCAGCCAGCTCCTGCAACGCTTCCGGGTCAAATACCTGCCGGGGCTGAAGAGGATTGGTTTTAATCTCCCTGATCGATATCGCCGCTACCCCGGATGCAGGAGCATCCTGGTGGGAAGCAATAATCGCATCCAGTCCTTTACCCAGCCGTCTTACCATCGCGCTCTAATAGCTCCTCAACTAAACTGATATAATTTTTCGCCCCGGTGGAATTGGCGTCGTACAACAGGACCGGTTTACCAAAACTGGGCGCCTCACCCAAGCGCACATTACGATGAATGATGGAATCGAAAATCTTGTCATCAAAATGGCCGCGAACCTCATCCTCCACCTGGCGGGACAGATTCAACCGGCCATCATACATGGTTAAAAGAACACCTTCGATCTGCAAATTCTTGTTCAGGTGCTTCTGGACCAGCCGGATCGTATTTAACAGCTGTCCCAGACCTTCCAGGGCATAATATTCACACTGGATTGGTATCAGAACCGAGTCGGCAGCAGTAAGGGCATTGATGGTCAACAATCCCAGCGATGGCGGACAGTCAATGATAATGAAATCATATTTGCTGCGAACTGAATCCAGTTTCTGTTTCAGTTGGTATTCCCGTGCCAGAACGCTCACCAGCTCAATTTCAGCACCTACCAAATCCTTGGTGGAGGTCAACAAATCCAGATTCTCGAACCTGGTTGGTGTTATGGCTTTGTCCACAGGAACGTTATCAATCAGGACATCGTAAACAGAGTATTTGGATTCTTCGGTCAGATCTGAAACACCTACACTGGCATTGGCCTGGGGATCGATATCGATCAAAAGGGTCTTCACTTCGGTAACGGCCAGGCTCACCGCCGTGTTAACAGCCGTGGTGGTTTTCCCCACACCGCCCTTCTGGTTGGCAATAACAATAATTTTTGACATATGAATTGTATTCTGAAATAAACTGAAGGCGAATTTAGCCGAAAGGGATCGTCAAAGCCAAGAAGTAACCCAAAAGTAAGAACGGAGTACTGGAGTTATGGAGTGTTACAGTTTTAAGGAAAGATTTATCTTTCCTGGAGAGCTTCCCATTTCTCGATTTCAGCTCCAGTTCCGGTAGTTCAAATTTGGAATCAAGATAACGGTACATTTTTTTGAACATACTTCCCGTGAAAAATTTATAGGTGGTGAAAAGAACCAATTTCACACCAGGCATTTCCGGCAACCGGGCGGCAAAGCGCTGCCAGGTTTTGTCGGGGTGCTGGAACACTACCATCAAACCGTGAGTCCAGCAGCCCAACATCACTAAATCAGCCCCCTCCAGGATTTCAGGTGCATACTCCAGAATTGAATGCACCTTGACATCGATTTTCTGTGATTCCAAATATGCCCCGATTTCATTGGCATACTGCTGGGTCGTCCCTGTCTTACTGTGATAAAATATGATGATCTTTTTCATTTCCTGTTTCCGTTACCCGTTTTATTACCGGATATAATTTATTCAGGTATTACCAGGGAATTTACCCCCAATTTTCAACCTCTTTGCTCATACTATTCACCTTTAATATCCTATTCCCGGTTTCTCGTTTCATATCCGAAAATAGCGGTCAATTGTTTATATTCAACAGTTAATGATAGCAGATTTGCACAGTTATAGTGGAGATATTAATCAGTGAACGACGATATTCGCTGGATTCAACGCTTGAACCATTTTTCCAAGGCATTTGACCAACTAACCAGATTCATTGATAAAGGCACTTTAAACGAACTGGAAGAACAGGGCTTGATCCAGTCCTTTGAATACACTTATGAACTGGCATGGAATACCCTGAAGGATTATTTTGAAGCCCCGGGCGAGATAAAAATAAATGGCAGCCGCGATGCCTTCAGGCTGGCTTTCAGGCGTGAAATAATCAAGCGCGGTGATACCTGGATGGAAATGGTAAAGAGCCGTACACTGACCAGCCACACCTTTAATGAAGATATTGCAAAACAAATTGTAAGCGCAATTAGAGACCAATATTACATTGAGTTTAAATCACTTCAGAATAAACTCAATTCGCTGAAGGAATCAAATGGCTGACCGTTTCGGTTTATCCACTGATACTATTGATAAAATTTGTGCTGTTCTAGCCAGGTATCCGGCAGTCAGGGAAGCAATGATCTATGGCTCGCGTGCTAAAGGCAATTATAAAACCGGATCCGATATAGATCTGACTTTAATAGGCGGAACTGATCTGATATTGAAAGTCCAATTGAAAATAAGTAATGATTTGGACGATCTGCTCCTGCCCTATACTATCGATCTATCGATTTTCAATCAAATCGATGATCCTGATGTAATCGAACATATAAATCGGGTTGGTAAACTATTTTATAAACAATAGGACTTTCCTGTTCCCTGCTACCTGTCCCCTGCCCCTAATTCCCTTGGAACCACAACCGGTTAGTACGTAGTTTCAGAAACTCAATTAACATTGATTCTATCTCAGGTATCCAATGAAAACCATGAAAGCTTTAGTAAAGGCCAGCCCGGAGGTTGGCATCTGGATGGAAGCAGTGCCCATCCCGGAAATCGGGACCAACGAAGTCCTGGTTAAAATCACCAAAACAGCGATTTGCGGCACCGATCTGCATATTTACAACTGGGATGAGTGGTCCCAGCGCACGATCAAGACACCGATGACGATTGGTCATGAATTTGTCGGCACCATCGCTGAGATCGGACCGGGCGTCACCCATTACCAGGTTGGCGACCGGGTCAGTGGTGAGGGTCATATCACCTGCGGATACTGCCGCAACTGCCGGGCTGGGAAACGCCATCTCTGCCATCGAACGGTTGGTATTGGCGTGAACCGCGATGGCGCCTTTGCCGAATACCTGTCCATACCGGAACGCAACCTGTGGCCGGTACATCGTGATGTTCCCTCTGAAATCGCCGCCTTTTACGATCCTTACGGTAATGCCGTCCATACGGCCCTTTCATATGAAATGGTCGGTGAAGATGTTCTAATTACCGGTGCCGGTCCGATCGGGATCATGGCCGTAGCAATCTGCCGTTTTGTCGGCGCCCGCCATGTAGTTATAACCGACATCAATGATTATCGCCTGGACCTGGCCCGCCGGATGGGTGCTTCGAAAACCATCAATGTCACCCGGGAAAAGGTTTCATCCTGTTTCAAGGATTTGAATATGTCCAACGGCTTTGATATCGGGCTGGAAATGTCGGGAAACCCACTGGCTTTCAATACCATGCTGCGGAATATGTACCACGGTGGACGAATCGCCCTGCTGGGCCTCCTGCCCCAATCAACCACCATTAACTGGGATGATATCATTTTCAAGGGTTTGCAGGTGAAGGGTATTTACGGCCGGGAAATGTACGAAACCTGGTACAAGATGAGCCAGATGCTGCGCAGCGGACTGGATATCTCCAAGGTACTGACCCACCGTTTTCCAATTGACGATTTCCAGCAGGGTTTTGATATCATGAATTCCGGTAATTGCGGTAAAGTAATCCTGGAATGGGACGGTTAACAATTATCAATTACGAATAACCACTGACCAATGACCAATGACCAACCTTTGAGGAAAAAATGAGTAACGCCAAAAAGCTGTATGAAGATATCCTATCCGGTATCGAAGCGGATGGATTGTATAAGAAGGAACGGATAATTACCACTCCACAGGGAGTCGATATCAAGGTTTCCGATGGCAGTGAAGTACTGAATTTCTGTGCTAATAATTACCTGGGATTATCCAACCATCCCGCTATTGTCCAGGCTGCCAAGGATGCCCTTGATGACCACGGGTTCGGAATGTCATCAGTACGCTTCATCTGCGGTACCCAGGATCTGCATAAGAATCTGGAGCAGTCCATTGCTAATTTTTTTGGTACTGACGACACCATACTGTACACCAGTTGCTTCGATGCCAATGGTGGCCTGTTTGAGACACTTTTGACCAAAGAAGATGCCATTATCAGCGATGCCCTGAACCATGCCTCAATCATCGATGGTGTCCGGCTCTGCAAGGCCCAACGCTTCCGGTATGCCCATTCCGATATGGCTGACCTGGAAACCAAACTCCGGGAAACCCAATCCTGTCGCTTGCGAATGATCGCCACCGACGGTGTTTTCAGCATGGATGGCGATATCGCCAAACTGGATGAGATCGTCACGTTGGCGGAAAAATATAATGCCCTGGTTATGGTTGACGACAGCCACGCCACCGGCTTTGTCGGTAAAACCGGCCGTGGTTCGGCCGAGCATTGCGGCGTGTTGGATAAAATCGATATCTATACCTCCACATTAGGAAAGGCCCTGGGCGGTGCTTCCGGCGGGTTCACTACCGGTAAACAGGAGTTCATCGACCTGTTACGGCAGCGTTCCCGGCCCTACCTGTTCTCGAACACACTGGCACCCTCGATCACAGCTGCCGGATTGAAAGTCTTTGAAATGCTGTCCGCCACAACCGAACTGCGCGACAAACTTGAAAGCAATACGGCCTATTTCAGGGAAAAAATGACCGTTGCCGGTTTCGATATCAAACCAGGGATCCACCCGATCGTACCGATCATGCTGTACGATGCCAAGCTGGCCCAGGAAATGGCGGCCCGGTTACTGGATGAAGGCATTTATGTCATCGGATTTTTCTTCCCGGTAGTACCCAGGGGAGAAGCCCGAATCCGGGTTCAGATTTCGGCTGCCATGGTTCAAAACCACCTGGATCAGGCTATCACCGCTTTCACCAAAATAGGCCAACAACTGGGCGTCCTAAGTTGAATCACAATATAATATTGAATAAAGCAATTGCTTGCAGAAATACAGACGGGGTATATTTCGGCCTCGAAAATTCTGTTTTATCGAAAATAAAAGCGATTTATGAATAAAAAACAAACTCCCCGATATTTAATCATTGGCGTGATCCTGGCCTGGGCACTGTATACATTGTGGCCCACCATCCGCTTTGAAACAATGACCGAAGATGAAAAGGAAAACCTGCGCGTCTCCGGTGAATTAACTGATATAGAAAACAAGATTATCCAGCAGGGTCTGGATCTTAAGGGCGGTATGCATATCGTCCTGGAAGCCGATCTGCCTACCCTGGTTTCAAATATTGCCATCAATAAAGATCGCAAATTTGAGCTGGTAGTTGACAAGGTCAGGCAAACCCTCAAGGATGATCCGGAAGTTGAATTTTTTGATGAATTTCAGCGTGAAGCGGAAGATGCCAATCTGCGCCTGCCACGCTATTATAACGACTTCGGTGCCGGGATTGATGATATCATGGCCGGCCTGGAAGAAGAAGCGGAAGATGCCTTGGACCGGGTACTGGAAATTCTCAGCAACCGTGTCGACCAGTTCGGTGTTTCCGAACCAACGATCCAGAAACAGGGCAAACGGCGTATTATCGTGGAACTGGCCGGTATCCAGAACCCGGAACGGGCCCGCGAGCTGTTACAGAGTACTGCTCTGTTGGAATTCGTACTGGTGAAAAATCCCGAGGTGACCCAGGATCTGCTGATCCAGATCGATAAAATCCTGAAGGGTAACACCGATCTGGAAGATCTGGTAGAAACCACTACCGACACTACTGTTGAAGATGAACCGGCTGAAGATTTTGTCAGCGATGATAAAACCGTATCGGTCAGTGAATTATTCGGTGAAGAAGAAGTGACAGCAGTCAGTGAAGATGACACTTCCGAATCGGTCCTGGTTGATGACCGCCTGTTTGAAGAACGCCCCTTCTCAGCCCTGCTTCGCAATCTGGGCAATGACATTGGTATTCCTGAGAAAAATTATTACGCCATTCGCAAGATCCTCGAACGTCCGGAGGTTCAGGATAAATTACTGGCTACCAACAGCCAGTTCCTGTTCAGTGAAGATGCCGAGCCGTTCCAGGATGCTACTGGCACTACGGTGAATTTCTACCGCATGTATCACATGGAAAACTCCGCCGAACTGACCGGTGGTGTTATTTCCGAGGCCCGCGCCACTATTGGCCAGCAGGGTTCTGCCTATGCCGGTCAGCATATCGTCCTGCTGGACATGAACAGCGATGGTGTTAAAACCTGGGCCCGGGTAACCGGCGCCAACATCAACAGCCGGGTAGCCATAGTATTGGATAAGAAAGTCCGCATGGCTCCGGTCATCGAGGATCGGATCAGCGGCGGTTCCACCGTGATCAAGGGCTTTGCCAATATGAACGAAGCAATGGATATCGCCATCGTTCTCCGTGCTGGTGCCCTGCCGGCTCCGGTGAATATCATCGAAGAACGGATCGTCGGGCCCTCCCTGGGTGCCGACTCAATCCGCAAAGGCACCACCTCGGTGATGATCGGCCTGATCATCATTCTGATCTTCATGCTGTTCTACTATAAGATTTCAGGCAGCGTCGCCGACTTCGCCTTGATCTGGAATATCGTTCTGGTGCTTTCCATCCTGGCATCCCTGGGTGCGACCCTGACCCTGCCGGGTATCGCCGGTTTAATCCTGACAGTAGGTATGTCGATCGATGCCAATGTGATTATTTTTGAACGAATCCGGGAAGAACTGCGTAAGGGCAAAACGGCCCGCGCCGCCATCGATTCCGGTTACAGCCGGGCGCTGACCACCATTATCGATGCCAATGTAACGACCGTGATCGCCGCTCTGGTACTGTACCAATTCGGTACCGGCCCGATCCGCGGCTTTGCCACTGTTCTGTTCTGGGGTATCATCATCAGTATGTTTACCGCCATCTTTGTTACCAGAACAATTTTCAATTCCTTTACTTCCCGCAAACAATTACAGACTTTGAGCATATGAGAATTATAAAAGATACCAAAATTGATTTTATGGCTCAGTCCCGCTTGGGATTTGTCATTTCATCTGTCCTGATCATTGCCGGACTGCTGTCGATCATTTTCCAGGGCGGGTTGCGCCTGAGCATCGATTTCAATGGCGGCAGCCTGGTGGCGGTCCAGTATACCGAGGAAATGGATATCAACACGATCCGTGAAGTCCTTTCCGACGTTTCCATTGAAGGCCGGACCTTTGACCTGAGTAAAAATGAGATTCGCCATTATGGCGATCTGACAACAGTTTCGCTGCGAATCCCTGTGATGGAGGACCAGCCGGAAAACTTCAATCAACAGATTGTCGATTTCCTGTACACAAGCTATCCCTCCCAGGTCCCGGATGAAAAAGCCAACTTCCTCCTGACGATCGAAACAGTGGGACCAAAAATCGGTGCCGAATTAAGCAGTAAAGCCTATCTGTCAATCATTTCCGCCTTGATCATGATCCTGATCTATATTTCGATCCGCTTTGAATTCAAGTTCGCGCTGGGTGCCATCGCGGCTCTGGCCCACGATGTATTCATCACCCTGGGCATTTTCTCAATCATGGATTATGAGATTTCACTACCGGTGATTGCCGCTTTCATGACCATCGTCGGTTATTCATTGAACGACACGATTGTGATCTTCGACCGGATCAGGGAAAATGTTAAAGGAATGCGCGGTACTGATTATTCATCGATAATAAACAGCAGTATCAATGCCTCCTTAAGCCGGACCATTATCACATCTTTGACCACTTTTGTTGTTGTCTTTGTCCTGTGGGTCTGGGGTGGTGAAGTTATCCATAATTTTGCCTTTGCCATGATTATTGGTGTGCTTGTCGGTACCTATTCTTCCATCTATGTAGCCAGCCCGATCGTATTGCGGCTGCATGAGCGGAATCGTGGGAAAAAATAAATCCACAAATACAGCTAAACCATTTAATAAAAACTCCGTTACGGCGGAGTTTTTATTTTCCGGGCTGTTATGAGTACCAGTCGAAATAAAATTATTCTGCTGTATACTTTCCTGTGCCTGATCTGGGGAACAACCTGGTTTTTCATCAAGATCAGCCTGGAAGGAACGCCGCCTTTTTTTGGAGCCGGGCTGCGGTTCTTCTTGGCCGGGATCATTCTTTGGGGAATAGTGCTCTGGAAGAAGGATTATCCGCCCTTCAATGCCAAGGCCATGAAAATCTACCTCTGGTTCGGTCTGGGCAACCTGTCGATCGGATATGCCATCAGCTACTGGGCTACCCAGTTCATCTATTCCAACCTGTCGGCGATCATCTGGGCCGGTTTCCCGCTGGTAGTAACCTTAATGGCTCATTTCTCAATTCCCGAAGAACGCCTGAATTTGCGCAAGATAATCAGTATCCTGACCGGAATGACCGGTGTGCTGATGATCATCCTGGAAAGCGGAAGTCTGGGCGGCGAAAATGTGACTAAAGGGATAATCATGGTGACAATTGCCGTGTTTATCGCGGCCGGACCTAATGTATATTTGAAAAAACACCACCAGGCCGTCCGGACAATTCCAATGAATGCCATGTCGCAAACCATGGCCGGTATATCGATTTTAATCCTGTCATTTTTTACTGAAAGCGATCAGACTATGGTCTGGAATGCAGTCAATATTTTTTCTCTGCTGTACCTTGCTATCCTGGGAACCGTGACCGCCTGGCTGATCTATGTCTGGTTGTTCTCCCATCTCTCCGTAACCCTGATTTCCTACATTGCCTTTTTCCCACCAGTGATTGCAACCATCATCGGCTGGCTCCTCCTGGATGAAAAACTGACTCCCCTTATGCTGGTCGGTGCCGTGCTGGTCTTAGCCGGGGTCGCCCTGATCAATCTGCGTCTGAAATATAAATAATGCAATTTCACATCCCGGTACCCCCGGATTTCAGGTTTTACCAGACCTTCAGGGACACTACGCGACAACCATTCGGACTGACCGAATTACTGGCTGGTAATAAATATTATACTCTAATCGAGGATCATATCGTTGAAATAGTCCATCATCCGACCGACAGCTGGCTCCAGGTTATTTCCGATCATGAGAATCAGGATCAGATGACTGCGATCCTGGCTGACCGGTTCGGTTTGGCCCAAGACCTGGATTCTTTTTATGCCACCGTACAGGATGATGACCGATTGACCGGTGTGACTAGACAACTGGAAGGTCTGCGTATTTTTCAGAAAGGCTCGCGCTTTGAAACACTGGTAACTGCCATAATAGACCAGCAGGTTAACCTGGCTTTTGCAGAAACCCTTAAACGCCGATTGATCACCAGATACGGACAGCAGATCAATCATGACGGTATAGCCATATACAAATTTCCCACGGCCGAGCAATTGGCTGGTCTGGATGAGCTGGCACTGTACCCTCTGCAATTTACCAGGAATAAAAGCCGCTATGTCATTCGCCTTGCCAGGGCGGTAAATGATCGAAAAATCGATCTTGATGGCTGGACTTCCCTGGGTGATGACGAGCTGATCGGTGAATTGATGGGAATATATGGTATAGGCCGCTGGACAGCCGAATATTCCGCCATGGTTGGCTGGGGGCGCTTGAATACACTCCCGGCTGCTGATATCGGCTTGATGAATGCCCTCCAGAAATTATACGGCCTGAAAGAGCGGCCGGATGAAGCCCGGATTCGGGTTATGGGTTCAGCCTGGGAACCATTCCGTGGTCTGGTCACCTTCTATCTATGGTTTGCACTGGAACAAAAAATAATCTAGACCATTTCCAATCCTGATTGTAAACTGCGATGATTAAATCGAGATTAAAATGATAAATTTCCGCCACCTGGATACCCCAATCGGGAAACTGACTATTGCCGGGGAAAATGATATCCTGTCCTATCTGGCACTGCCGGGGTTGGAACAGCAGATGCATAAGTTTTTCCAGCGTTACTTTCCCGGCACTGAATTGCAGGAATCAACAACTGCCCTTCGAGATGCTGCCCTTCAGTTGAACGAATATTTCAGTGGAACTCGTCCTGTATTCGACCTGGAGTTGAGTTTAACATCCCCGCCATTTTCAAAACAGGTGCTGCAGGAAGTTGCCCGGATTCCTTTTGGTGCAACCACCTCATATGGTGAAATCGCAAAAAAACTGAATAATCCGGCTGCCGTACGGGCCGTTGGTCGCGCTAACGCCACCAATCCGATCCCCATCATCATTCCCTGTCACCGGGTGATCGCCAGTGATGGCAACCTGCAGGGTTACGCCGGCGGACTGGACATGAAGACCTGGCTGCTGAGACACGAAGGCTATAATATCTAATAATCCAAAACCAAGAGAAATAACACTCAATGAATGCACTGTTTCAAATGCTGCGCCGTACCTTTCTGACCGGCCTGTTTGCCGCCGCACCGATCGCCCTCACAATCTATTTCATAAACCTGATCTTTCGGATGCTGGATAAACCCACCGCAACTTTCCTAAAACGTTATGATATCGAGATTCCCGGTCTGGGAATAGCAATTTCAATAGCGGTTGTATTCCTGCTGGGCGTAATCATCACCAACGTGCTGGGTCGCCGTCTGTTTACCTGGGGGGAGAAATTCCTGGCTTCCCTGCCCATAATAAATCCGATTTATAACACAATCAAACAGATAACCAATGCCTTCGCCGGAACCTCCAGTCGGGCGTTCCGAAAAGTGGTATATATCGAATATCCACGCCAGGGATTATGGACGATCTCATTCGTAACGGCCGAGAGTAAAAACACCGATGGGCAGGAATTCTATCATCTGTTTGTCCCAACAACCCCCAATCCAACTTCCGGTTTCTATCTGGTCATTCCCAAGGAAGATGCCATTGATTCCCGGCTGGATGTCGAATCAGGGCTAAAAACCGTAATTTCGGGAGGAGCACTGGCCAACCAGGAAACACCGATCCTATTATCGAAACGCCTCAAGGACAAAAAGGACAAAAACAAATAATAGAACTGTTACTGATTATTAATAAATTAGAATTCACACCAAAATGAAAATCTGATATGGCAATCAAGTATTTAGACGGAAAACGCTTATACCGTGTTATTCACGCTGGTCTGCAGAAGGTTCTGGCGCGGGAAGATTATCTTAACAAGATCAATGTATTCCCGGTCCCGGACGGTGACACCGGCACCAATATGGCTTACACCCTGACAGCGATCCAGGATGGAATTGATGATGACGATCATCCCGATATCGACCAAATGAGCCAGAAGATCGCCGACTCGGCCCTGGATGGTGCCCGGGGAAACTCAGGGGTCATCCTGGCCCAATTCCTGGTAGGCCTGGCGGAAGGGCTCAAAGACCGGGTTGAGGTATCGACCGAACAGTTTTCCCAGGCTGTCCACACGGCCCGTGAGCGGGCCTATGAAGCGTTGATGGAACCGAAAGAAGGGACAATTCTAACAGTCATCAGGGAATGGTCCGAATCGATCCACGAACATGCCGAAAAGCTTCCCGACTTCAATGAAGTATTGCACAAAAGCCTGGAACAGGCCCAGAGTGCCCTGAAGGATACCCAGAAAAAACTGGAAGTTTTGAAGAAGGCCGGGGTAGTGGACGCCGGTGCCCAGGGATTCGTTTACCTGCTGGAAGGAATCCAGGATTTTATTTCCAGTGGGAAAATCAAAAAATATATTAAAAAACGCCAAGCGGCCAGCAGTCCGGTTGACATAAAGGTTGAACATACTGAGTTCAACGAAAAATACCGTTACTGCACGGAATGTACTATCACTGGCGATAATCTCGATCGGAAAGCCCTGCAAAAAGCAGTCAATTCCCTGGGCGACAGTATCGTAATCGCTGGTGGGAAGGAAAAACTGAAAGTTCACATTCACACCGATGAGCCCCAAACCCTGTTTGATATTTGTGCGGCAGCCGGTGTTACCAGTGGACAGAAAGCCGATGACATGCTGCAACAACAGAAAGATGTTCATACTGAGCACAAGGAAATCGGTCTGGTAACTGATTCAACCTGTGATCTGCCAACGGAAATGTTCGACAAATTCAGTATCCACACCGTTCCGGTAAAACTTAGTTTCGGGGATGAGCATTTCGTTGACCAGATCGGGATTACGGCCGATGAATTCTGGGCCAAGGCAGCCACCTGCCCCCATCACCCGAAAACATCCCAGCCCTCCCCCGGGGATTTCAGCCGCCAGTACCAGTTACTGCTGAACAATTTCAAATCGGTCCTGTCAATCCATTTGACAGCTGGTTCCAGCGGAACCTACCAATCGGCAGTTACGGCCTCCAAATCACTGCCGGATGCCAATATTGTAGTAATTAACACCAATAATGTATCGGTCGGGATTGGCCTGACTGTTTTAACTGCCGGTGAAGCCATACAGGCTGGCAAGTCACTGGAGGAAGTCACTGAAATTGTGAACCGGTCGGTGGAAAACACCAAAATTTATATCGGGTTGGAGTCACTGGATTTTGTCGTCCGCGGCGGGCGTGTCCCGGCCTTCAAGAAAAAGATCGTCGATCGTCTGCGCCTGTTCCCGGTGCTCACAATCGATGAAAAGGGCCATGTCGGTAATGCGGGCCAAACCTTTGGAGCCAAGAACCGTACGACAAAACTGACCCGCTGGGTTCTAAAGCGACTGGAAAAAGACGCCAATTATCGCTTTGGTGTCGCTTATTCAACCGATATTTTTGCCGCATCACAGATTGCCAAAGAATTGAGTGAATTATATGGGGAAGATAAGGTCTTCGTCGGCCGGATCGGCCCGGCTCTGGGTGTCCATGCCGGCCCGGGAGCAATCGCAATAGCCGTTCAAAAAATCGAGGGAAATAATGATTGAACTGATCGTTCTGTTAATTATCAGCTATGTAATCGGATCCACCCCAACCAGTATTATTATGGGGAAACTCACGAAGGGGATCGATATCCGTGAGCACGGCAGCGGGAATGCCGGCGGAACCAACGTTTTCCGGGTACTGGGCTGGAAACCGGCCCTGGTTGTAGTTATCGTTGATATTTTTAAAGGCTGGTTGCCGGCTGCCATTCTGGCTGTAAAACTATTTCCGGGTCAACTGGCCATTGCCGATACAGGACTGGTTCAGATTCTATGTGGATTCGCCGCTGTACTGGGACATACCTACACGATCTTTGCCAACTTCAAGGGTGGCAAAGGTGTGGGAACCCTGGCCGGAATGCTGCTGGCCCTGTTTCCAATTGCTTTCCCACTATGCCTGCTGGTTTTTATTATCACATTGATCAGTACCGGTTATGTTTCAGTAGGCTCGATGATGGCAGCGGTGTTCCTGCCGGTCTTTCTGCTGACGCTACCCCCTCTAACGGGACTCGAACCAGCCTCATTTTCATTGATGGTATTCAGCCTGCTGGTTCCCTTTTTTGTGATCTATACCCACCGCAGCAATATCGGAAGATTACGGAACGGGAATGAGAATCGCTTCGAAAAAGCGATGATCTTCAGAAAGAAATAATCAGAATTTCTGGCCGAAAGCCAGATGGAACTGATCATCCCGGAATTTTCCGGAATAGTAACCCCAACCATAATCCAGACGGATATTCCCCAGCATCGGCATTGGAATCCGCAGGCCGATACCAATCCCAAATAAGGGATCATTTTTCAGCAAGTCAGCGAAATCGGAATTAATAAAACCAAAATCAAAAAAACCGGCTACCGATAACCCCGATTCATTCTTCAGAGCGGTAACAAAACGGGGGATAATTGTCTGGCGCAATTCCACACTCCCGGTCAGGCGATGGGTACCAAAACGATACCAGTGTTTGGGATCGGCATAAACCTGACGATCCGGCGGAGTCCAGCCGCGGACTGAATAAGCACTGCCGATATATTCTTCCATCAATGGGTCGGTATACCCGATTCGAACAAAATTCTGTACGTAGGCCGCTCCAACGAGTTTATATTCTTTCCCTGCCAGTCTGCGGTACAGGCCAAAGGAATTTTTCAAACCAACATAGGACTGCTTGCCCGCCATAGCAACCTCTGTATTCACCTGGTACAGCAATCCCCGGGACGGATCGGTATAGATATCCCTGGTATCATAAGCATAGGTGAGTATGGTGGTCCAGTAATGGAATGTTGTCGTATCGGCCTGGGATTGATAGCGTGTTTCCTCCAGGCCTGATTGCAGGCGATATTTATGATGATTCCGGACTACTTTTCCCAAAGTCACATCACCCGCCAGCTGATGAACTTCATAGGGCAGGAAAAAATGATCATAGTGCTGGTCATCAAAACTGGCATTCAATGATACATGGTCACCGATAATCCAGGGATCGTAGAATCCAAGGCTGTAGCTGGTGATACCGCCGATAAACCCGGTAAGGGTCAAGGTTTGGTTTCGTCCCCGAAAATTATTAATTATCAAAACACCGGAAAGTGACCAGCCGGTTTTTTCATCGTAATACGGCGACAGACCGGGGAGCACCCGCCAGGTTTCAACAACAAAAAATTCGACCGCCAGGGTACTATCCGTCAGGGATCGGGTGTGCCAGGTGACCATACTGAATATGCCAAGATTCTCAAGCCGGTCGCGATCTTCACGGATCAGATCCTGGTCCAGGCTGATATTCAGCGGATGCTGGATCTCGCGCATAAGTATTTTGTCCCGGGTATGATCATTGCCAACCACAGTGATTTCCGAAACGACCGGTTCCTGTCCGGAAAGAAAAGACAGCCAACTGGCAGCCATGACCAGCAGAATCAATTTATACCTCTTTATTAACATATACTTATCTGATTGCATCCGATCTCATCATTTCATGTAACCAGCATTCTGATATATAAAAATGGCCTTCGAATGAAGGCCATATTTTAAAAATGGAATCAAGCGCTATGCTTAACGGCCACGAGCCATTTTTGCACGGGCGACATTTCCATCTTTATCGATAAAATACAAGTATCCTGCTTCACGGACAACACCGGCATCGGCTACTTTAGCAGCTTCCCCGCCGCCTTTGCCAGCACGGGCCATCTTCGAACGCCAGACGTTTCCATCTTTGCCAAGATAATAGAGGTAACCTTTTTCTTTTGAAATGCCCGTTTGTTTCACGACTTCTGCCATAAATATCTCCTTTTGTGGTTATTTACAGAATAACAGATTTCTCGACGGAGAGTGTAATATTGCCGGGACTATTTTGTCAAGTGTTTTCCGTCGACAAAATCGATTTTCTCGACGATAATGACCTTTAACGACCTTTCAGGCGTTGAGAAAGGACTGAAATATGCTTTTGAGCAGCCGGTGAGTACCAGGTTTTAAAGAATTCCGTGTATAAGATATCGAAGTCCTGGGACAGCCGATCCAATAACCTGGCATTATTGGTCTGTTTCAGATGTGGATCAAATTCCCGGATTACTTTCATACACTGTTCGATCAGATTATCGATGGGAACCAGTTCATCGACAATCCCCTGTTTGAAGGCCAGGTCAGGATTCACGATCTCATTTTTAACAATACTGGGGGGTGGCGATCCATTCCACAGTTGGGTGATTCTATCAGTGGCGATGGGTGGCAGATCGATCCCCATAGCCATTTCATTTAATCCGATCAGGTATTCACCAGGGATGGCGATCCGCCGGTCACAGTTCATGGCAATGATATAGCCTCCGGCGATACAGTGGCCATTGATCGCAGCAATAACCGGAGCCGGCGCAGACAGCAATCGCGCCTGAAAAGTGTGGAATTTATACATTAATTCCCGCATTTCGTCCCGGGAGTAATTCACCAGTACCGGCAGATTAAGTCCGGCCGAGAAGAAACGACCTGTGCCGGTGATAATCAATCCTCCAACCGGAATTTCGCTGGTGGCAGCCAGCATTTCATCCAACAGGGTAATATCGATCGGATTGGCCTTGCCGTATTCGATCCGCAGGATTTTTATATCGTTATTGAGTTCCGTATGAATCATTGCTGTGCCTAAATTTACAGTGTTCTTTTTGGTAATTAGTAATAAGTAATCATTGACAAGTGACCAGGTAGATTACTGAAGGTTCCAAATTGATTATTGACCTGTGTACCAAAGTTCAACTTCAGTTGACGCAGGCACATTATTCGTAATTGATAATTGAACATGCCCCGGTAGCTTCCCGACATTCACTACGCTCATGTACGGGACAGGCGCTTCGCTACCGGCCATTACCCTGCTGGGTAGTGAATTGACAATGCATTAATAATTGAAAATTCGTAATTGATAATTGAACATGCCCCGGTAGCTTCCCGACATTCACTACGCTCATGTACGGGACAGGCGCTTCGCTACCGGCCATTACCCTGCTGGGTAGTGAATTGACAATGCATTAATAATTGAAAATTCGTAATTGATAATTGAACATGCCCCGGTAGCTCAGCTGGATAGAGCAACGGACTTCTAATCCGTAGGTCAGGCGTTCGAATCGCCTCCGGGGTACTTAAACTAAACCAGGTTTCTCTTTGAAAGATCAGGTTTTTTATACGGCTGATGTAGGATCATTCCCTAAAAGCCTCTTTGTTTCTGACAAGTCCAATCTTTTGAATCTATTATCGGAAATGCCGTGGGCTATGACGAATGGATCATCGAACACTTAAATACCACCACACCAAAGGCGCCAATATCACAACTTCAATTCCCACATTCAGCCATTGCTTGGCCACTGAACCGTCCAACATTATACCAATTAGTCGTGCTACCAATAAACCAAAAACAAGTGAAGAGCTGGTAGCTGCTATTGTTGGTATCCAGGGTCGTAATTGGTGATGGAATAGAAGCAAAATACCGACACCGATAATTAGCCCCCACCATATCCTTCTTTCGATGGCTTCAAATGTATCGCCAGGGATTGGTTTGTTGCTTACAAGCTCCGGGTTTGACACCAGCGTTACACCGATAATAATTAATGCAAATCCGATAATTCTGTTAATAATGATACCTTC
>CAYPJE010000024.1:0-46911 GCA_964410945.1 uncultured bacterium
AAGTACTCTCATTAAATCAGCCTTTTTGTGTCCAAACGTTTTTGAAGACGGACAAGTATTGACAAGGAAGTCAGGAGAAAGCATTCGAATCAGCAGCGAAATTGTCGTGACGGTGCTGGATTGTAATTCCGGTCAGGTAAAAATCGGAATCACTGCCCCTCAGGAGATACCGATCCATCGGGAAGAAATTTATAACCAGATTCAGGATCAGAACCGCTCTGCTCTGGTCTCAGAAGAGCTGAAACCGAATGTATTAAATGATTTAATTCAGGGCTTAAAATGATGTCAGGTAGTGAACCGGCACATTATAACCAGCATGCAAATGAGGATACCAACATGTTGAATGATACTTTAAGCACCGAAATAACAAATGCTTTCCGGATGCTTGATAATATGAACCTGACCCAGGCTCAGGATATTTTCTCCAGGGTTTACTCCAAGACTGGTGAACCGTCGGCATTGTATGGCCTGGCAAAATGTGCCTACCAGCGTAAAGATTTTATCTCTGCTTTGAATAAACTGCATGAGCTGATCAACCTGGACCCGGATAATGCCGATGCTCATTTTCTGTGCGGTATCATTTCCCGTGAGATGGGTGACCTTAAAAGCGCAAAATCATTCTTAATTCTGGCTATTCAAAAGAATAATAATGAAGTCGAATTCCAGCGGCAATATGCTGATGTTTTGCTTGACCTGGAGGAATACGAGAATGGTGTTCAGGCTTATGTAAAAATTCTGGAGAATCATCCTGATGATGTTCCTGCTCTGCTCAGCATGGGGCAGTTATACCTGGAAGTCGATCAGTATGAATCGGCCTTGTTGTACGCCGGTAAGGCCATGGAGCATGAACCAGCCAATCCGGAGATACTGGAACTGATTAACCAGATTGGTGCCAGATTGGAGATCAGCGCATCCCCGGCTGGATAATCAATTGTTATTCCGGTTTACATAACCGGGATGTTATTACAGGATAACGATAACGATCGTTGTCCCTAAAATTTTCACACTATGTTGTATCTATTGTTAAGGCCAGTCAACTGTTCGACTCATGTGGGTGAGTTGGCGGAGCCATATTCAGAATCGTATTGCAATGAGCCTCTTCGACAGTAAAATTAAAAAATCGGCTTCCCAAAAGAAGTCAGATGAATATATTGATGTGCTGAATCAGGTCCAGGTCTACCTGTCCGATGAGCAGTTTGACCAGGCCCTTGGCATTCTGGATCAACTGTACCGTATAAATTCTACCGATCTGCATTTGAACCTGTTGATCGCCGAAGTACACCTTACAATTGGACAGTACCGGGAAGCCCGGCGCTATTTTACCAATGCCAGCCGG
Source organism: uncultured bacterium (assembly GCA_964410945.1). Taxonomy (GTDB): domain Bacteria; phylum Fidelibacterota; class Marinisomatia; order Marinisomatales; family TCS56; genus CAYPJE01. The sequence goes on from CAYPJE010000024.1 coordinate 1,337, forward strand.
ATCGACCGGAATAATGGACAGGCCCGGTATGGTTTGGGTAAGGCCAGTTATTTATTTGGTGATATCGAGAATGCCATCGTCCACCTCCAGGCAACCCTGGACTTTGAGAATTATCAGGCCGATGTTTTTAACGACCTGGGTTCGATTTATGATGAAATGAAACAGGGTGAGGAAGCGGAAAAATACTATCGAATGGCCATCGGGAAAAAACAGGCCTTTCCTTTACCGGTCATTAACCTGTCAAGCCTGCTGGTGCGTAACCAGCGCCATGCAGAAGCATTAAATGTTATAGAATCTTATCTGGCTTCCAATCGGCCCGATGAGCGGATTTATATCAACCAGGGTGTGATCCTGGAAGACCTGGACCGCTACGAAGATGCCATTGAGGCCTTTACCAAGGCGATCAATTGCAATAATGCCAACGTGGAAGCCTATTTTGACCGGGCTTTCTGCTATCTCAAATTGGCCCGGATCGACCAGGCCCGCGCCGACCTGCAGGCCTACCTGGAAAAGGTTCCCGATTCGGAGCAGGCCCGCGGACTGCTGGGGCTGACCTATACCCTGGAAGGGAAATTCCAGGATTCCATGGATACCTGGAAAGAATTTCTCCCGATCTTTGATACCCTGAAAACCAAATCTACTCACCCGGGTACCCGTGTAAAGATCAATCCTGTGCAGATTCTGGACAGCCTGGATCTGCAGAATAAATCGGATTCGAACAAACCGGTGATGTATTCAATTGTGATCCCGGTGCTGGATGAAGCCGGCTCACTGATCATCCTTTATGAAAATCTGAAGCCGGTAATGGAATCATTGGGGGAAAAATATGAAATTATATTTATTGATGATGGCAGTCAGGATGACTCACTGGCTATTATCACCGATATTGCCAGCCAGGATAATTCGATATCAGTGATCAAATTCCGTAAGAACTACGGCCAGACAGCCGCCTTTGCCGCCGGATTCAAATATGCCCGTGGCGAGGTGGTGATCACCATGGATGCCGATCTGCAGAACGATCCTAAGGATATTCCACGACTGCTGGAGAAAATGGCCGAAGGCTATGATCTGGTGTCTGGTTGGCGGAAAGACCGTCAGGATAAAACCTTTTCCCGTAAGATACCGTCCATATTCGCCAACCGGATCATAAATAAACTGATTTCCGGGACAAAAATCAAAATCCATGATTTCGGTTGCTCGCTGAAGGCCTATAAAAAAGGTGTAGTAAAGAATATTCGCATTTATGGTGAAATGCATCGTTTCATCCCGGCTTACGCCGCCTGGTTGGGCATCAAAGTGGCCGAAATTCCGGTCAACCACCATCCCCGCCAGTATGGCTATGCCAAATACGGGTTGGACCGGGTCGGGCGGGTGGTACTGGATCTGATTACACTGCGGTTTTTCACTGGATTTCGTTCCCGGCCCCTGCAGTTCTTTGGTAAAATAGCGATTTTCGTAACTTTCATTGGAGCCAGTTTTTCGCTTCTGTTACTGACCGCCGGACTGATCAGTCCGTTTGGGATTAACTTTCAAACTTTTATTATTCTTATCATGCTGGCAATCATGAGTGGATTCCAGTTCATTGTAGTTGGATTATTAAGTGAGATTATTATGCGTGGTTTTCTTGAATCCCAGAATCGCGACGAGTATGTGGTTGAAAATATATATAGTGGAGCGACAATAGGCCGATCCTGACCCATGTGCGGTATCACGGGTTATTTTTATTTGAATTCTGAGCGACCGGCAGAACGGGATATCATTTCCTCTATGACCGATTTGCTCAAACACCGTGGACCGGATCACAGGAATATTTATCTGGATGGAAACCTGGCCCTGGGGCATCGCCGGTTGTCAATCATTGATCTTTCAGAATCAGGTAACCAACCCTTAAGTAACGAAGATGGCAGTGTCTGGACGGTTTTCAATGGCGAACTGTACAATTTCCCTCAGTTGCGATCCGAGTTGGAAGCCAATGGTCATGTTTTCAAGAGTGACTGTGATACGGAAGTTATTGTCCATGCCTATGAGGAATGGGGTACCGGTTGCTTTAAACGATTTGATGGCATGTTGGCGGCCGCCATCTATGACAAGCGCAATAAGCGGTTGATACTCGGCCGTGACCGGTTTGGAAAAAAGCCGCTGTATTATACTGTCCAGAACGGGATTTTAGGATTCGCATCGGAAATTAAAGCCTTACTGAATCATCCGGCGGTTGAACCTGTATTTTCCAGTACCGCGGTACGGCGCTACCTGGCCTATGAATATGTACCGGCGCCTGATTCAATATATGAAAATATCTATAAACTGGGAGCGGCTGAATATATTGATATTTCCACTGCCGGTGACTGGGATGGCCTAATAGAACCGAAGACCTACTGGTTTCTGAATTTTGCACCCAAGCTGAATATTTCAATCGGTGAGGCCTGTTCTACTCTACGGGAATTGTTGATAAAGGCAGTCGAGAAACGTTTGATCAGTGATGTACCCCTGGGTGTTTTCCTGTCTGGTGGAATCGACTCAAGTGCTATTGTCTGGGCCATGAGTCAGGTCCGTGAAGCGGCCGGTATACAGACCTATACAATCGGGTTCGACGAAGGCTCGTTTGACGAATCCAGTTACGCCAGGCAGGTGGCGGATCACTTCGGTACCAGGCATAACGAACGGCAATTTACCTCAGGTGAATTGCTGGAAATCATGCCTCAGGTTTGTGCAATGCTGGATGAACCGTTTGCCGATCCTTCAATCCTGCCGACCTATTTATTATCCCGGTTTGCCCGTGAACAGGTGACCGTGGCCCTGGGCGGTGATGGTGGTGATGAACTATTTGCCGGCTACGATCCCTTTGTGGCTCACCGGTTGGCCGGAGCAATGGAGTTGGTCCCGGAGCCGGTGGTAAGAGGTCTGTTGAAATTGCTGAAGAACTGGCCGGCTTCGGACAGAAATATGAGCTGGGATTTCCGGTTGCGACATTTTCTGAAAGGTTTTACCAGTGAAACCAGAAAGCGTCCGGAATTGCGTAATCAGCTGTGGCTTGGCCCGTACACACTGGATCGAATGAAAAACTGGCAAAACGGATCCTTCAGCCTTGAACAGCTTTACAAACCAACGCTGGCGAATGTCGATCATGATATTGATTCAATCGATCGATTGTCAAATATCTACCTGAAGACCTATATGGCTGATGATATTCTGGTAAAAATCGACCGGGCCAGCATGTTCAATTCACTGGAAGTGCGCAGCCCTTTCCTCGATACTGAATTGGTAGAATTTGCTGCTCGTCTGCCGGTGCAGTTCAAAATGCAGGGATTGAATACCAAAGTTTTGCTGAAGCAGGCATTTCGGGGATTATTACCGGACCAGATAATTGACCGTCCTAAAAAGGGATTTGGAATTCCCCTGGCAAAATGGCTGCGGAATGAAATTACTGTTGATGCCAGGAAAGCACTCTATAACCTTACGGATTGGGATAAAGGACTGTTTAAATCTGAGGAATTACAGACCTTGCTGGATGAGCATACATCTGGTGCTGTTGACCGCCGGAAGGAAATCTGGACCATGATGATGATCAATGAAACTGTAGTTAATTCAATCAGCAATGGAATTGGTTAATCAGATACGATCTTGTTCCGCAGAGAATTCCCGGATACTGTCTCTGAACTATGAATATCCACCGTTAGGTGGCGGAGCTGGTGTTGTATCGGAGAACCTAGACAGGATTTATACTCAAAAAGGTAATGCTGTTTTTACCATCACGGCAGGATTAGGCGAAAATACTGGGCTAGTGTCAAGCGATAACCATACAGTATATCGTTTAAGGTGTGGTAGAAGAAACCATGGGTTTTCTGATACCCGTGAGAAAATTGGATATATAATTACTGCAATTTTGTATAGCGGTAAGATTATCCGTGAATTCCAGCCGGATGTTATCCATTGCCATTTTGCCGTGCCCACCGGCCTGGTGGCCTGGTACTTGAAGAAACGATTCGGGCTTCCCTATGTTCTCACTTCCCACGGCGGCGACGTGCCCGGATTTACCCCGGCTGAAACTGGTATTTATTTCCGATTATTCAACCGGTTGTTTACGGCAGTCTGGCGCCAGGCATCGGCCGTAACCGCCATGAGCTCTGGCCTGGCGGATATGATTCGGATCTCCTATGGTGTTCCGGTGGAGGTGGTCCCCAACGGGATAATGCTGGCCGATAATGAACAAAATTCTGTCTCTGATTCCGATGAACTGCGGCTGATTTATGCCGGACGCTTCACTGACCAGAAAAACCTGCCCTTTCTGATCGCCAGTCTGGCCCTGGTACAGAATAAAAACTGGAACTTGCAGTTGGTAGGTGATGGACCCGCCACGCCATTGGTGCGGAGCCTGATTGCCAGATATGGTTTATCCGATAAAATTCAAATACTGGGGTGGCAATCGCAGTACCGGGTGCGGTTATTGCTGCGTGAAAGCCATGTGCTGTGCCTGCCCTCGCGCAATGAAGGCCTGCCCATGATCGGACTGGAAGCCCTGGCGGAAGGGCTGGCGCTTATTGGCACGGACACAGTCGGGATCACCGATATAATTGACCAGGGTGTCAATGGCTACCTGATTCCACCGGGTGATAAGGCACTATTCGCTGAACGGATCGATTTTCTATTGGACAATCCCATGCGCCTGACAGTCATGGGTCACGCCAGCCGGAAGCTGGCCCGGAAGTTTGACTGGCAGGCCATTGGCAAGGATTACCTCGGGATATTGAAGTCGGTGGGAAATAGCCGGGGTGGCAGGAGAAAATCCGGTGATGTCCTGTTGATGAATCTCTGGCCCGGGGGACCGGACCATTACACCGCCCGCCTGGCGGAAATAATTTCCACCCGTAATAATTGCAGTGTGCTGGCCGGTGATTTGTGTGACCGGTCGCTGTATTCTGCCAATGTGGAATACTTCACTTTCCCACTGGCGGTTCCCCACCGTTATCAGAGCATGGGAGAATATCTGCAACTGCTCAATCCATTGAATTACCTGCGCTTATTCAGGCAGGTTCAAAAACTGTCCTGCCGCCACCTGATTGCCGTACATTTTCATCCTTTGCTGATGCCCGTTTTTCTGAACCGGAGGACCAGTTATATTTACCATGATCCCCAAGGACATGCCGGCGAGCAGAGCCGGATCCTTCACATGATGCAACGCCTTGTTCTGCGAATGGCGGAGCGGATTTTTATTCACAGCCGTGTTTTATTACCCGGGGATGTCAATACCTCCCTGCGACAGAAAATGGTTCTGATACCCCATCTGGATTATTCCTTCTTTACAACTAAAGGTCATTCTTCACTAAAGGAGGAAAAACAGATTCTGTTCTTCGGACGGTTTGTACCCTACAAGGGAATCGAGTACCTGATTCGTGCCTTCCGGCGGCTGCAGATTGAATTCCCGGACTGGAAACTGGTGCTAAAAGGTTTTGGACCGCAGTATTTTAAAGACGACTTGGCCGACATCAATGATGAGCAAGTGGAAGTCGTGAACCGTTATATTACGGATGATGAATTAGCTGACAGTATGCGCCAGGCTGGTATTGTTGTATTACCCTATATTGACGGGAGCCAATCCGGTGTATTGGCACTGGCTGCGGCTTTTGAAAAAGCAGTGATTACCACCGGTATCAATGGACTGTCCGATCAGTTGGGTGGAACTGATACCGCCTTGCTGATATCACCAGCTGATACAGATGCACTGGGGAATGCCCTTCGGCAGCTGATAGTGAATGCAGATCTACGCATCAGACTGGGGGAAAATTTATCTGGTTATTATCAAGTATACAGTGATCCGGAAAATATTATTTCAGCAATGGATAAAATAGAATGCTGATTGAACCTGAGGTACAACAAAAAGTGATTATGTTTCATACTGGACGTTGTGGTAGTACGGTACTTGGTAATATGTTGAACCAAAATCCAAGAATTAACTGGGCCTCTGAAATTTTTGAAAGCTGCAAGAACCAGTATAACCAGATAACTGATCGTAACATAAAACACCATAAGATTACAGCTATCATCCAGGAACACCTTAAACATGAAGAAACACGGATTTTCGGATTTGAGTCAAAATACCTGCCCGAACAACAATTAAGATCTGATTACATTAACATGTCCCTAACCGAGTTTTTGCAGTATATCAAAGACTTGGGCTTTTCATACTTCATTGTTTTACACCGCCGCAATTATCTGCGCCGGGCGGTTTCTGCCCTGGTAGCACTAATGACAAAACAGTATCAGTCGTATGTACCGGTTAATTACCCAACAACCGTCAACCTCAACCCAAATAGATTTTTAAATGGGAATATCGAGGCTTCACTTCTTGAGCATTTCCATTCAATGGATGATTGGTATTCAACCCTAACCGGAATGTTATCTAATGACAATTGTCTATTTCTGAATTACGAGGATCATATTTTATCAGATCCGTTAATTGCTTATGAGAAAGTCTGCGAATTCCTATCCGTAGAGCCGGGGGATGTTAGTATAAACAACCACCAAACTAATCCGTTTTCGATGAATACGATTGTAGAAAATTTTAGCGATGTCATTGCCCACTTCGCAGGTACAGATTATGAGTGGATGCTGAATGACTAATAATAAAGATAGCATGGACACCAATTGTCCCGTTTGCACCAGTACTGATGTAAGAAGCTACTGGCGGCCGGACCAGGCTTTTGCCGATTCGGTGGACCGGGTGGAGTTTTTCCGCAGCCCCTTCAAGCCCGGTGATGAACTGCTGCAATGCCAGGCCTGCCGGCACATTTTTCTGTTCCCGCAGCGAACTACAAATGAAGACATCAGCTACAATACGGGCAATGATCAGGGCCTGTTCAAGTACACCCTGTTCCGTCGTCATGGCTATACAAAGAATGAAAAAGTACTGCTCTGAAAACCAGTCTTCAAAGACAAAATCCGTGTGTTGAACAATCTGATCGAACCGGTATTGAAATCCCCACGCTACCCCAAAGATTTGAATTACCTGGATCTGGGCAGCGGTATCGGTTTGCTGGTATGGGCCGCCCGGAAGGCCGGTATGAAGGCCTATGGCATCGATATCGATCCGCTGGCAGTGGAATATGGCATGAATACACTGGGTCTGAATCTGTCCGTGTGCAATTTTGAGACTGACGTTCTTCCCTGGAATCATAAGTTCGATATAATCACCATGACGCATGTGCTGGAACATATTATTTCTCCGGCAGCAGCATTAGCCAGGTTGTATGATCTGCTGAATCCCAGCGGATTGCTGACGATTGAGGTGCCCAACATCTATTCCCGGTCAGCCCAGTCTAATTTCCTGGATTGGGAATATAACAGCGGCGAAGTACACCTGCATTTTTACAGTATCCAGTCCCTGCAGCAACTATTGCTGAACGCTGGTTTCGCAATAGAACATACCCTGACCAAATGCAACTGCGGTGAGCGTTGGCTCAGTGGCGATTGCCTGGTTGTATTTGCCCGTAAAATCGATTACCCTGATACCGAAAGAAACAACGGATAAGTAATGAATGGGCAGATGAATTTATCCATCGCAGTTAGAATTGCATAAATGGAACTGTCTACACTGAGAAGTAAGAAATTCGTACTACAGACATTCTTGTCTGTAGAAAATGTTGGTGATTGTTCATGTGCAGACAGGAATGTCTGCACTACGGAGGAAAGGTTAATACGACGGACATATTATCTGTCACAGGTCTGCTATTAGAACGGAAACAAACAGTTTAAATAATTTGAATAATGAGTAAATCACAGGGTTGCAAGTATGATTGAATATTCGATAGTGATAACCACGATCAATGTACCGGAAGTGCTGGAAAGCATTGCCACTAATTTGGAGCAGTTCGGCCGTAAGGATACGGTGGAAGCCATTATAATTGGTGATAAAAAAACACCAGTGGAAGCAGGTGCCTATGTGCAGGACTGGCGAGATAAAGGTTTTAATTTTGAATACTGGGACCTCCAACAACAGGCTGATTGGTTGAAGCCATTCCCGGAGCTGGCGGAAATAATTCCCTTCAATTCCGACAATCGCCGCAATATCGGATACCTGGCAGCATATCAGCGTAAAAGGCCATTCATCATTTCAATGGATGATGACAATTACCCGCTGCCCGGGGTGGATTTCATTGCCGGTTTCAAGGATGTTGGCCGGACCGCCGAATGGGATGCAGTGCAGACCACCACCGGCTGGTATAACAACTGCGAGCCGCTGGAAACCAACCTGGGGGTTGAATTCTATCCCCGGGGATTCCCCTACGAATACCGCTTTCCAACAGAAAATAAAATTAATACTGTTAAAAGGCAGGCCCGCCTGGCAGTACAGGGTGGATTATGGAAGGGTGATCCCGATATTGATGCCGTTACCCGGATTACTTTCCCAATTGAAGTCCTGAATGAACGGGTGGATAACGTAGTCCTGGATACCACCACCAGTTGTCCTTTCAACACCCAGAACACCACCCTGATGCGGGACGTTATCCCGGCTTATTACTTCATTGTCATGCAGCAGGAAATCAACGGCCGGAAAATAGACCGCTATGGTGATATCTGGTCCGGTTACTTTGCCAAGAAGGCTATTGACATTGTGGGTGATGTGATCGGATTCGGTGAACCGCTGGCCTATCAGAAACGCAATGCGCACGACCTTTTCAAGGATTTGTCCCAGGAATTGCCGGGTATGGTTCTGACTGAAAAACTGGCTAAAATTTTTAACCGGATCACCGGTCAGGCCGATGACTATTTCACTGCAACGGAAATCTTTGCCGATGGACTGCTGAGGGAAGTGGAAACCTCCGGTCTGTTCGATGAAGAGGAAATAGAATATTTCCGGAAAATTTACCGGAATATTCAAATCTGGCTTGATACTTGCAAAGAATTGGATAGTCAATGAAACCAAAGATTTCAGTTATCATGTGGGACGGAAATTTCCGTGAATACACCCACACTATCGATTATTTCGGCCGGCAGGATCTGCCCCGGGATCAGTACGAGCTCCTGTGGGTGGATTTCTACAATTCCAATGATCGGATCAGGGACAAGCTGGCGGAGTATGAGAACGCCCGGCTGATAACCCTGGGGCATGAGCCCGATGTACCCTGGCATTCGGCCGTGATGATCAACACTGCCGTGCGGGAGGCCGCGGGTGATCTGATCGTGATCCCCGATGGTGATATTGTGGCTGAGAAGCATCTGTTGGAATACACCGCCCGGCAGCATACCAAGGTGGATGAACTGGTGATGTATTTTCGGCGTTTTGATGAACTGGAAGCCGATTCCCGGCCTGACAGCCGCCAGAACGTGCAACACCTGATTGACCGGTGCAAGTTGATCAGTCCCACCAACTACTATGGCTGCTTCACGATCAAGAAAAAACATTTTCTCCAGGTTGACGGTTTCGAGGAACACCCGGTGTTTTCCTACGGCGGCGATAATGGCGTCGAGACCTATATCCGCCTGCGCAACAGCGGCTTGGCCGTCAAATGGTCCAATGATATGAATATTTACCATCCCTGGCACCCCGGTTATGGTACCACAACCAATACCGCCAAGGACCGGGAGCGGGCACGTCTGCGGGCATTGAAAACCACCCATGACTGGATCTCACCCTATGGCGGGTTGGAGCAGTCATGGATCATTCGTTGCCGCACGCTGAATCTGGATACCAAGGCTGACGGACGGCAGTGCGACGAATACCTGTCCCGACTGCCGAAAAATTTGAAGGCGGTTCCGGTAACACCAGTGAAGAAGTCGTCCTTATTCAATTTGTTTTCAAGCGCGAAGAAAAGCTGATGCAACCGGATATCAGTCCGATTTTCATTATTGGTGTACCACGTTCGGGTACAACCTTGCTGCGGGTATTACTGGATTCCCATAGCCAGCTGGCCGCTGCTCCGGAAACGCCCTGGATCACTGGCGGGTATTCGAAGCAGTCACTGCGGGAATACCTGGCCTTTCTGATGAATGACAAGCTGGGGCCCACTGCTAATCTGGCCAGTGTCAGCCAGGATGTTGTCTATGCCGCCGCCCGGAATTTCCTCAGTACGCTGTTCGCCGGTTACTTAGAGGAGAAAGGCAAGCAGCAACTGGTGCTGAATACACCTGATGATGTGGAATATCTGGATTTTCTGACCAGGCTTTATCCCGAATCAGCTTTCATTCATATTTATCGCGATGGCAGGGATGTGGCATGTTCGACGATCAATTATAAGGATGTCTATTTTGGTGAAAAGCACCTGCGTGAATACGGCGATCTGACTTATCATAATGCGCTTAAGCGCTGGTATGTGTGGGAGAATAATATTCGCTCTATTTTAAAGCTCGACAGTGGAGTACGTTTTACTTCACTGGCTTATGAAAACCTGGTTGGTGAGCCGGAGGAAAAATTAAAGACACTGTGTGAATTCCTGGCAGTGAAATTCGAACCGGCCATGCTGGACTATGCTGGTTTCACCCATGATTACCCGGAGTGGGAAGCGGGCTCGGTCGATGTGAAACAGAGACAGGGTATTACCACTTCAAGCATCGGGCGCTGGCGCAACGAGGTGTCCCCGGAAGATTTACTGGCCACAGATCGGATGTGCGGTCCATTCCTGGCAGAGCTGGGGTATGGGGCCAGCGGTGAAAGATTGGAGGAACAGGTCAAGGACAAAATCATACGTCTGGAAAACGACCTGCGTCTCAAGACTGAAGAATTGAACAATATCACCGGCTCGCGGTTGTACCGCTGGTACAAGGTGATCGATCCCTATAGGGTGATTAATTTCCTGCGGGCTGATAATAAACGTCTGTATATAGCTGATTATTTTCGTAAAAAATGGCTGAACCGGCAGAGCCACAGGTGGCGCAGGAATCAAGGGTCGGCAGTTGGTGTATTCGATCTTTCCGATCAATTATTTGGTGAATATGGCCGGCACCGCAGCGAGTGGCGTGAATGGTTGAAACCATTACACCGTGCTGATGGTATCTATCTTGATACGTTCATCGAAAAATCCTTTAACTGGCATCCGGAAGGTGTCAAGCCGCACCGGCAGCCTTGGGTGGGAATGATCCACAATCCGCCGAGTGTACCTCACTGGTTCGACCACGAACAGTCCAATACCATGATCTTCGCCCGGCCGGAATTCAAGGCCAGTATCCCCCACTGCCGGGGCATGTATGTATTTTCCGATTATCACAAGCGCGAGCTGGAAAAACACTTCGATTTTCCCATCAATACCCTGTTCCATCCCACTGACATTCCGGAAGAAAAATGGAGCTGGGAAAAATTTCAGCATAACAGTAACAAACAGATCGTCCAGATTGGCTGGTGGCTGCGCAAACTACATTCGATTTACCTGTTGCCGACTACACGCTACACGCGGGTTCATCTGCGGAAGAATGATGCCAATATCGACAAATTCATGGCTCAAGAAGTAGAACATGAGTTCAATGGCTATTTCCCACCGGAAAAATATGCCGGGACCAAGGTAGTGAATTACCTGAGTAACCGTCAATACGACCGGTTATTGTCGGAGAATGTTGTGTTTATCGAGTTATATGATTCCAGTGCCAACAATACAATTGTGGAATGCCTGGCACGTCATACTCCTCTGCTGGTGAATCCGATTCCGGCGGTGGTGGAGTATCTGGGCGAAGACTACCCCCTGTATTTCAATACGATCGAAGAAGCAGCTGCCAAGGCTGACAATTTCGATTTGATCCGGGCCGGCTATGAATATCTGCGGGATAATCCATTGCAGGAAAAGCTGCGCCGGGAATATTTCCTGGAAAGCATTCGTCAGTCAGAAATCTACCGCCAAAGCGCCGGAGGGACTGAATAACTATGAGCCTGATGATTTCTGTTATCACACCCACGTTTAATGCCAGGGATTATATTGAAAACGCGATTAACAACGTGTTGGATCAGGAATACCCTGACTTTGAGCATATTGTAGTTGATGGTGCCTCCACCGATGGCACGGTGGAAATCCTAAAAAAATATCCCCACCTGAAATGGGTATCCGAGCCCGACAGCGGTCAGCCCGAGGCGATGAATAAGGGCTTTAACATGTCAACCGGTGATATAATCGTCTATCTGAACGGCGATGATTTCTTCCTGCCCGGCGCTTTTAAAGCGGTGGCGCCTTATTTTGAGTGTGGTGCCATGTTTGTGGCCGGTAAGGTGTATATCAGCCGGGATGTGGGCGATAATTATACTCATGATCCTAACGTGGAATTCATTGAAATGCTGCGTCACTGGGAACTGAACGCTTTTCCCTATAATCCGGTGGGCTATTTTTACCGCCGGGAAGTCCAGGAAGCGGTGGGGAATTTCAACGAAGCCAATGATGACAAACAGGACCATGAATTTCTGCTGGCGGCCGTTAAAAAATTCAAGATTGAGAAGATTGACCGCGTGCTGGGTGTCTACCGCGATTACGAAGACACCAAGACCCAGATCAACCAGAAGAAAGCAGATTACTGGACTTTCGAAAATTTCGCGTTTATTGATAAGTATCTGGCTGAGTTTCCGCCGGAATTTGTTGAAAAATTCAACGCTGACCGTTTGATTGGTTATCGTAAGATGGCCAACTACCAGGCCTGGAAAAAGCAGAAGTTGTATGAGGCAGTGAAAAGGATCAGTGTGCGGGCCTGGATACATGACTTGAAAAAGGGTCTGCAGGCGTTACCAGTCAAATGGAAGGATGGTACCCTGTTCCCGAAACGGGAAAAACTCCTGGATCCAAAGCGGCCTAATATCCTTATTTACCAGATGGGCAGTGTGGGATCCAATACGGTATATTATACACTGAAAAAATATTTGTCCGGTCTGCCTATTCACCATGTGCATCAATTATCCCGTGAAGGTCTGAAACGTAAAGAACTATTATTTGATCGTCAGGCTGTACGAAAACGTAACGACCTGGATTACTATGCCCGCTTGAGTTCAGCTGTGGCGGAATATAAGAACGATCTGCAATGGCGCATAATTACCCTGGTGCGTGATCCGGTAGTATCGCAAATCCGCGGATATTTTGAGAATCTGCAGCGGGTCTTTCCCGAATATCTTGATGATGAAGGCAATGTGCGGCAGACCGAAGTGATGGACTTCCTGGAATTAAATTTCCACAAATTTGATATTGACCGGAATTATTACTGCACCTGGTTCGATGAAGAACCTCGGCAGGTATTCGGCATTAATGTTTACGACCACCCCTATGATCACCAGCGTGGCTACACGATTATTAAAAAAGACAACTTACGCCTGCTGGTCATCCGCACCGAGGACCTTAATGGACACCTTGGTTCGGCCTTGGAGGAATTTTTGGACCTGGATGAAGTCCGGGTCGTCAACAAAAATGTAGGTATCCAGAAATATTTCAGCCAGGCTTATGCCTACGCCAAGCAGAATCTGGTTATTCCGGAGCAGGTGCTTGATGTGGTCTATAATTCACCCCATGTGCAACATTTTTATACTCCTGAAGATATCGCCCGCTTCCGGGACCAGTGGAGTAGAAAAACTCACTGATGACCGACATGGTTACCTGCCTACTGTGTAATTCCAATGAAACTTATCGCTTCAAGGTCGGTGAGATTGGCCTGGTTGGCTGCCACGACTGCACCGGGGCTTTTCTGGAAGATATACCCACTGAACAGGTATTGGATACTTATTATCAAACCGAGTATCAAATAACCTCGGCGGATTACCTGGAAGCTGAGAAGCGCCGAATGTTCCGTCTGCCAGAGCAGGTCAAGTTGGTAGCCCAGCTGTCACAGCGGATTCCGCCACCAGGAACAGTGCTGGATATCGGCTGCGATAAAGGCTATTTCCTGGACGAGATGCGGCGTCTTAATTATACTGTGCGGGGTGTGGAGCCCTCGCAGAATGCTCGTGAATACTGCCGGCGGATCGGAATTGATACCGTAGCTGCGCTGGATGAGGTGGACGGTGCTTTCGATATTATTACCATGTGGCATGTGCTGGAGCATGTGGCTGATCCGCAATCATTTTTAGCAACGGTTCTAAACCATCTGAATCCCGGTGGCCTGTTGGCGGTCAGGGTGCCAGATTTCGCCTGTTTCTGGCGCAAGGTGTTCCGGCGCCGGTGGATCTGGTTCCAGCCGGAAAACCATTATGCCCACTATTCCGACCTGGCCCTGGCGAAGGTTCTGGAAAGCAGTGGTTTTGAAAATATATCTGTCGAGCGGGGCCGGCCCAATAACCGCCTGACCGCCCGTGCCTACCGTCTGACTAATGCTGTATTCCGGCGTTTCTGGCAGGATTCAACCACGTTTGGTGCCTGGCGGCAGCGTCGCTATGAAGATTTTACCGGTTATGAATTATTCGCCCTGGCCACCAAACCGCCGGAGGGAAGCGATGTGGAATAAACTGGTGCTTCTGGCTTTGGGAAAACGCCGTGGCGCGGAATACCTGCTTGAGAGAAAACGCATCCACATTGGCCGCTATTATGATTTGCTCACCGAACAGGTGATACAGCGGGTACTGTACCCCGGGGCGGTTGGTATCGACGTAGGCTGCCATGCCGGATCGATCCTGAAACTGATGCTCAAATATGCACCAGGTGGACGGTTCTTCGCCTTCGAACCGATTCCCGGACTATTTGCCGGTCTGGAGCGGAGATTCCGGTCTGCACAGGTGAAATTGTACCAGCTGGCCTTGAGTGACCGGAAGGGGCACTCGGAATTCAATTATGTAATCAGTAATCCCGGTTACAGCGGTTTGAGAAAGCGTAAATATGATCGTCCCGCTGAAGAAGATTGCAGTATCGAGGTTTCCACAGACACCCTGGATAATATCCTCAAATCTGAGGAACTTGATCGGGTCGACTTAATCAAAATCGATGTGGAAGGGGCCGAGTACCTGGTACTGCGGGGGGCTGAACAAACCATCAGAAAATATCAACCGGTGATCATATTTGAACATGGCTTTGCGGGTTGCCAGGCCTACGGAATGAATCCAACTGATATCTATGAGTTTATTAACCGGCGCTGCGATCTGCAGATTTTCCTGTTGCCGGACTGGCTGGATGGCGAAATGGCCCTGATGGCAGACCAATTCAATGATCAGATCAATGGTCGCAGAAATCATTTATTCGTGGCCAGTAGAGATTTAAACAGTTAACAACGGAGGTTCCCATGGGTACCATTATAAAAAAAGCATTAGTCTGTGGCGCCGGTGGATTCATCGGCAGTCATATGGTCAAACGGCTGAAGAAGGAAGGTTACTGGGTTCGAGGAGTGGATTTAAAATATCCCCAGTTCGATGAAACCAGGGCTGATGATTTTGTTATCGGTGATCTGCGAGATCCGCAGATATGCCGCTATGTGGTTGATCGGAATTTCGATATAGTCTACCAGTTCGCTGCTGATATGGGTGGAGCCGGATTTGTTTTCACTGGTGAGAATGATGCTGATATAATGCATAATTCCGCACTGATCAACTTGAATATGCTGGAAGCCTGCCACAAGCGCAACAAACCGAAAATGTTCTATTCTTCATCGGCCTGTATTTACCCGGAATACAACCAGACCGATCCTGATAATCCCAAAACAGCGGAGGATACGGCCTATCCGGCCAATCCGGACAGTGAATACGGATGGGAAAAATTATTCAGTGAACGGCTGTATCTGGCCTTCCGCAGGAATTTCGGGATGGATGTCAGGATTGCCCGTTTTCATAATATCTTCGGGCCCTATGGTTCCTGGCGTGATGGCCGTGAAAAGGCACCGGCTGCATTTTGCCGGAAAGTAGCGGAAACTCCCGATGGCGGCGAAATCGAGATGTGGGGAGATGGTCATCAAACACGTTCATTCCTCTACATTGACGAATGCCTGGAGGGTGTTCAGCGTTTGATTCAGTCTGATTTTATTGGTCCGGTCAACATTGGTTCGGAGGAAATGGTATCAATAAATCAGCTGGCGGAAATGGCAATGGTCATTGCAGGAAAAAAATTGTCAATTAAACATATACCCGGACCGGAAGGCGTTCGCGGCCGGAATTCTGACAATAAAATGATTGAAGAAAAACTGGGGTGGAAACCCGGTCAACACCTGCGCCAGGGAATGGAGAAAACCTATCATTGGATTGCTGGCGAAGTTGACAGGCTGCACGGATAAGGAATCGATTTAAACTATCGACGTCCAATTCCATTCTTGTATGACAGATTCAGCAATGCTCTATATTCTCGATCCTGGATTTCAGAATACGAAAGGACATCACTATGAATACAATAAAGCCCTATTCCATGCCGCTGGGAAACTGGCGCATGAAATTTCCATTATCGCTAATTCCCGATTGGACACTGCTCTACTGGATTACCCGGCTGAGAACTATTTTGATTCATCTTACTATACGAGTCCAATCAAAGATATTGGCTCGTTTATAACCTACCTGCTGGTCGGTCTGAGATCCAACTACCGGTTTTACCGGGAACTTCACAGGCGTTTCAAGAATCTGAATCTCAGTGAATCCAGGTTCTATCTTCCGACCATCGATCACAATCTCTTTGTGGGATTATTGTGGTGGTGCTTCCGCCGTCCCAAATCCGATCGTCCCGACAAGATAGTAACCCTCTGGATGTACTCCTACGAACGCTATGGCGGGAGATCATTGGTCGGTTACGCCAGCTTGATTCCGAGTTTGATATTTCGGTTGCTTGACCTGTTTTTCCCGGCTCGTGATATATTTCAGGTTGCCACTGAAACGACAGGCCTGCGGGATTCATTTCAGCAATATACCAGTCATCCGGTGATTACTGTACCGATTCCTCACCAGCGAAATACAGATTTACCGGCTGTGTCAAACGATTCCGATCTGATAAGGATTAGTTATCTGGGACCCGCCCGCCGCGAAAAGGGATTTCTGCTTCTGGCCCCGGCCTTGAAAAAACTAACCGAAATATCAATCGATGAAAAATGGCGATTCCTGATTCAGGCGGCTCCTGCAAAGCATGAACGTAATAGCGTTGAGTTGATAGATACCATTAAGAATCTATGTGAAACTAATTATCCTTTTTTAGATCTGGTCGACCGGGAATTATCAACGGAAGACTATAATCGGAGCTTAGCGGAAAGTGATATTATTGTATTGCCCTATCTGAGACGGGAATACATCAATCGCGGTTCCGGAATTTTTATGGAGGCGATTTCCGCCGATAAATATGTAGTAGTACCGGCCGATACGTGGATGGCTGAACAAATTGTATCGGGGGTGAATGGAGTGACCTTTGAATCGGGAAATACCGAATCCCTGGCCGCAGCGATTTCTCTAGCTATAAAAAAATGTCGCAGTACGGCCGTTGAACGGACAAAGGTTAATGAAGAATTCAAGCAATTTCACCAGGCTGAAAACTTAGTGCGAATACTGGCGGCGTAGTGGTTTATTCAATTCTGGTTATTATATTATTGTTCAGTCTGCTGGTAAAGTTGCCGTTTATTAATATACCTCTGGACCGGGATTACGGTATTTATGGATATCACGGTCTGTTCTTTGTTCGCGGACAAAAGATTCCTTATAAAGATACGCTTGAAAGTCATACTCCGGGCCGATGGTTATTGTATGCCCTGCTACTGAAATATTTTCCGGTATCGCGATCAATTTTCCGAATAGTAAGTTTGGTATTTCTGACTGGTACGAATATTCTGGTATTTTACCTCGCACAAGAATTTGGTGGTTCAATAACAGGACTGCTGTCAGCAGCATCCTTCGCAATCCTTTCATCGCTGCCGGTATTTGTATGGACCCAGTCCAATGATGAACTGGAGCAGATATTTTTCACGACAGGTGCAATTGTTCTGGTATGTCTTTTTCCCTCAGCCCAGTGGTGGTTGTATCCGGTAGTAGGGATTGTAACCTATGGTGCCCTGTTGTTTAAACAGTCAGCCTATGTCAATACTGTACCGGTGATTGCCTTGGCGCTGCTGGTCGAGGGTGTGGCAGTGTGGGAATTCCTGTTATGTGCTGCCGGTTTTGTACTGGCGTTATTATGCACCTTACGATATCTGAAAGCGATTGGAGTGCACAAAGGTTTTCACAAAATGATTTTTGTGTTGAATCTGCACTCCCTAAAGAATGTATTGCGCTGGTTGAATTATCATCAGAAACCAAAGCAGCAAGCTGCAAAAAGGCCACAATTACCAAATCAAACGGAACAAGCCGCGGCTTCCTCTCAATCAGCTCATTCAGAACCGATTAGCTGGAATCAGAAATTAGTCCTGCGATTAGTTAAACAAATCCTGTTTTTCGGAATATTTGCATTGGCGGCGGCGGGAACAGTGACATTGGCTCCAGTGGACAATGCACATATTTGGCTGCTTTTGTTCTGGTTTTTCATGGCTGCCTTTACGGTATACTTAAACAAGCATTTGATGTCCTATCATTTCCTGCCATTGTTGGCACCACTCTCAATTTTAGCCGGGCTGGGTCTGGTCACTGGTTATAGATGGCTGACCGAGTGGCAGAGCACCGAAATTGCCTGGTGTGTGATTGGAATTGTAACTGTGCTGTCGATGGTGGTGGTAAGCGGTGAGGTCAAGCGTTGGATCACATCCGAGAAGAGTGGTCGCGGACGTATTTTTACCAATGATGAGTTCGAACAGGTTTTTTATCGTGCCGGTGAAAGTGTCGGTAAATATCTGGCACCCCAATTGAAAATGGATGATCGCATCTATGTCTGGGGTGCTGAATATGAAATCTATTTATGGGCCGGACGTCCTTCACCTGCATATAGATTGTTTTGTCCTCGTGAAGCACTGTCTACCGGGAATGCGGCAGAGCAGGAGGAAGATCTCGTAAATCAATTGCAGGCTGATTTGCCCCGGTACATTGTTATTACTTCCCTGACCGATGGGTTTAATACTTTCCGTCAATTAGTGGCAGATAATTATGAACTGGAGCGAAAAATGTACGGTGAGATTGAAATTCACCGGCGAATTGATCACCCAACTGAACCATTAACATCAATTATCATTCTGACCTGGAATGCTATTGATTATACGCGTAAATGTGTTGAATCGATTCAGGCTAACACAACCCTGCCGCATGAATTGATTTTTGTAGATAACAATTCCTCTGATGACACACTTGATTATTTGCAGGAACTGGTAGATGTCAATGATAATTATAGCCTGATTTCCAATTCTGAAAATTGTGGATTTGCCGCTGGTAACAACCAGGGTATGAAGATTGCCAGGGGAGATTACATATTTTTGCTTAATAATGATGTTTTAGTGGCTGAAGGCTGGCTGGAACGAATGCTGGCCTGTGCTGAATCCGATGAAGCAATTGGTTTGGTTGGACCCCTGACCAACAGAATTTCCGGTTTGCAGATGATTGCTGATGTCCCCTATTCAGATCCTGCTGAGGCAGAAGAATATGCTCGAAGAATCGCCCAGGCCCAGGACCGAAAATATACGCCCCGCCGCCGTATCGCTGGATTTGCCATGCTGATAAAAAGGACTCTATATGATAAAATAGGCGGACTGGACGAGGATTTCGGCAGCGGTAATTTTGAGGATGATGACTATTGTCTACGTGCCACTGAAGCGGGATTTAAAATCATGGTGGCTGAGGATGCATTTATTCATCACTTCGGTAGTGCAACATTTGAGTATAACAGAGTCGATTATGATGCTGCCATGGATGGTAATCGACAATTATTCTCAGCTAAGTGGCCGGAGGTTGATCTGAATCATCTGATGGAACGTGATCAGAGTCTGTGCGAGCTGAACGATGAACTGGCGAATCAGGCTCAGACAGCTTTGGAACAGGCTGATTCGGCTATTGCAATTGAGTGTTATCAAAAAATACTGGCTACCAATCCGGTTGATATCCGCGCCATCTATGGAATAGGATTGGCAGAGCAGCTGTCCGGTGACCAGACCAGTGCCAGTGGACATTTCCAGCGCGTACTCATGCTGGTTCCCGAATTTGCATCAGCCTATCAGAATCTTGGCCAGACCCGGTGGAATGCCGGGGATATAGACGGGGCCATAGCCAGTTTATTAAAAGGATTGGAGCTGGAACCTTGGAACGGGAGCTTCAAACTGCAGCTGGCTGAGATTTACCAGGCGACCGGGAAATCCGGGCTGAGTTTGCACTGGCTTAAACAGATCCTGAAAGATGACCAGAATAATGTGAATGCTTTGGATCTGATGGGACGGATATATTTAGCCCAGAACCGTACGGATAATGCCAGTCTGCTTTTCAGGAAAATATTACAGATCGATCCAGATAATGAAAATGCCCGAAACGCACTGATGGGTATCAATTAGTGATGGCTGTGGAACGGGAAACAATTGAATGTTGCCGTGCCGGGGCAATTGGCGATACGCTGATGACTACACCGGCAATTCGTGCGCTGCGCCAGAAATACCCCCAGGCTCATATCAGATATGTAACCCAGACTCCGGACTTGCTGATCGGGAACCCTGATATTGATGAATTGTCAATGGTACGAAAGGAGCATGACCAGGAAATCCTTTTTGAGTATCCCATGGCAGCCGGTTACCCGGATAAGCCGCTTGAGAATCATTTAGCCTTCAGCTTTGCCGATTGTGCCGGATTGGAGATCGATTCACCGGCTGGTTTTCTTAATTTTACTGAACATGAGATGTCATTTGTTAAAAGTATAATGGATAAATTCCAGGTACCTGTGGCAACGATCCATGTGAAAGCCGGCTGGTCGCCCTATAAAGAATGGCCGATCGAGAACTGGCAGAAAATAGTAAATCATTTTTTTGGGCGGATTGCTTTTTTACAGATTGGGACTTCCGGTGAACCAGCTCTGGATAAATCCATAGTGTTCAATGGTTTGCTTTCAGTCCGGCTGGCCGCTGCTTGCGTAAGCATGACTGACCTATTTGTAGGGATTGACAGTTATCCCAATCATGTGGCCGGTGCGTGTGGTAAACCGGCGGTTGTTCTTTTTGGCAGTACCAGTCCCGCCGGATCGGGATATGATTCTGCCGTGAATATTTGGACCGGTGAAGATTGTTCTCCCTGTTACCGGGAATATAATTCGATTGCCATCCATAAAAAGCAGACATGCCCTGCAGCGATGAAATGTCAAAAAAACATTTCTGTGTCAACGGTTATTGCTGCAATTGAAAAACAATTATTGGGAATTCATAAATAATATCTGTTGGAGTTGAAAATGGGCTTTATTGAAGAACACGCGGTAAAAAACTTTAATAGCGGAGATGTGATTTTCAAAGAGGATGATCCAGGGAAGTCGATGTTTATTATCCAAAGCGGAATTGTGGATATTCTGGTTAAATCAGGGAATAAGCATGTGGTCGTTGCCACTTTGACCGAAGGTGCGATTTTCGGTGAAATGGCGCTGATTGATGGACGGCCGCGGTCGGCAACTGTAAGAGCTAAAACCAATGTCCATTGTTATGAAATCAGCCAAATGCTGTTTCAGAAGCGACTGGCAGAACTACCCGGTTGGATGCAGTCTTTCTATCATATTTTAGTCGACCGCTTGCGAGATTCCACCAAAAAAATCGGGTCAGCCGTGACGGAAGATACACCGCGACAGATCATTGTTATGCTCAATATTCTGAACCAGGAACATTCCGGCAATGGGAAAGGTGATAATACTTTGCTCTGGAAAGATACTGTTCAGAACATATCCACGGTATTGAACATCCCTACCGAACCAATTGAAAAAGTACTGAATAAATTAACTATCACTCCCATGGCCCGCAGTGAGGTGAATTATGAAGGCCGGAAATTTGTTATCGATGATTTGACACAATTTGAAAATTTTGCCGTTTTCTGTAAGAATAAATCATTATCAAAACTTGGCAATGAAGTTGATGATGGCGGTTCGGATTTTACCGGCCGCGAACAGGATTTACTGGATTTCATAACAAAACTGGTTAAGGAACAGGCTGGTGCTGCCGACCTGGAGGAATACCATTTCAAAAATCGCTTGAAGACTGATAAAGGTATGTTATTTGATGAAATCCGGCCGGAATTTGACCGGTTGGTAAGAAAAGGTATTATTGTCCCACGACGGGATGAAGACGGACATAAGTTCTATGACACCAATCTTGATGTGATCAGGAAACTGGAAGAGAACGCAAAGACGGTCGAAACTTTCGAAGCCCTGGAAGAAAAATTAATAGTCTAATCAAAAGCGGTAAATGAATAAGACGGAAAAACCAGCTTTATCGGTAGTTATATTCGCCCGGAATAGTGTCGCTGGTCTGCCAAATTGCATTAATTCGATTCAAGACCTTTCCGATGATATAATTGTTGTTGACTGGGCTTCCAGGGATGGTACCGGCCGGGTTGCCCGGGAATTTGATTGCCGGGTGTTGGAACTGGAACAGGATACCGGTAACGATGTGGCCTGGCATGAGGTAACCAAAAAGATAAGTAATGACTGGGTGTTGAAAATCCAGGCTTTCCAGGAAGTGAAAGTCAATGATTTGCTGAATTTTAGGAATCAGCTGAATTCAGCGGATAATAACTTTTTACAGATCCCTGAATTTCTTCCGGATAGCCGGTATGATTATTATTACCGTACTGCCGTTGTCAATAGATCAGGTTGGGATACTTATAATCCTTTCCTGGATGAATTTGTTCTTTCGGGCAGCCTTTTTATAGATGATCTGGAAATCAGGGTGAATCGAAAAGATGGATACAAGGCCCATGTGCGGAAAATACTTGCGAATGTTGAAACCGGACTGCTTGAAGATGATAACAATATTGAGTTATTAAGCCGGCGTTCATATTGCCATAAGCTGTTAAACCAGGAGGACAGATTTAATAATTCGGTAGCGGATGCAATCCGTATAATGACAACCATTGAACCGGAAAAAGTCATCAGGAATTATTGTTCTGTTGAATTGTTCGGACATTATGCCAATTCATTGTTGCAGCAGAAATCTATCGCCAGCGAACAGGTCGATTCACTCCTGAATCTGTACCAAAACCTGATCCCCGATCCCCGACTGACGGTCCCACTGGCCTTATTGCTGCACAAAAAGGGGAAATCGGACCTGGCCTTAACTATTCTGGAAAAAACTTTAACAATAATCTGGAGGCCGGTCAGCCAGACAATCACGCATTCGGAAAATTTTCTACAACCGGTAATTTTAATGCTTTCCATTATCCGTGAAACACAGGATGAAGAACGGATGGTGAATGTATTGCTGAATATTTACTCCCTGATTCAAGAAAATGGTTTCGATCCTCGTGATCTTTTTCAATATCTGAATGATAATGAACCGGATTTTTTCCAGCTTATTGAAGGAATCCTGATTCGTAAAAAGGATGAGGTAGGTATTTGAAAAAACCAGTGTCATTATCACTGTGTATGATAACCAGGGATGAGTCACATAACCTGCCTGATTGTTTAGCCAGTGTCAAGGATATTGTGGATCAAATTGTTGTGGTCGATACCGGTTCTACCGATAACACGATTGATATTGCCCGTTCATTTAAGGCGGAAGTATTCCATTTTGACTGGATCGATGATTTTTCTAAAGCCAGGAATTATTCCATCCAACAGGCCCGGGGAGACTGGATTCTCTGGCTTGATGCTGACGAACGGTTGTTGCCCGCGAGTATAAATGTGGTTCGAGGACTGTTAAAAAGGGAAGCAAAACCTGTAATTTATAAAACCCATATCAGGAATCGAATGTCTTCGGGGAATTATGAATACTGGTCAACGGCTCACCGCTTGTTTAATAATCGTCGCGGTATAAAATTTTCCGGTTCAATTCATGAACAGGTATCACCCAGCGTGGCGGCACTTAAAGGTGAAGAACGTGATTCCGAGATTCAAATCGACCACCTGGGCTACGGTTTGTCGGAATCGGAAATGACAGCCAAGTTCAGTAGAAACGAGAAATTGCTGGTTAAACTGGTAACGGCCGAACCTGACAATGCCTATGCCCATTACACCCTGGCCCAGAACTATGGATTACAGAATGATCCCGGTAAAGCCCTGGGGTGCTATCAGAAAGCACTTGATCTTAATCAGTTGAATCAATCGATGACGGCGGCGATGTTTAATTCAATGGGTGATATATTCCGCCAGATGGGGGCAATGGACCAGGTGCGAGAAAGTGCGCAAAAATCACTGGAATTGATCCCAGGTCAGGTAGCCGCACATTTCCTGTTATATAAAGTTGCCGAATCGAAGAATGATTACCCGGCGATGGTAAATCGGCTCGAATTGATCAAGACCATTAATCGGGAATATGCCAGTAAGCCGAAACAGCTCTCAACTGATGTTCAACTGAATGATTCTATCATTTTATCCACTTTGTATCAAACTTTATTCAAGGCAGGGAATCACAACCAGGCACGTGAATACCTGAAAGAATTACTGGCGTTACCTGAAGCAAACAATGAAAAACTGGAACAACTGGCGAATATTGCCACTGGTTTTAACGATCTTGAATCGGTGTGTCTCGTTTATGATTGTCTGCTAATGATTAATCCTGATAACCAAGGTTATGCCGATAAGCTTGGAATTGTAAATATCAAACTGAAGAATTTTGATTGGGCGATAGAAATTTATGAATCCCTGGTCGCCCGGGACAAAACCAATAAAGCTCTGGTTAAAAGGCTGGCTGGTTTATATGGAATAGTCGGAAAACAGGCGGAGGCTGTAAAAATTCTTTCGACTATCGGGTCGCAATTTTCCACAAATTGAATTTATAGTAAGTTAACTTGAATTATGGATAAACAATTACTCGATCTCTGCACTCAGCTACCAGATGCGTTGATGGTACTGGCTGATGGCAGAATCATATTTATAACCGAGGTCGGAGGAAAACTTTTCGGCGGATCATCAGATGATTTACTGAATAAGGAGCTGGTAAGCCTCAGTTCGGTCAACCAGGAAGAATTCATTGTCCGTGGCCTGTGGGAAGCTGAGCATCTTTCGGTACCAGCGGGAAGCGGTTATCATACGATTCAGTTTACAGTACCAAATGGAGATAATGCCCAACGCTGGTTGGAATATCGTTGTTTACCCGGTAAATGGGATGGCCAATCCGCGATTGTCGGCACGATCGGTGATATTACCTCCCGCAAGAAGCGGGAACGTAAACTACGGGCTGCACAGCATAGCCAGCAGATACTGGTTGCCAATATGCCGGCTCTGGTTTATCGAAGCGGACGCGATCATTACCAGTCAATGGAATACCTCAGCCTGGATACCGAAGAATTGACCGGGTATAAATTTGAAGAATTGATGGGTGCCGATCCAGTCATGTTTGAGGATCTGATAATCCCGACCGATCGTGATATGGTAAATGAAAGTGTGGAGGAAGGCCTGAAGCTGCATCAATCCTTCGAAATCCAGTATCGGATCACTGATAAGGCCGGATCTGTCAAATATGTGAATGAGTTTGGCCGGGCAATTCATGATCAGAATGGTGATTTCGAATGCCTGGTGGGAATGATATTTGATGTCAGCGAAAAACGTCACACCGATGAGAAATTACTTCAGTCGGAACGAATGGTGGCTATGGGGGAGATGGCCAGTGGGGTTGCCCATGATTTTAATAATGTACTGACCGGCATTCTGGGACGTGCCCAGTTAATGCAGTTCATGGATGTCCCGGAAAATATCATGAATGATCTGCAGTTGATCGAGAAAATTGCCCACGATGGTGCTGAGGTTGTAAAGCGGATTCAGGTATTTACCCGCTCTCGTAATGTTGCCAGTTTCACACCGATCGATTTAAACAGTGTGATTCGTGATGTAGTTGATTTTACCCGTCCCAAGTGGTATGATCAGCCGCGGGCACGACAGATAGAAATAGATCTGATGACCGAGCTCAATCCCATCCCCCGCATCAAAGGTAATGAGGGTGAGCTGCGGGAAGTCTTCACAAATATAATATTAAATGCTGTTGATGCCATCCGGGAGAAAGGATCAATACGGATTATTACCGATCAGAAAGGTGATAAGGTAACGGTTGCCATTCGCGATGATGGAGTAGGTATTCCAGTTGATATTCACCGGAAAATTTTTGCCCCGTTTTTCTCAACTAAAGGATCAAACGGCACCGGTTTGGGATTGAGCGTGGCACGTAATATTATCCAACGCCACGATGGGGATATTACCGCTGATAACATTGAATCCGGCGGAGCTGTTTTTGATATTACCTTTCCCAAGGCACCAACCCTCCCGAAAGAGCAGTTGGAGGAGAAAGCCACTGATTCGGTCAAGCCCACCCGGGTGGTCATCACAAATGTTGAAGAAAATGTACGCAATTTGATGAAGGATATTCTGGAAGTTGATGGGCATGAAGTATATTGCCTTGTCGGCAGTGATGATATAGAGGTCAGTTTGGCTGATATCAATCCTGAAATAGTCATTGCCGATATTAGTCGGCCCGATACGGAAGATATGCGTCGTACCGATCAGATTCGTGCATCACATCCCGGTGTACTGATATTATTGAGCAGTGGTATGGATGATCTTGTTTATCAGGATAAAAAATCCGGTTCTGATCTGGAGTTAATGATCCGAAAACCATTTAATATACATCAATTACGATCTGTAATGGCTCAAGCCATGAGCCTTCAAAAGCCGGTGTCCGATTAATCGACGGCGGCTGGTAAGTATATTTTTACTGTAGTTCCCTCTGATCCGGAAACAATTTCACCGTTTCCGCCCACCAGGTTTAATATATATTTTACAATACTCATCCCCAAACCAATCCCCTTGACCTGACCAGTGATGTCCTGGTCAACCTGATAGAACCGATCCCAGATTCTGTTTAATTCCTCCTGAGGTATCTGGGGTCCACTGTTACTGACAGCCAGGACGATTTGCCCGGCGCTTTTTCCAATTGTTATTGAAATCCGTGGTTGCTCGGGATCCCCAAATTTGAGGGCATTCTCGATCAGCTCAAACAGAATGCTGAACATGCCGTCTTCCAGCATTGGAAACTCGTTGATATCTTGCCATTCGACCTGAACCGTACCGGTTGCTAATTGAAGTGTTTCAACAATATTTTCTGTGGTTGAGGCAAACCATTCCTGGTTTATCATTGTTTTGTTGACCAGGTTCAATTCTTCCGGCATACGGACATATTTAATCAGCTTACGCATTATATCGCTCAGATTACCGCTGGCACGCTTCAGGCCATCGATAGCCACAGTCTCCAGGGCTGGATCTTTGGATTGTAAAATAATTTCCAGTGATTCCAGACTTAATTGGGTAATTGTTTCCACCGTTGAAAATTTATGCTTCAACATGGTGATAAAAAGATCCTTGCGACGGTCTTCATTGATACGGTCGGTTTCTTCATTGGCTACAAAGACCACTTCATCGATTTCACCCAGGGAATTCCTGATGACATTGTATTTTATTTCCAGGGCATAGCGTAGTTTGAAATCGTTTTCGATCCGGTAGATCAAAAATGAATCCTGTTGTTTTGCTGTCAACTCATCCCAACTGGTTGTTTTAGTCTTAAATCCCTGATTGATGCTGTACAGGAATGGTTCACTTTCAACTTTATCATCAGACAGGGAAAACATTTGACGGGCAGCCTTGTTATAATTTTGAATCATCCCATCCTGGTTGGTGATAATGATTCCATTTTGCAGATGGTTGATTGTGGTTTCAAATTTCTGTTTCTCAGCCAACTGATTGCGGATATGGCTCATCCGCAGCAGGGAGTCGACCCGGGCCTTGAGGATAGGCAGGTCGGCCGGTTTGGTCAGGAAATCATCGGCGCCGGCCTTGATCGCACTCATTAATGTCCTGGTATCGGTTTTACCGGTCAATATAACGATAGGTATCAGCCGGGTGGCCTTGTGTTCGCGTAAATTCCGGCAAACGCTGATACCATCCATGCCGGGCATTTCAACGTCCAGCAGGATCAGATCGGGTAACAGCTCGAGGGCTTTTTCAGCAGCGGCGGAGCCATCATATGCAGTATATGTTTTATGACCTTGAATATGCAGTAAATCCTGCATCATATTAACAATAGAGATATTATCATCGACAACAAGAATGCGTGCCATACGTACAAATCTTTCCGGTTATATGTATTTCGTCTCAGTAATGTGCAAATACCATACCTGTTGGTATCCGTATATATAAGGAATAAATATCGAATTGCGAAGGCGGGAATATTCATACAGTTATTAATGATCACGCTGTGATCAACATAGATTTTTCGCGTGACTTAATGGAAAATTTTTCGGTTAGGGGAAATATTTTCGAAGCTTGATGATACTACCGGACCCATAGATCAATTTACACGAATAGGATTTTAACTACCCGATATGGCACGAATATTGATACTCTTTTTCAGCGATGGATAATAATCACCTGGAAGCAATGAATCAGCTGAAAATGCGATCTTACTAATGTTAGAAAAAATAATAAGTATAATCTCCAATAAAGGTGGGGTTGGGAAGACTCTGTTTTCGATCGAGACCGCGAATATTCTCGGTAAGCTGGGGAATGATGTGTTATTAATCGATACGGATATAAATACCGGCGATATATCGGTAAAGCTTGATTTACGTCCCCATCAAACCTTGCTGGACTTCTTTGAGAAAAATGAAGATGACCTGGAAAATCTGATTATATCACAGCCGAATATTGATTTGATTCCCGGATCAGGCGGCAATTTCAAATTTGCCAATTTGAATTATTTCCAGAAAATGAAATTTATAAGAGCATTCAAAACCATTTCAAAAGAATATGACTATACGATCCTGGATCTGGGGGCGGGAATTGAGCGTACCACCCTTGATTTTGGATTGACGGCTGATATATCAATTATTATCACGACACCCGAAGATATCCAGAGTGGATACGGCTGCGCCAAGGCAGCGGCAGTACGCTTGCAGGAATTAGATGAACGTCTGAAAAACAAGGATCCGGAGTTCGAAGTCCGGGACCGGTTTGAGCCTTATTTTGTGTTCAACAAATCTTCGGATCAGATGGCCGAGAATATCTATAATGGAATCAAGCGCGCCACTGATATTACCCGCGACCGTGACGGGGTATTTATTTATCCCCGGTTACTGGGGGCCATACCTGAAGATTACCGGTTGGCTTCAAAATCCTATATGCGACAGCATACACCGATCAGTGAATTATACCCTAATTCCAGAATCGGAATTGCCTACCGTGAGATTGCAAAACAACTGGCGACACTGGAAGAAGGAGTCGTTGTTGAGAAGAAGAACAGTCCTTTAGAAAAAATAATAAAACTATTTCGTTATGAGCAGGAAAAGTCATCGACTGTCGAAACAGCTTGAAATAGCTGGGGTTGGGATTGACGACCCGCAGTTAATCATCAGGAATGAATTAAAGGGTTATCTGGCACGCAAGCAGGCGCTGAAACAGAAGGTATATAAATATGTCCTGCGTGGCTGTACCGGTTTGATACTGGTTCTGTTGGCATATTTCTATCTGCCCGGCATCGTCCGTTCGATCATTTTCACATTTAATTATATGGCAACCCACCGGATCGTGGATGATATCCAGGAAAATGCCATGGTCATAAATTTTGCCACCCTGGATCAACTGCCGTTGGACAGTTTTCTGGGATACGAGTTCTATGGCGAGCAGCAGTTGACAAATACCGCCAAGTACGCCGCACTGATTCATCACTATAACAATGATTTTTACGGTAAAGTGAATAATCTTTCCGAACAATATGAGCAGCGGTTGTTGGCATATATCGCCATGAATGAATTTAATCAGCAGGATTTGTGCGGACTTCATACTTCACTGATTGATGATACGTCCAGGACATTGGAAGAATTCATCCTGGATAAAATTTATAATGAAGAGCCGGGAAACGGGTATTTTAATCCGATCTTTGATGAGTTAAAGCAGTTAATCAATCTTTACCAAAGTCAGTATGATAATGCTTTGAGGCGGTCATATGCCAAGCCGGTGATTAAAAATATCAGGGAAATGATTGTTACCGAGGAGCTCAGCATAGGGGATGAGGATTTAATTCTGGATGCGGCCATTAAATATTGTGTGGAAAATCCGACCGCAATCGATGAGGTTTTGTATTACCGGCGAAAAATAGCCGAACTACGGCAAGAATATGATATTCGCATGGGTTTGTTGTATCTGGCTATCGGCCGTGATTATAAGGTGCGCGGCGACGGTCAGAATTTTGGCTGGCTGAAAGCCGGTTACAAGGGTAAAACATTTATCAAGGATCGAAATGCCCCGGCAATGTATAAAGATTACTATCAGACTTTGATAAAAGAACTTGATGAATATAATTCCTTTGTGAATGAATCCCGGATGACCTTCAGTCAGATCAAACTTGAGGACTGGCACCTGCATATAGAAAATCCACTGCGGATTGGCTTAAAGGTCAAGGATGTGGGTTTATTCGGTGCCCGGAGAAAATCTCAGGGTGAGTATTATGAACACAGTGGAATTGACCTGATCGCAGAAGAAGGAACACCGGTATATCCGGTCCAGGATGGTTTCATCACCAATGTTGAAGTAACTACAAATGGCGGGCACGTTGTTGAAATCTGGCATGATTCGAATATTTCCTCGGTCTATGCCCATCTCAGCAACAGTGAAACCTGGTGTGAGATGAAAAAGCGATTTGATAATGAAGGTCCGTTCTGGGTGAGCCGCAATGATGAAATTGCGAATGTTGGCATGACGGGAAATATCCCTGAAGATTCAGATCAATATGGTTACGCTCACTTACATCTGGAAATTAAAAAATATAATCGCTACAAGAACCCCTTTCTGCTATTTAATGAGCAGATAATAGTCCTCCACGATTAGTTAAACATCGTCTTCGGGAAAATCCAAAACCTGTCGCACCCGGCCAGCCAGATCGCTTTTCCGGTATGGTTTGGTCAAAACACTATTCCTGTTTCCGATTATCATTTCTTTATCGGCCAGGCCTGAGGCGTAACCGGTTATGAATAGGAATTTAATGTCACTGCGTTCAGCTTTGATTCGCTGATATAATTCAATTCCACCTTCTTTAGGCATCACAATATCTGTTATTACCAACTTGATCTGGTCCTGGTTTTCTTTAAAAACTTTAAAACCATCCAAACCGTTGCCGGCTGTCAAAACAGTATACCCATACTGTTCCAGAATGGATTTTGACACAATTATCAGATCGATCTCGTCTTCCACCATCAAGATTGTTTCATTACCACCTTTAACCTGATCGATAACTACTGAATTATTATTTTCCAGTGAAGGTTCGATTGAAGGGAAATATATTTTAAAGGTAGTACCTTTATCTATTTCACTCTGACAGGTGATGAAAGCGTCGTGTTGTTTTACCAGTCCATAGACCATGGCCAGTCCCAATCCGCTGCCCTGTCCGATTTCTTTAGTGGTGAAAAAAGGTTCAAATATATGTTGAATCGTATCGGTTTCCATACCATGGCCGTTATCTGATACTGAAATAACAGAATATTTGCCCGGAATAATGCCCGATAATGTTTTATCATCGGAATCTTTGATGACAATATTTGTTGTTTCAATTTTCAGTTGCCCTCCGTCGGGCATGGCATCGCGCGAATTGACGCAGAGGTTGGTCAATATCTGTTCCACAGCGGTGGAATCAGCTGATATATAACTTAGGTCACCATCAAGATTGGTGGAAAATTCGATGTGCTCACCGATAACCCGTTCAATGAAATTGGAAATGGACACAATAGACTGGTTTAAATCAACCTGGCGGATATCCAGCATCTGTTTGCGGCTGAATGCCAGAATCTGTCTGACCAGTGTGGCGGCATGATCAGATTTTCGTATTATTGACTCAATATAGCTTTTTTCCGGTGTATCCGCTTCAATATTTTCAACTGCCAGTTCGGCGAAGCCGATAATGCCTGTCAGTATATTATTGAAATCGTGAGCTATACCACCGGCCAACTGACCGACAGCCTCCATTTTTTGAGCCTGTCGGAATTGTTTTTCAAGTGTTTTGCGATGCGATATATCACGTATAATTGCCGTATAAAACTGTCCCTCGGTTGTTGACCAGCCCGTAAAGGTCATTTCCATTGGAAATTCCTCACCGTTTTTACGCTGGCCGCTTATTTCGATGGCCCTGTTTATGGTATGCGGATTTCCACTGGTAGTGTTTACGGGGGCAAGGACAAATGGATCATTTTTAATTTCAGGAATTATCGAATCCAGCATTTTCCCATTTATTTCCGATCCCTTGAACTGAAATATTGATTCGGCCCCGGAATTCCATGAGATAATTTTCCTGCCTGCGTCGATGGAAATGATAGCATCTTTGGCCGATTGCGATACAACGCGATAACGTTCTTCACTGGCTTTAAGGGCATCTAATGAGTTCTGTCTTTGCAGGGCGATGGCAAACAGGGCCGAAAGGCGTTCGGCATATTGCAGATCTTTCGGTGAATAATCAGTATCTGCATTGGCCAGTATTATACTTCCGACAACTCTATCGCCAATAGTGGCCGGTACGGCCAGGAAGCGGTTTAATTCATATTCATCAAGGATTGAATTGGTGTCCAATTTTTCGTCTGAAACCAGGTTTAGTAAAATAGGCTGTTTGCTCGAAAACACCCGGTCTACTAATCCAACCGGTTCATCCAGGGTAACCGGTTGTGGTGCTATCTTTTCTATCTCAATAGGTGTATTATCTGAAATTATACAATTTATTTTTTGTCCCTGGTCTTTCCGGTAACATACAATACATAAACTGCTGTGGGTAAAATATTTGGATTGTTCAGCGAATAATGACGATATATCCTGGATCGAGTTGGATATAATAATTGCCTCTGAAAGATCGGTCAAGGCTGCATTTACACTTGTTTCCCAGGTGCGTTCTTCCTCCAGGTGTTTACGTTCAATTGCATATTTTATTGACCGTTTCAGAATATTGCCGTCAACCTGTCCTTTTGTCAGGTAATCCTGTGCGCCTTCACGGACTGCCTGGATTGCCTTGCTTTCATCATCAAAGCCTGATAATACAATGATCGGGATATGGGGAGAATAAGACTGCATCTTTGAGAATGTCTGCATTCCGCTGCTGTCTGGCAGGAGCAGATCGAGTAAAATGACATCAAAGGAGGTTGTTTTCAAAATGTCGATGGCATTATTGAGTAGTTCGACATGCGTCAGTTCGTAGTGGTAATACCGATTGGCATTCGGATCGCTCTTGGTAAGCATCCATTTTATCAGGTTAACATCACCAGGATTGTCCTCTACAATCAATACATTAATGGTAGTAATATCAGCCTTTTTGCTGGTGGGTTGCTCGGTTAATTCAGTTGTCATGATTCAGGGTTGAACAGTAAAAATATTAATCCGATGGTAGATTTACGAAAGTACTCCAGAAATGAGTTACTTCATTAATCATTTTAAAATACTCATCAATATCAATCGGTTTTGTGAGATAGCAATTGGCATGGTTTTGATAACACTGGTGGATATCCTTTTTATCCTGTGAAGTTGTCACAACAACGACTGGTATCGACTTCAATGCTTGATTTGATTTTACCTGGCGCAGAACCTCCTGGCCATTGGTCTTTGGCAGATTTAGATCAAGTAGTATTAGGTTTGGTGGTTTGGAACTTGATTCTTCCTGGCTTTGAAGCAGGTCAAGTGCTTCCGAACCATCGTTTACTATTTGGAGGTCAATATCAAAAGGACATTCGCGCAATGCTTTCTGTACCAACAGTACATCACCGGGATTATCCTCAACAAGTAAAATATTCATCTGCTTCTTAGTCATTTTTGAGTAATTCCGTATTCTTTGGTAATGAAAATGTGAATTCCGAACCATCATCAGGTTTAGATTTCACTGATATTTTTCCACCATGTCTTTCAATAATCCGCTTGCAGATCGATAGACCGATCCCTGTTCCGGGATACTTTTCACGCGTGTGCAGACGCTGAAATAAATCAAATATTCTCGCTGTATGCTCAGACTTGATACCGATTCCATCGTCCCGCACGGAAAAGAACGAATAATTTTCTGTTTGTCGGCATGAAATATAAATTACCGGCGGTAATTCTCCTCTAAATTTGATTGCATTGCCAATTAAATTTTGAAACACCTGAGCGATCTGAACATCATCGGCGGTTATTACCGGTAATTTATCATATTTGATAACCGCCTGATTTTCTTCAATGGCCAGTTTTAAATTCTTCAATACATCAGTGATAATTTGATCACAATCCACTGTGGTGAATTTCTTTCCCTGAGTACCGACCCGTGAATACTGTAATAATCCATTGATCAGAGCCTGCATCCGCTTAGCCCCATCAACGGCAAAATCAATCATTAAATCGGCTTCCTCATCCAACTGGTTTTTATATTCTTTCTCAATTAATCTGACATAGCTTGAAACCATTCGCAGCGGTTCCTGCAAGTCATGTGAGGCGGCATAGGCAAATTGCTCCAGTTCCTGATTACTCCGTTCCAGTTCCCTGGTATATTCCTGAAGTTTATGCTGGATATGCTTAAGCTCAGTCACATCAGTCAGACTCAGAAGATGATGGTCGGCTGTTTCGATATCCGGTGGTTGAGTATAGTGCAGCAGGACATGTTTACGTTTGTTGGTAACAGTTATTATCTGGACTTCGGCAGTGAACTGTTCGCGCCCGGCTATCAGTTTGGTAAGTATTGCATCGAGGATTTCTTTCTCATTATTCTCCCGGGTATTATTATTTAGTAGTTTAAGGAGAGCGGTTTTATCTTCCGCCTCAAAGAGTTTAACAGCTGAATTATTACAATCTACAATTTTCATCATCGCTAAAAATTGATCTCTGGTATCCGGATTTTTATGGTAATGTGCGATCAATTCCTTTAAGTCATTAAAGCCGCTGATCTGTATTAACTTAATTGCTTCTTCGATGTTAAGCTCAAGAATGGCGGCCGCAGTGGTTTGAAAAATTGACCGGTACCTTTGTTCACTGTTGTTCAATTCCTGCTCAACCCGGCGACGCTGAAGGGCGATCGAGGCCTGGTTTACATAGGTGTTAATCAGACCTGTATTCGGTTTATAGTCCTGGGGAGTGATTAGAATTGCCGAAGCCAATAACTCATTGTCATAAGCGAATCCAATTGAGTGACAATCGATATCATTAGCGGCCGTTATGAGCCTGCTTCTTATCGAATTTGAGAGATCAAGTTTATCCACCGGACAACCAATGGTAAGTTTTCCGGTCAATAAAACCGATAAATTTGATTGATTTACATCTCCATATAAACCAACTGGATCGTGATCCAGGTTTTGAATGAATTTGTTAAAATAATTGCCCCGGCACTCAATGGACTTAATGCAGGCATTATTGTGCGTGGAATAGGAGAGCATAATAACAATTCCATCGTCCAGGCAACTCAATAAGTCCTTGGTGATCAGTTTATAAATTTCAATCTTTGTATCCGGTTCGACAAATTGAATGGCAGCCTGGGACAGGAAAGCCAGTTCGGTGGCTATTTTTCTTTCCTTATTCTGGGCTTGCCGGCGCTCAACAATTTCATATTTCAGATTATGATGTAAGCGGGCGTTTTTCAGTGCAATAGCTGCATACATTGCCAATGTTTCCGCCAGTGACAAATCATTTTCATTAAATGGTAGATTTGGCCGACTGACACACATTGCACCGGAAACTTCACCATCAGTAACAAAAGGAACGGAAAGGATATGCTCGGTCTGCTCTTTTGGTGTGCCGGGGATTTGGTAACCATTGGGCGATGCTTCGGAATGGTTTAAAATAATCCCGTGTTTCTGCTTGATGGCATTGCCGGTCAGACTGTTGTCCACGGTTACATCGGCTGAAAATATTTGGTCCTGGTATTCTGAATTGAGGCTGATTAATGGAATCAATCGGAAGCCATCATCATCAAGGTTGAAAATAATACAGTCTTCAGCCCCCAGTATTTCAATTGAGCGATGTGAGACTCGTTCCAACACCTCATTCAACTCAAGACTCCCGGTCATATAGTGAATTATTTCCAGGAGCTGGCTGTGGTGATCACTCTGATTAATGTTTTTTTCTGATGACACGATTATTAATTATTTGTTTATTCCCGAATAAGATAATTATCCGGTGGAATCTTCTATATTATCGCATCGGTACTGATGATTCAATGCATTGGTTAGTGCTTGACCCATCTTACAGGAGCTATTTTCCCCATTTATGAACATAGTATGATTACCACCAATAACCCGGCGAAAAAATGATTATATGAATCCTCTTATTTATTTGATGTTAAACAAGCAAATATTATGCCGATATGAATATTTATACTACAGATATTTACTGATGAGATACTGAGAAGATTGATGGGATCGGTTCACTTGGCCTGAATCACAATATTGAATTACATCTTGAATAGCTGTTTTGTTAATTGAAATCTATAATTAAACTAGCGACTGCTAATATTCAAATGCATACCAAAATGGCTGAGCAACAACAGATAACCATTACTTATCAGTTTATTCTTTCAAGCAAGCGAGAGTTAAAGTATCAGATAGAATTGGACCAGGATACCCTGGAATTGAAAAACCCAAATACTGATCAGCTACCGGAATGGACACGGTTGGACTATGAACCACGCTGTAAATCTTGCTCATTATTTGATTCCGATCAGAAATACTGCCCGCTGGCTGTTAATCTTTGCGGACTTGTAAACCTGTTTAAAGATATTGATTCTTATGAGGTCGTTGATTGTCGTGTAACTACCCGGGAACGGATTTATACCAAAGAACAGATATCCATTCAATCGGCATTGAGTTCACTGATCGGGATTATCATGACGACCAGCGGTTGTGAACATCTGGATTATCTGCGGCCAATGGTAAAATTTCATCTTCCCTTTGCCTCAATTGAAGAAACCATTTACCGGGCCGCTTCGATGTATCTTCTGGCACAGTATTTTAAATCCAAGCATGATATGGATCATGATTTATCTCTTACCGGACTTGCCGACATCTATGAGAATATTGATAATGTAAACGCACAATTATGTCACCGGATCAGAAACGCAACCAATAAAGATGCCAGCCTGAACGCAGTTGTTGTCCTGGATGTGTTTGCTAAAATGGTACCCATGTCGATTGAGGAGACTCTGCAGGTATTTGAACCTTTATTTGGTAAATACTGGAATAATAATTACACCTCTGGTAGGTAAATATTGCCTGCCTGCCGGTAGAATTTTTACCTGTTTTCATCCGCCTCTGCACGCCTACTGCGTAGGCGGGTGGACAGGAGACACCGTGCTTGCACGGGGAGGATTGATTTCTCATCCGCTTCGGCGCGATGTTGCCTTTCGAGCATGGCGGATGATCTTGCCGTAGTCCCGATGTATTGGGACGAAAGCGGGTCATGTAATGGGGACCACGGGTTTACCCGTGGGGCTCCATTCTTGAAGAGTCCATTTATCTATGATGTCTATAGGCATAATATTTGTAAGAAATTAAATAATTGAGATTAATATTGGTTGGTGGTGTTAATACATTCAAGCCAGGTAAATGCTGAAAAATGAATCAAAAGTCATGAATAAACAAATTCATCTATGTATTACCTTACTGGTATCACTGGTGCTTCTGATACCGGCATTATTTGCTGATGAAGCTGATATTATTGAGGTACGTGGACATTTTAATTATCCCCCTTACGAATATCTGGGTGAAACTGGTAGCCCGGTAGGTTTTGATGTAGATATCATCACTGAAGTGGCTCGAGTCATGAATCTGAACATTAATCTTGAACTTGGTCCCTGGGATGAAGTAACCGCCGATCTGAAAAGTGGCAATATTGATGTTTTAATGGGGGTGTATTACACACCAGCACGGGATACCGTATATGACTTTTCAATACCATATGAAACAGTATCCTATTCATTGTTCGTAAACCGGAATTCTCAAATCAAAGAATTGCGTGATTTAACCGGAAAATCGATTGTCCTGGTCTCAGGAGGTATCAGCCTGGGTTTCATTGAATCACAGAATCTTTCCGCAAGTATCAATCTGGTCAATTCGGCTGAAGATGCCCTCCGTTTATTGGCAGCGGGTATGTACGATTGTACAATTTTACCTAAAAGGCTGGGACAATACAGTCTGGAAAAGCACGGCTTTATAAACATAAAGCCGGTTGGTTCTTTACTGCTTCCCCGAAACCTGGGATTTGCCGTTTCAGAAGGTAATGAAGATTTATTGAATATTCTCAACCAGGGAATTCGTTCCCTGAAAAACAGTGGAATTTATGAGCGTAAACACCAGGAATGGCTGGAAGTGTATGATGAAAACCAGATGGTGGCCAGAAGATTTCTACAGTTGGCTATCTGGGTCGGAATAATTCTCATCCTGTTGTTTATGCTGAGTGTGGCCGGCATCGCTGTGTTAAAGCGGCAAGTGGATGAAAAAACCAAGCATTTGCAGGAGGAAATTAAAGAGCGTCAAAGAGTTGAGAATGCCCTCCATCAGGCCAACCAGATTCAGGATGTCGTGTACAGGATTGCCAACGCGGCACGAAGTTCAGGTAACCTGGATGAACTATATCGAGTCATTCAAATCAATCTATCAGGAATTATCGACACCTCTAATTTTTATATTGCCCTGATCGATGAAGAAAAACAGGAAATCACGTTCCCGTTATTTGTCGATGATCGAGATCCAAATCCGGGCCCAATCTCAGTTGATTCCGGTATTACAGGATATTTGATTAAACAGAAGAAACCATTGTTTTTCTCCAAAGACCAGATCGAGAATCTGCGCGAGGAAATGAAAATCGACCTGATTGGCGTTCCTTCCAAACTGTGGCTGGGGGCCCCCTTGCTATTAGCAGATAAGGTGATTGGAGCAGTAGTTGTTCAAAGCTATGAAGATGAGAACCTGTATTCAGAGAAAGACCTGGAAGTATTGGAATTTGTCTCAAACGAAATTGCCGACGCCATCAACAGCAAACAGGTAACTGAAAAAATCATTAAATCAGAAGAAAAATACCGGATCCTGTCCACTCAGCTGACCGAAGCAAATGGCATGAAAGAATTACTGTTGGACGTCATTACACATGATCTAAAGAACCCGGCTGGTGTAGTATATGGAATGAGTGAAATGCTGATTGACGAAGATCCGGAAAATGAAGAATTGGAATTGATCAATCAGAGTTGTAGCAATCTGCTGAAAGTCATAGAAAATGCTGCTCTGCTGTCGAAAGTGACACTGGGAGATGAAATAACGCGGAATAAAATCGATATTGCCGAGATAATCAGATCGACGGCTAATGACTATAAATCGATTATCACAGAATCTGACATGATCTTCGATTTCGACAATGATAAACCAATTATAGTTAATGCAAATCCAATCATTGCCGAAGTATTTAAGAATTATATAAGTAATGCAATAAAATATTCAGCGGATGGGAAAAAAATAAAGGTAGAGATTGTTGATGACGGACAATTTGTTACGATCAATTATCTGGATTATGGTCCAACAATACCGGCGGAAAAACGACCGCTTGTCTTCGATCGTGGTGTCAGGCTGGAACCAGGTGCCAAACGGGGCCGTGGCTTAGGTCTGGCGATTGTTAAACGGATTGCGGAAGCTCACGACTCTGAGGTTGGCGTTTTGCCCAATGAACCACAAGGCAATGTGTTCTATTTGAAAATGCCGGCGGCCTGATTATTCTTTTCTAGAAATCATCTTCAAAATCATTTCCACCACCATTGCGGTCCGGAGAGCGCTGTTGACGGAAATTGTTGAAATTATAACTTAAGGTAAGGATCACAGTGGGGGCATTGCGGGAGGAACGATTGTAAGAATAAAAACCGCTCCCCGTGCTGGTTGATTCACGCACTGATGAACCGAAAATATCATTGATTTGAAGCGTGGCTGATAATCGGCGTTCCAAAAACTCCTGTCTGATTCCCAGATTACTGGAGGTTCGTCCTTCGGTTGTGCCCTGGGAAGTAACCGATGGGCTACTATAGTGGCTAGAAAACTGGACCCGGGTATTCTCTCCAAAACGAAAGG
This sequence comes from uncultured bacterium, assembly GCA_964410945.1. Taxonomy (GTDB): domain Bacteria; phylum Fidelibacterota; class Marinisomatia; order Marinisomatales; family TCS56; genus CAYPJE01. Next base: position 41,334 of record CAYPJE010000024.1, read on the forward strand.
TATTGTTAAATCTTATATTCCAGTTATTGCTGATACGGTGATATTGTTCTTCGTTGATATTGGCATCCACCTCGTAGCGATATATATTGCCGGTCAGATTTATTTCCCACCATTTGATTTCCCGCAGATTAAACATCAGTTCCAGGCCTTGAGAATTACTGCTTCCGACATTTTCGGAAGTGTGTAACATTATATTCGGTGCATAGACTGATTTTATTCGCTCGATTACGTTGATTGTATTGCGATAATAGGTTTCGACTGATAACAAATTTTTTCGAAATGGGAATTGAAAACCTAATTCAAAGGAATTTACATATTCTGGCTTAAGATTGGGATTCCCCTGCCGGACATTATATGCATCGGTTCTGGTAATAAATGGTTCCAGATGCCAGCCACGGGGACGGTTTATCCGCTTGGAATAACTGGCCATCAGTTGGATCATTTCATTTATTTTGTATGAGCTGTGGACACTTGGAAATACATCCCAACGCTCTATACTGTAACCGGTATTATCATCAGCTGGATTAATCTTGCGATCAGTCAATTCACCACGAATCCCAAACTGGTAACCGAATTTTTCCGACTCACGGGCCAGCATCGAGTACAGGGCATGAATATTGCGCCGGTATTCAATGCTATGGCCATAATCTGGCTGAAGGATAAATTGATTAGTCAGTGTATCCCATTCGGACTGGCTGGTTATATCCTCACTGAAACCAAGACGGCCATCATACCCGCCCTCGAATTTGAGTGCCGTGGTCAAGTTCTGCTTATGGTTGATTTGCAGCTGGATCCGGTTGGACGGACCATCTTCGGTGGATAATTGGCCGGACGTGACAGTTTGATCCGGGCTGGTTAATTTATTGCTGGATTCCTCACCACCTTCGCGCCGGAAATAGTTCAGCCGGACTGAAAACTCATTTTCAGTACCGAACCGGTGGGCGTAATCACTGGATATAACCAGCATGGCACCGCCCCGTTCGGTTTCACTTGCGCTGGTATAAAAACTGGGATTAACAAATTGATCGGTATACTCTTCATAATTCAGATCAGAGCCCCGTTTCATACGATAATTACCGCTGCGAAAACTGATACCAAGATTGTCTTCCGGACTCAGGAAAAACTGAATTTCTCCATTCAAACCCATCCGTCGGCGATTAAATAATGAAGTTCCTTCAGAGTGTACAGTCAGGCTTGAATTGTCGTATGTGGTTCTATTTAATGTTTCTGATATCCCGGGATGGGATCGGAAATCATAATTCGCACCAAATGAGATGCTGCCGAATCCATTCCGGTAGCTGAATAAAAAATTACCACCATATTTTTCATCCAGTCCGGTGTTTGAATTAACCAGACCGCTAATGCCTTCCAGCCGCCGTTTTTTTGTGACGATATTGATGATGCCGGATATTCCTTCCGGATCGTATTTGGCCGATGGATTGGTTATGATTTCTATATTTTCAATTGTTGTAGCCGGTATCTGCTGAAGGGCATCGTTGGCATCAAGTGCCGTCGGACGGTTATCAATCAGTACCGTAAAACTGGAACTGCCCCGCAATTGGACATTGCCTTCTATATCAACATTAATGGACGGTACATTTTCCAGAATATCAATGGCGGTACCGGAAAGCGATGAATATTCCTCCCTGACATTGACAACCTTCTTATCGATCTGGTATTCCACCAGTGGTTTGTCGGCCAGCACATTTACTTCCTCCGCCTCCAGTATCTTCTGCTGAAGTAGTATTTCACCCAGGTTAATCTGCATCTGATTCCGATTCAGCCTGATATCACCAATCGACTGGTTTTCATAGCCCATGAAACTGATTTTGAGATAATACATCCCTGGTCGTAGATCGGAGAGGTGAACATGGCCATCCCGGTTGGTGGTCGCACCGGAAATGAAGCTGCTGTCCCGCGAACTATACAGCATTACATTGGCATATTCCAGCGATCGGGATGAATTGGCATCTATCACCTGGCCTGTAATTGTCCCTGATGGCATATCAGGACGTTGAGCGGATAAGCCTGAAAAAGTAATTAGCATCAAGATTATGGATCTGATATTCATAGAAAAATTATTGTGTATGGTGAAACATTAATCGCGAAAACCGGGTCGGAAGTTCCATCAACCCAGCGTGAATTACAAGCAATGCATTAAAGAAAAAACCGGTTGGATCGTCGATTTATTATCCGATCCAACCGGTTTGATTAATTAAGGATTAAAATTAGAGCTTGAACTGACCGACCAGCGCACTCAGGGCTTCTGTCTCATGTGACAGTTCCTGTGCGGCAGTTGCCATTTGTTGGGCCGAATTCGCTGATTCTTTTGTTACCGTGGAAATTCCTTCCACATTGGCACTGATTTCCTCAGCGGCAGAACTCTGCTGTTCGGTCGCGGCTGCCACCTGATTCATGACGGCATCGACATTTCCAACAACCTGGATGATTTCCTGCAGTACGATTCCTGCCTTGGCGGCCAAATCCGCACCGGATTTAACTTCATTCTGTCCACTGTCCATTGCGCCCACGGCGGTGTTGGTACTGCTTTGAATTCCACTGATCATTTCAGCGATTTCAGCGGTAGCTTTGGTTGTCCGTTCCGCCAGAACTCGAACTTCGTCGGCAACTACTGCAAATCCACGTCCCTGATCACCGGCTCGCGCCGCCTCGATATTGGCATTTAATGCCAGTAAATTTGTCTGATCGGCAATATCGTCGATGACTGCGATAATTTTTCCAATTTCTTCTGACTGCTGTCCCAATTCCTGGATCCGCTGGGCGGAATTCTCAACAGCGTGATTAATACGGTCCATACCTTCAATAGTCTGGTTAACAATTGAACCGCCATCCGAAGCTACCTCAGCCGCTTTTTTGGCTGAACTGGAGGCAGTATTGGTATTGTTGGATGATTCCAGAATTGTTGCAGCCATCTCTTCGATTGAGGTTGCAACTTCTGAAGTCTGTGATTGCTGTTCTTCAGCACCCGACGCCAGTTGTTCACTGGAAGCAGAAATTTCTTCTGATGCAGAAGTTACCTGGAGGGCACTGTCGCGAACCTGCGAAATAATGGCATGCAGTTTTTCGACAAAAGTATTGAACCAATTAGCGAGGTCGCCAACTTCATCGGTCGATTCGATTGGCAGTCGTTTGGTAAGGTCACCTTCGCCCTGGGCAATATCCTGAATAGTATCGGTAATTTTAACAATCGGTTTGGCGATTTTCTGTCCCAGATAATAGGCGAATATAAATACTACGATGAATATGACTGTTCCCAGGGTGATTGTCCAGAATTGCATCCGGCCGATTGCGCTGCCAACACGTTCTTTGGTGGTATAGTAATCATCCAGATAGGTGCCGGCTCCAATGACCCAGTCCCAGGGCTCAAAGTAGGTAATTGCTGCAACTTTGGTTCGGGCTACGTTCTCACCTTTGTTTTTCCAGGGATAATATTCATAATCGATATCACCATTTTTCAATCCAGTGGCCTTATTTACAATGGACTGGATAAATGATTTTCCATCAGAGTCCTTCGCACCCCAGATATTCTCTCCATCGCGTTCGCCACCCTTGGATATGATATAGTGGCCTTTATCATCTCCTTCGCCACCAAGGACGAAGACATATCCGCTGTTGCCAACAACAGTGCTCATTATAGCTTCACGGACACTGGAATCATTGGTTTCGTCCAGGGTCTGGCCGTTCATCTCCAACAAGTCATAAGTGGCAACACATAGATTATACATATCTTGTGTTACTGTCGCTGCATTTGCTTTAATCAGATTATCTAATTCTTCGGTTATTTCCTCGTCAACACGGGCTTTCTGGATTACAATATTTACTGACAACACTAATATTGAAAACAGTGTGGCCAGAGTTGCCAGACTAATAATTTTTATTCGTAGGGATAGTTTCATTGTTTATCCTTTTCTAACTCGACATTCTCCAATTGTACTAGTAGTGGAGTAACAATCTCTGCTACATTTATGATTGTTCTTACTCATACCATATTTGAGCAAATATTGTACCGGAGGGATTAGTTTTTGTATGATTGCTGAAATATTGATTTACAGGCAGGAAAATTTTTCCTGTCGGTGCAGGTATTATTTTCTTAACAGAGCAAAAAGCCGGTAAAAAAATGTAATTAATCAATCCGAGTGAGACAACTACTTGAACGGAAACTAATCCCGGGATGGTTATTAATGCCTGGAATAGGTTGCGATAGATGGACTGCAACGCCAACCACAAGGCCAGTCAAATTAGTATAATAAGGTAGATTAAATTTATCCGGTTGGTCATCGGTGGTGCCGTTGGTTGCCGTACCTAAGTCAGTTCCTGTCAACACCAGGTTTGTATTAGAGAAATGGCTGTAAGTACAGTAAATAATAATATGTGTAATAGTATCCGCATTGTTATTGAAATCAAATCTTTGATTGCTAAGATATCTTATCCATTAAAATTAGCTGAGTGGTGTTATATGTCGGTGTCCGGCATCGTACGCAGTTGATAATGTCACCAGCAAGTTATTTTATAGGAAAGCAGAGTTGATTAACTTCCCGTCGATATTTTCTTAAAATATGATTAGTCAAAACCAAAGAAGACCGGAACGTTTATCATTGCCTAATCTGGAAGGTTATGCTGGTATTTCTTTAGATGAAATTGCCGGAATTAAGGCCTCTAATCGCAAGGATTCCAAATATATTTTCAATTCCAGGCTATTGCCGAGCCTGCTGGAATGTTTTCAGGATGATTATCTGGTGCTGGAAATAGATGGTAAAAGATTATTCCGGTATGATAACCAGTATTTTGATTCGGAAGATTTCCGGCTGTACCTCCAACATCACAATGGGATTCGTCCCCGACATAAAATCCGTTTTCGTCAGTACCTGGATTCAGGGACATCATATTTCGAGATCAAAACTAAGAATAATAAGGGGCGGACCGAAAAACGCCGATTATTAGTTCCTCCGTCAATTACCGGATTCTCCGGTAATGAACTGATGGAAGATGACCATCCTGTTTCTATGATAAAGAATATGATAAAAACCAACACAGGATTAATTCCGGATGATCTCAGACAAGTGCTGGGGATAGAATTTCTACGGTTCACTCTGGTTGATAAAGCCTTGACTGAACGGGTGACTATTGATAATGAATTGTCCACTACTGTCAATGGAAAGGCCGACATCACTTCCGGATTGACAATCGCTGAAATAAAACAGAAAAAATACAGTCCACGTTCGGCATTCATTCAGACTATGCGTAATTTCTCCGTTCCGGAGACCAGATTCAGTAAATATTGTCTGGGGATTAACAAGCATTATAAGCTCAAATCAAATCGTTTTAAGCCGCGCTTATTGCGTCTTGATAAAATATTAATCAATAATTAGCACGGGATTTATATGGAAAATGTGATTCAATCAGGACCTATGCTTAGTCATTATGGTATAAATATTATAGTGGCGTTTATATTCATAGTATTGATTTATAACCGTTTTCGAACCCATCAGTTGGGTTATGTTTTTACCTATTTCATGTTTAACACAATTGTATTTTTTGTCAGTTGCCTGTTGAGCGC
>CAYPJE010000025.1:0-46138 GCA_964410945.1 uncultured bacterium
TATCAATTTCAAAGCTGATCACCTGCCTTCCGGTGTATATTTCTACACCATCAGCAGCAATAGCTTCACACAAACAAAGAAAATGATTCTGCTGAAATAACAAACTATCATACGATAGATAAAAGGGGAGTCATCCGACTCCCCTTTTTTTAACCCTTGATACTTTCACCAAATTGAATCAAAATCATAGCAGGATTAATCCAATAATCATTCAAATACCTGATTCAGGACATTTTTGAGGATCGACTACATGAACAGTCGAATAATCCGGACAACAATTGTCTATTTCATCCTCAGCTGCCTCGTATTCTGGGCCGGTTGCGGAGAAGAAAAAACACCATCAACTCACCCCAAGGGATGGCTTAATCCCGGCAGTGACAATTTCCATGGGCTGAAGATTGCCAATAGTGGGATCGAATCCTGTGGTGAGTGCCATGCCGACACCAACGCAAATTATCTGGGTGGCACCAGTGAAGTGGCCTGTAATACCTGTCACGAAGGCGGCCGGAGCGGCCACCCCTCCCTGCTGGAATGGATTAATCCCAATTCAGATAATTACCATGGGAAAATATTCTGGGACAACGATTGGGATTTCAGCGCCTGCCAGGAATGTCATGGCAGTGATCTCAATGCCGGTGGCTCGGTAACCGGCTGCCAGACAACCCTGTGTCATGCCCAAACCGCAGGGATATTCAGCTGTGATAATTGCCACAGCTTTCTACCGGAGGAAAACGATGTTTTCTTCTACGATGTCAAAAACAATTTTATTCCTGATTCCATCTCAATAGGCACCCATCTGGTGCACCTGCAGGCGTCACATGAGCTTTCAACACCACTGGATTGCAGCGACTGCCATCCGTTACCTGATTCTGTTTATGCCACCGGACATCTGGATGGAACTACCAATATCGAATTCAGTGACTTTGCTACCAACAACGGTCAATTGACCTCTCAATGGAATATAGCAACAGCCACCTGTAATAATATCTATTGCCATCTTGGTTCAAACCCGGTTTGGACTGCGGCTGATGGAAGTTTCAGCAACTGCGATGGATGTCACACGGCCTTCTTAACAACTGACGCTCATTACAGTCATACCAGTGGATTGAATTACGATTGCAGCGTCTGTCACGACGGTTATTCAATGACTTCCGGATCAATTGTAATTGATTCACACATTGACGGAAACAATGATATTTCCCTGACTGATATTTATGGTGGTACCTATAGCAACAGCACTTGTACCAATGTTTATTGTCATGGTACGGCTACCCCGGACTGGATGATTGTTGACGGCACCTATTCAGCCTGTGGTACTTGCCATGAACTGCCCCCGTCCTCCGGTGCCCATTTAACCCATGTAACCGATGAAGAAATCGACTGCGGCACCTGCCATATGGATTATTCCGCCACCAGTGAAACGACCTCCGGCACGGATCATATTAATCTGGCCGTGGACGTAAAATTAGAGGCGGCAATCGGTGGCAGCTATGATTCACAGACATCCACCTGTACCAATGTTTACTGTCATTCCAATTCAACTGTCGGCTGGAATGATACCGGCCTGGCCTGTGGAAGCTGTCATGATCTACCACCTGCCACCGGTGCCCATACCACCCATGTGGACCAGGAAGAATACGAATGCGGTGTCTGCCATGATGGATATTCCATCAGCGATGAATTGACATCCGAAGCTGACCATATCGATCAGGAAGTGGATGTCACGATTGCTGTCGAATATAATGGTAGCTACGATTCCGGTTCAGGGAATTGCTCCGAAATATATTGCCACTCTGATGTTACTGTCGCCTGGGATGGCCCGGCCATCGCCTGCGGTGACTGCCATGCGGTCCCACCTGCAGGAGATGCTCACCCAACTCATGTGAACGACTTAAGTCTGGATTGCAGCTATTGTCACGATGGATATACTGCAACTTCGACTAACAGCAATACTCATGTTAACCTGGTAAATAATGTGGACATTTATGCCACCGCCGGTGGGAGCTACTCAGAAGGCAGCGGTACCTGTAGTTCAGTACGTTGTCATGGCAGTCAGGATATCGGCTGGTCCGACACACCTACACTTACCTGTACTTCCTGCCATGGAGGAATCGATAACGATAGTGGCGCCCCGCCCTTTGATCTGGACGGTAATACCGCTGTCACGGATGATGGAGTTGGCGCTCATACCATCCATCTGACGGATAATGATTTTCGTACGGCTTTGGAATGCAGTGAGTGTCATACTGTACCGGCTACAGTGGCTGCCAGCGGGCATTTCGATCCTGACCTGGAAGCCGAGATCAACTTCGGGTCACTGGCAACCAACAACGGATCGATCACACCGGTATGGAATTCCAGTGCGGGAACCTGTGCTGCGGTCTATTGTCACGGCAACTTCGAGTTCCTGAAATCGGAGAGTTCCAGTCAATATGCCTATGCCGATTCACTGATAGCAGGCAATAACCCCACCTTCGCCTGGAGTACCGGAACCGATGTTACCTGCGGAGACTGCCATTCCAGACCGCCAACCGGACACACAGACTGGTCTGCCAGTATTGCCTGTGGAACCGGTAGTTGCCATCCGGCTGTTGCGGTGGGAGACAGTTTGATTTCCAGCACCGGCAAGACAAAACATATCAACGGTATGATAAATCTGACTGACTGATCAACCATAACAGAATTAAAAAAGCCTTCCGTCCGGAAGGCTTTTTCTAAATAGATCGGTTTTATTCTTCTTTAATACCTAGAATCTGCTGAGCGATACTACAAGCGCTGGTCGCTTCTTCCCCTGTGGCTACCGAATAATAAATATTCAAACCATCGCGTTTGGTTTTTACCAAACGCCGATCACGCAACTTGCGAAGATGATGTGAAATAGCCGAAACCCCCATACCAAGTATTTCAGACAGATGGTAAACGCAACATTGATCAGTTATAGATAATGTATACAGGATACGTAACCGCGTTGGATCACCAAGCATGGCAAAGGTACTGGAAGCATCATCCAGTTCCGGATAGTCAGATAATTTTTCTTTCAAATCATCCATTACGGATTGTTCAAGATGGGCGCATTTATGTGTATCTGCCATTATTTACTCTTAGCTATCTATCGTATTTCGTGCTTAAAAATATCTGAACATTAAGGAAGCGCAATTTACATAATATAAATCATTTTATAAACATTTTACGTATGCAGCTTAAACGTCAATTACTTCTTCTGATGCCGTCTCAACAGCCTCCTCTATCAGGCCATCAACCGCCAGTTTTTCTTCGTTAAAAACAACATCCTTTAAACGGGCCTTGGTAGCCGGGTGTTTGGGAACAAACAAGGTACAGCAATCCAGATGTGGTTGAATGGATAGTTCATAGGTATTGATCTTCTGGGCTACCGAAATTATTTCCTGCTTGTCCATTCCGATCAGGGGGCGCAGGACTGGTATCTTGACGGACTCCTCAATTACAGCCAGATTCTCAATCGTCTGGGAGGCTACCTGTCCCAGCGATTCCCCGGTAACCAGGGCTTTAATACCCTCACGATCGGCTAATTTCTGGGCGATTCGCAGCATAAACCGGCGATACAGGATTACCCGATATTTCTCATCGGTTTTCACCAGGATCTCCTGTTGAATAGGGGTCAGCGCCACCAGTATTACTTTAATACGGCCCTGAAATACCACCAGTTTTTTAATCAACCCCCGGACCTTCTCCAGAGCCGTTTCGGTTGTATACGGCATGGAATGGAAATGGATCGCTACCAACTGTACGCCACGCTTCAGAGTGTAATATCCGGCCACCGGTGAATCGATACCACCGGAGAGCATTAAGGCGGCTTTGCCAGATGCACCTACCGGCAATCCTCCGAGGCCTTCGTATCGGTCCAGATAGATGAAAGCGTTTTGATAAAACAAGTCGATCCGGCAATCCAGATCGGCTCCCTTCAACTTGACTTTTTTGTCAAGTTTATCAACAATAAAGGCACCAACCATTTCATTCATCCGGTGGGCCGAATAAGGGAAATTGGGATCAGTACGGCGGGTGGTGATTCGGAAAGTAGTGAAAGCCCGCCTTTTAATCAGACTATGGGCAAATTCCTTAATTTCATCCAGATCCTGATCTATCCGGTAGGCCGGAGCATAGTATGCTACACCGAACACTTTCCCTATTCGGTCAAGAATCTCGTTGAGTTTTCCCCGGCCGGTCTCAGAAAGATGTAATAAAATACGACCCTGAATACGCTTCGTTTTATGCAGCAGGCCCGGTTCGATACCACGGATCGCATATTTTATATTATCTTTCAGCTTCCGTTCAAAATATTCACGGTTTTTGCCTTTCAGGCCGATTTCCGCGTAATGACAGATTATGTATTCTGGTTGTGGACTGGTTTTTTCAGACATGGAAATCAAATTTTATTCACAAAAATACCAGGGAAAATTAACAACGTCATTCCAGTATTTCGCACCCAATTACTGTTTGCTGGCAGCAATTTTGATGTTTCGCTCAAGACCATGGTGCTTGGTGCGCTTAATAGCGGATTTACTGAACAGATTTATAAATTCATCTTTAGTCAGGTTCTCCCAATCGTCGTCGGATTTACCAGCGATGGCATTTCTGGCAATGAATTCAACATCTTTGGTTTTACGGGCAAATTTCCGGTTCCAGGGACATATTTCCTGGCAGATATCACAGCCATAGATCCAATCGCCCATTCTATCAGCCAGTTCACCTGCAATTTCACCACGCTTTTCAATTGTCAGATACGAAATACATTTATTTGAATCCAGCAGATATGGCTCAAGTGCATTGGTAGGACAGGCATCGATACAGGCCGTACAGGTACCACAGTGATCAGTATCAAAAGACGGATCATATTCCAGATCGATATTCAACAGTATTTCACCCAGGAACAGCCAGCTCCCGTAATCATTGCTTATCAGGTTGGTATGTTTACCCTGCCAGCCCAGCCCGGCCCTGGTGGCCCAGAATTTCTCCATTACCGGTGAAGTATCCACACAACAGATTCCCTCCGCAGATTCGACCTGTCCGGTAATGTAGGTTAGTAATGCCTTCAACCTGCTTTTCACCAGCAGATGATAATCGGTACCCCAGGCATAATTACTGATTTTATACTTCGAATTCATCACATCGGCACTCAGCCCGGTATAGTAGTTCATTCCGACCACAATAATGGAACGCACATCAGGAAAGTAACCAGTTATATCGGAGCGCTCTGCCTGACGTTTTTCCATCCATTGCATTTCGGCGTGATATCCGCGTTTCAACCAGGTATCCAACCGGACAGCTGATTCAGAATATCCGTCAGGTCGGGCAATTCCAATCTTATGAAAACCCAGCACCTTTGCCTGTTGCTTAATCTGCTCTGATAGTGATGATGACATCGGAGGTAAATCTAGGTTGGTTTAACTCAGTACTTCATCTTTAATAATGCAATATTGAAACTAATCCACATTAATTTGATATAACCAAATTAATCACTTACTATTCAATAAGGGTATCCAACAATATGGAAAAAGTTGAACACGCCGTGGATTTATTTACAGCCGGTAATTCCTGTTCCCAATCAGTTTTGAAAGCCTATGCCGAGGAAATGGGCCTGGAATCTGGACTGGCACTCAAGCTGGCTTCCGGATTTGGTGGTGGTATGGCGCGTCAGGGACAGACTTGTGGAGCAGTCACCGGGGCAATGATGGTTATCGGCCTGAAACACGGTTTTACCGCGCCAGATGATGATATCAATAAGGATGCAACTTACAAGCTGGTCCGTGAATTTACTCGCCGGATGGAGAAGCGTTTCAATACAACGACCTGTAATGAAATGGTGGGGCATGATATTTCAACAGCGGCCGGACATGAAGCCGCAAAAAAAGATGATGTTTTCAACCGCTTGTGTCCGGGCTTTGTGCGGGCGGCTACGGAAATTCTGGAGGATCTGCTCTAGAAATAACTGAAATTCAGAGCCAGGATTAATCAGATAATTTTTACTTCCGGCTGAAGTCGGATTCCGAATTTATCTTCCACCGAATCCTGGATATCTTTAACCAGAGCCTGGATATCTCCACCGGTGGCACCACCGTAGTTCACCAGTACCAAAGCATGATTTTTATAAACACCACAATTACCTCGTCGGTGTCCTTTCCACCCGGACTGTTCGATCAGCCAGGCCGCTGAGGTCTTTACCAGGTCGTCTGCAGCCGGATAAACCGGGAAAGCCTGGTACTGTCCTTTTATCTGGTCGGCAGTCTCGGCTGAAACAACAGGATTCTTAAAAAAACTGCCGGCATTACCTAACTTAGCCGGATCAGGCAGTTTACTCCGCCTGATATCAATTACCGCTTCCATTACATCCGCTGGGGAGGGTCGGTCAATTCCGTTGAACCGGAGCATATCTTCAATGGCACCGTAGCCGGTCCTGACCTGTGGTATTTTACTCAGTTTGATAGATATATCGGTCACAATCAGTTCCGGACGCCGTTTAAATATACTCTTCCGGTATCCGAATTCGCATTCATCCTTGGACAGGACCAACTCATTCCCGGTTATAGAATCAAAAGCTGATAGGGAATAAAATACATCCTGAAATTCAACCCCGTAAGCTCCGATATTCTGAACCGGCGCCGCCCCTGCAAGGCCGGGGATCAGGGCCAGGTTTTCGATTCCATACCAGCCGGAACCGGTAGCTTTCACTACCAGGTCGTGCCAGTTCACCCCCGCTCCAACCTTCAAAAAAACATCAGTAGCTGTTTCTTCCAGCACCTCCAGATGATTGATACCCACCTGCAGAATCCAGCCCGGATAATCAGCTGTAAACAGAATATTGCTGCCGCCGCCAAGTACCAAAAAATTATCCCGGTTGAATTCAGGGTGTTCCACAACGGCCGGAAAATCAGAGGCTGACTCAATTGTCACCAGATAGCGCCCCCGGGCCGGTACACGAAATGTGGTTAAATCATCAAGCGGGGCATTCTCAATGATATTCATTTAACCCCTCCGGTTCCCAGAAATCGCTCGGTCCACAGCAATCCGATGATAGTCTTCACATCGGTAATGCTGCCATCAGTAGCCATATGCACGGCTTCCTCCAGGCTGACCGGAAATAATTCGATAAATTCATCGTGATCGAGATTGTTTTCGATTTCGGTCAGGTTTTCCGCCAGACAGATCCACATATGTTCGTTGCTATATCCGACACAGGGATCAATCTCTCCCAGCAGCGTGAATTTCCCCGCCTTATACCCGATTTCCTCCTCCATCTCACGCCCGGCTGTGACCAGGTAATCCTCCCCCGGGTCCAGTTTTCCGGCTGGTATCTCCACCAGCACTTTGCCGGTAGGGTAGCGGAATTGACGGATCAGCATGATTTTGCCATCCGGCAGAATCGGCACTATCGCCACCGCCCCAGGATGCAGGGTATATTCCCTGGTGGATGTAGTACCATCCGGCAATCTGACCAGGTCGCGGTAGATATCCAGGAGACGGCCTTTGAAAAGCACCTTGGATTCCAGCATTTTTTCTTTCAGATGATCATCGTTCATTTCAGAGCCCAATTTGCCTTACAAATTAATATTTCCTGGTATTAAAAACAGGGACACCGCACCGTGCCCCTGAATTTGGATTTCCGAATAACAGAAATTCTTGCCTGTTGACCGCCAAGCAATCACGACAGACAGAAATGTCTATCGTACAAACCATGCCGGGTCGGTGAGCGCCTATAAATCTTCCAGCAGTTCTTTGGCTTCTTCCTGCAGGATTTTATCACTGTCGGAACCAGGCGTTATTGCCAGTGCTTTTTTATAAGCCCCGGCGGCACCATCTTCATCGTCCAGTTTTTCCAGTGACTGTCCCAGCCAGACATAATTGCGAATATCATCCGGGTCTTTCTCAATCGCCGTCTTGAAAAACTTGGCACCTTCAGCAAAACTGGCTTCCGGCGGTGTGGCATAAATGATGCTGGCTATCTTCCGCTCGATCCAGCTAAGGTCGGCCAGGGCATAATGCCAGCGACCCATCACATGATAGTTACCGGCATCTTCCGGGTCCAGCTTGATGGCAATCAGGGTATGCTCGGACATGGGATAGGAATTCTTTATCTTCTGCTCGGTTCCCTCCAGTTCACCGACCCGGCCGATCAGGATACCGTACCATTTATGGGACTCGGCCCGGTCGTCACCCAGCTCTAATGCTTTCTTTGCGTATTCGAAACCAGCATAGAGATTTTCGGAGATTTCCGCTTCATCGGTGGTGTTATCAGAAAAGTCAAAATGGGCTCGCGCCAGACGCCAGATCACTTCATAACTCTCAGCATCCAACTCCTCGGCCTGCTTAAGCAGTGTATAAACTTCGCTGTAGGCATTGTCCTCGTGTTTGGCATCAGCCTGCTCGATCAGGACATTGAAATCCTGGGCCAGCAACCCGGCCATCAGCATCAAAACAACAACCATTAATTTTCTCATTTTATCCCTCTCCTAAAAGTATTCGATGTATGTGATTTTCAATTCACGGTTGAAATAGTCGACTTTATCTTCATCAAACAGCAGGTTATTAAACTGCATTTCAATGTGCAGATGATCAACAAATGTCCAACGTAAAGCGGCATTCAGGTAGCCGCCTTTATTCAGGGCCAGCGAATTGATACTCTGATCATTATCATTCATGGCGGCATTGTATTCCATCAGAATTGAGAATTCCGGATTCAATTCAATATCGACCCCACAGAAAATATTGATATCTTTGTCTCCATCGCTGGTTTCGGTGAAATTATAATTCAAACCGCCATGCAGGCCGGCGTTACCCAACACAAAGCGCCAGTTCTTGCTGGCAGCGGCGTACACACCGTAGGCTTTCACGTCATAACGTTTCAGCGAATCAGCCGGGTAGTACTGCCCGTAGCCTTGAGTGTCCAGGCCGATTGCCACACCGGGGATGGATGATGTTTCATCGATCAGCCGGTATTTCAGATTGGCTTCCGGCCGTGGATAGGGTGTTGGTTCCAGATCGCCGATCAGCTGGCTGGCACCGTAGGAAATACCAAACATGAAGCGATCGGTTAGTCCGGCAGATAAACCTGCCGTGAGGCTGCCACCTTTCTGCAGACGCATATCCACGGCAAAGCTGCCCCGCACCAGCGTACCGGCAGTTGGGACTGTAATCAGATTAACCGGTGGCGGATAAATAGATTCCTGGGCGGCTAATCCACAAACCATGATTACGATCAATACCAATGCAGTTAGTTTAATTGGTTTATATTTTCGACAACAATTCATTAATCCCGTTCCCATGCCGTTAATTGTTGGAATTCGATTAAGTTCAATTTAATCCCGGTATTCCGGGAAAAGCAAGGTCGATCAAGAGGTGAACCGTGATTGTGCTAAATTCAATTTTATCTTTTATCTTCACACTTTTATCTTGTTCTCAGGGATACACCCTCTCCCCATAGCGTGAAATTATCATCTGTACCCTTTCCAGGGGCATCGACAGATCATCATAACGGCCCGGCTGACGAAAACGCACCACTGCACCAGCCACCTCCAGCAGTTGAATCTCCATTTCTTCACCGGTAACTAATACCATCTGGTCGTATTCGGTCCTTGGAATTATGGCCGGATAACTCAGGCTGGTCTTCTTGATGGATATCTCGTCCAGGATCAGATCCACCTCATCAAGGATATTCCCGGTCCGGGGTGGCGGTACCTTATACAACTGATCGGCAGGAGCCTGTTCCAGGGTGATCTGGCTGGTCAGCTGGCCGGTTTTCCCGAATTCACTTAGTGTTACCGCATTGGTACTATAGTTATGGTCAAAACGATATCGACGCACTACTGTCTGTCCGGGCAGAATGCGCCAGATTTCATCGGTCAGGTTATTCCAGTGATCGTAGCTGAAACTGACGGCCCCATAAACAAAACCATCCACGGAACGGAACACGACCGTATTCAACCGGCCCGCAGTAGTAAAAGTAAAACTACTGTTCTGGTCCCTGAAAGACAGGTTCTGATCCACTGGGATGGCATAATCGCGAAAGGCTGTGCTCCAGGGTTCATCATCGCCATAATAGGTCACACCGGATACGGTCTTCACACTGTCGAGCACAGCCCGGTGCTTCAAGCTGCGACGGTTATCATAGGAATACAGCTCATAACCATTGACCAGGCCCAGTTCATCATAATATGTAACCAGTACCGGCAGCTTCAATTCATTGTAGGCCACTTCCAGATGGGCCTGTCCGATCCGGGCGGTGGCCGCCAGAGGATTATCGGCAATCAGGTCACGGTCAGTGCGGAAATACTTGAAAAAGATAATCTGCTCCTGGGCGGAAAGCAATGTACCGCAGCAGAATAACACCAGGAGTAGAATCCTTACCTTCAGGGGGTAAACCTCCAGGCTACCGGTCGGTGATCTGAGATGTTGGTTTCATACTCAGTCCAGCCTCCATCCAGGTCGTCATCTACTTTAATTGTACTGACCTCTGATTCATCACCGGTAAATTCATCAAATAATTCATCCGTGATCAGGATATGATCGATATGGCTATCCCATTTAGGACCGGAAAAATAACTGCTGGAACCCTCGGCAATATTCATATCGGCGAATTTATACTCGTCCGGCTGTGAAATGAAATTCCAGAATACATTATTAGCCTGGTTATCGGTTAAAATATCATTTAAATCACCGATAATGATCACATTTTCTCCGTCCAGATTGTACTTGATATAATCTTCCAGAAGATCACAGGCCAGCCGCCTGCGGTTTTCCTCATCCCAATCATCACTGGTATCCAGAATCCCGTCACCGCAGCATTTCAGATGATTATTAATTATAACGAAGTCTTCCCCGCTGTGCCTCACCTTGACGACATAAGGCTCCCGCGGAAAGGCGCTCCACTCATTGGGATAAATTTCATACGGTTCAATTATTACATCCACTTCTTCCGTATTTATCAGATAGGCTAATTCCTGGTAACCGCTGCCGGGATCCGCGACATAACCTATCCAATTGCCATCCGTATCCAGATCATTTAATTCATCGGCAATATCATGAAAATATCCAGCTTCAATAATTTCCTGAAAGCCGACTAAATCCAATTTCAAATCCAGAATTACCCGGGCCACATATTGAACGGTAGTACTGCCATTGGCCGGAAAATTTTGCAGGTTCCAGGTCATTACCTCAAAGGTGGCGAAGCTGCCAAAACCGATATCTTCATTATCTTCCACCGGATCGGTGGGCTGGCCGCAGTTAAACAGGACGAGCGGAAACAGCAGAATTATAATCCAGTTAAAACGCATAGCTTTAGTTTTATTTAACCGGGATCGACCAGAATACAGGGCGGTGATCCGAAAGGGTGGCTTCGTAGATATCCCAGCCTCCCACATATTCATCGACTTTCAGGGTCTGTACTTTACCACCGGCGGCCTGTTCGTCAAAGAAACCACGGGCATACAGGATATGATCCAGGAAGGACGGCCATGACGGGTAGGAGGCCTGATCCACATCCAGGTGGATCGGCTCGGTGGCAAAACGGAAATTCTCCCGGTCATTCAGGAAAGGATAGAAGGACTGCTCCAGCCCCGCATCATCCAGTTGGTCATTCCAGTCCCCCATGACAATAATATTCTCAAAGCCCTGCCCCAAATAATCTGACAGGAGTCCGTGTAACTGCTCCATCGATCGCTGCCGGCGGTAAAGCCCGTCACCACAGCATTTCAGATGGAGATCAATAACCGAAAATTCAAACCCATCCTCGCCATCGCTCCAGTAAAAATCGGCCATCAGCGGCGGACGTCCGGCATAATAATAATCATTGAAAGCGAAAGGTTCAGACTGACCCAGCAGGGTAACAAAATCTTTCCGGTAAACAATGGCCTGATCCATAAAAGAGGACTGCTCGCTGATCACGTAACCATGGTTGGGCAGCATTTCCATCAGGCGGGCGAACTGGCCAACATTCTTGATTTCCTGGAAGGCCACGATATCCACCCCCCAGTCCGATACAATTTCAGCCACTGAACGCAGGGTGGTATCACCGGCGGCCGGGAACCATTCCAGGTTCCAGGTGATCGCCTCCAGCCGGTCCGGGCTACCAAGATTAGGCACGTCAAACTGATCCAGATCTGATTTGATTACCGGCGACAGCTCGAATTCCAGCCCGGCAATAACCGCACTGTAATCAGGCCGGGTCAAACCCGATGCTGAAGCTACCCAAGTATCGATCGAGTCCGCCATTTCAGGATCGGGCCAGATATCATCCTGGAGCAGGGAGACCAGAATGCCCCGTTCGGTAGGATAATCGTAACCGGTCACTGTTCCGGTGGCTTCATCGATCAACAGTTCCAGATGTCCCAATCCGGTCAGGTTGCCATAATTCTGTACCACCAGAGTATGGGTTCTGCTATCCTCCCAGGGATCGTCATAGCCTTTGGATACACCGCCGGTCACGATAACATCGATCCCGGGAACCAGGCGGGCCAGGGCCATAGCATCATGCTCGGTAACCGCTTCGGCCTCATCTTCGGCCTGCTCCATCCGGATCAGAAATTCTTCAAAGACCTCCTCCCGGTCATAGGGAATTCCCATATAGGCCAGCATGATCACCACCTCGGCCCCCAAAGCGCGGACTTCCTCGACCAAAGCGCGGGCTGCGGTCACATCGGGCTGGAACATCAGGCCGCTGGTGTACTCCGGAAAGGTCTGCTGCGGCAGGGTCTGGGAGGTCAAACCAACCAGCGCCACTTTCACACCGGCAATCTCCTTGATTACCCATGGTTTCAGCCACTCCGGACCATTGCCATCATCAGTGACAATATTACCGGATAAAAACGGGAAATCAGCCTGGGCCGCCAGTCTTTTAAGATTATCTACACCCTGGTCATAATCCTCCAACCCTGGTGTGAGGGCGTCATAGCCCATCCAGTTCATCCATTTGATGATTGTAGCGCCACCATCATTTGTTCCGAGGGGCGTCCCCTGGAAAATATTGCCCCCATCCAGCAGCAGCACACCGTCACCGGATTTGTCGGCATCCTCACGGACTGACTGAACATAGGCATAGGCTCCGGCCCCGCCACTGAGCATGGGTCCGAATTCGGGATTCATGAAACTGGCGGGAACCTGGTGGATGGCGCCATGGATATCGTTAGTAAATAAAATGTGAATTTTAATCTGCTCTTTTGAACCGGCCAATAGAATCGAAAACAACAACAGGAAAAGCCCGGATAACTTGCGAATTGGAATTAATCTCATTGGATCAACAGTCCTTAGAATGGTACCGACAGACTGATATTAACGCGCGTGGCGGTTTCATTGACGGTTTCGAGCTCCAGGGTTTCCGCATCCTGGCTGACCGCCGGGAATAAATCCTCGTATTGATACTCCACCATACCGATCGATGCACCAATATCCAGAATAGCCGATCCTAACTGATAACTTCCGCCAACGGTTACTCTGGTAGTTTCAAACTCCTGTCCCAGTGGTGATTGGGCAAAGACCAGCCCGAACCGGAAGGGCAACTCACCCAGCAGGACATGCTCCACCCCGACTTTCACTTCCCAGGTATCCTGGAAATCATGCTCAAGAGTGGCCGTTGAATCGTCGGAAACAGCAAATTCAGCAGCATAATCAGACCAGCTGGTCCGGCTGGCCTCCACCACCGCTTTGGTGGCGATCGGATTATTCAACCGGGCCTCCAGGCCGAATGAGACCACCGCCGGTAAGCTGAAATCAACAGCGGTTACCGTATCCCGGGCTTCATACCCCGGCAAAAGGGTCCGTTCCACAATGGTCGGCGTCAATTCAAAACCATCGATCCCCAGCTTAACGCCGGACCGGTAACTGAAACCCAATTGAAGGGCCGGCAGCACCCGGTAGCTGACACCGGTGGTCAGGATCATTGGCAGACCTTCCAGTTCAAAATCGCTGGAGATCAGAAACGTATCAGTGGCCGCCAGGGCCTCGTCCTCCTCGATCACAATCACACCGGCCACTTGTGACAGGTCATTGGCTGACAGAAAATGTCCTGCCAGGCCGACCTGCAATCCTGCCAGTGGCCGGAAGCCGATACCGGCGCTGGTGGCGTTAATCGATCCCTGCCGTTCAATTTTATGATACCCAACCAGTGGATCGCGGTTGTAGTTCCCGGCAGAAAGTTCACCGCGGACCTGCTCCTGATAATCATAACGCCAATCCCAGAACGTGGATCGGGCTAATCCCAGAACTGTATTAAATGGTAAATTAACGGTTAATCCGCCACTGATATCATCATACCAGTTGCGGTTGGTGACATAAATATTGGTGACCGCGACGTCGTCAAAATAATCATATACTGCGAATGAGCGCTGTTCGACCCGGCGCAGAATTCCACTGTTGACCGTGATAATTCCCAGTCCGTCAGCACCACTCAGCAGGGCCGGATTCGACCACAGGTTGCCATAGCCAATCTCAGTGGCTGCACCGGTTGCTCCCATTCCCAGCGACCGGGCCGGTACTGGTTCCGATCCCGGCAGGAAAGCATTAAAATAAGCCTGTCCGCAAAGCATCCCGCTCCCAATGACAAGCACAAGAAGGGCTAGATTTTTCAGATTAAATTTCTCAATCATATTCAATTCTTTATCTTTTCACTTTTATCTTGATATGTCTTTTCACTTTTATCTTTTATCTTGTTCTCTCAAAAGGCATAATCGATCTGGATCCGCATGTCGGAGCTCTGGTTCAAACTGGCCGAGTCATAATCCGGGATACGGGTTGAGTAGGAGTCTCCACCTAAAGGCGCATAGGCATAATTGGTAATCAGGGTTCCCGTGTCCGCGGTATATTTCAACCTGATCGTCCAGTTGTTCCCCAGCCGACTGAATACAGCCACCCACCAGCGCAGGGCGTCGGAACTACCGCTGTCGAATACCCGAAAATCGGTGTCCTCGAAATTCCAGATAAAGCCGTTATACAGGATCAACTGTCCCATGACCTTCAATTCTTCGGAGATATTGTGGGTCAACCGGCAGCTCAGGGCTTCACCACCGGTGCCGGCCGTACCAACCATGGCCGGCGGCTCGCTGGTAGCCGGATCAACCGTCAAACGGCGGCGATTCGAAAAATCGACAAAACTGTTGGTGTAGGCCAGCTGAATATTATCATAGCTGGACAACCGCAACTGGGCGCTTACAATCGTTTCCCGGGAGTAGAAGGCGGACGGATCATATTCATCGTGGGCACCCCGCTCCTGCCATTTCTGGCGCAGGTTGAAGCGATAGTTGAAAGCGGGCCGGTATTGAGCCCGGAAAACGGTCCGGTAATAGCGGGCATTGTCGGCAACCCGGGTCCAGGTGTCGAAATCGGTAGTCAACACCAACTGGCGGCTGACCTGGTAGCGGCTATAAAAATAAACTCCTCTTTCCGATTGGGGCTGCGGTGTACCTGAATACAGGTATCCGTAAATTTCATCGGTCAGATAATATGTGTCTTCAAAAATTGTCCCTTTGTAACGCTGATAATTGGAAAATGAGCGCTGGTAGGGATTATCGTACTCCAGGTCATAATCACGGTAGAGCACCAGGAAATTCAGGCTGTTAAACTGGAGATACCCGCTAACCACCAGGGCCCTGGGATCGTTGGACAGGTTGCCGATATCACCATCTTTATCAAGAATGCCATATTCGCCCTGGATCGCCAGGTTTTTGATCACCGCCGTGAAGTCAAATCCGAATACCCGCCGCAGGGCCTGGGCCTCATCCCAGATCGGCGACTCGGCCGTAGAAGAATACATGGCGGCAATCTCGGTATCGGCCGTATTGCCGATGGCTGTCAGGAAATTGGACTCATTCTCAGTGGCAATAACGGTCCTCTGTATCTGGGGATCGATGGCCCGGTCATAGAGGCTCTCATAACTGGTCAGACCAAGGATCCAACCTGGTTTAAAAGTATAGCGCAGGTTACCGCCGTAAGTGACTTCATTGACCACATCCAGCATTGGATTTTCCAGTGCTCCCTGATAACCAATATCAGACCGGGGATTAAGCACGATCAATGTTGATATCGTCCCATCGGCATTCAAAACTGCATCCCTGGAACGCTTGGAGAAAAAGCCAAAAGCCTGCAGATTACCGACCTCTGCCTGTGCGGCGGCACCCTGGAGGGCAAATTCATAACTGCGGGACAAGTCAGGGAAAACACCCACCACCCGTTTGCTCCAGCCGTAACCGGACCGGCGGGGTGAAAAGAAATCAGTGCTTTCGAAAATTACGCCCTGACCCATGGTGGCGGAAAAATTACCCAGGATCAACTGGTTGAATTTTACCGGTCCCAGTTCCATATCCCGGTAGGTCAGGTTCCATTTTGAATCGTTTAATGACAACACCCGGTCGGTCTCACCCAACTGGCGGCTGAAAGAACCGCCCAGTTTCCAGTGCCTGCCGTAACTGGCCACCAGTTTATGTTGTAGGTCGCCGGGGTAGTTTGCCAATACGGTTGTTGTTGCCACCTCATCGTCAAAGGAAGTTGACGAAGGCACAGTCTTGTAGGTGGTATTGTACCAGAAATGGAATCCTTCATGGGGATCATCCTCGCCAAAACTGAGGAAATTAACCATGTTGCGGTAACCGTAATAGGATAAGCCGATGGCACCACGCAGGGCCCGGGGATAATCGATGCTCCCCTCCTGTTGACGCTTAATAACCGCCACCGCATCCACCGGACTCACATTTTGGAGAGCCAACAAATCATCATAAGTAGCGTCATTCACATTGATCGGTTCGGCCAGGCGATCCAGCCACAGCTCCACCAATCCCTGGTTTACACCCTCCTCGCTGGTCCAGTCTTCCACCTTGCCATAGAAATCCTGGAGCCGCGATTCCCGGACCGACAGTACCGGCAATTCCAGTGAGACCAGTGGTTTTATTTCATCCAGTACCATAGCATCGAAACCGGGAAGGACCGCCAGCTGGTAAATACTGGTCACCGGTCCCTGAAACAATACGAATTCGTAGAGGGCATCGGCCTGTTCGACCGTTAATGGCAGAGACTGGATCTCTTCCAGACTGGCTGTATTCAGCTTCAGTTGCTGGGCACCCAGGACTACAATCAACAGCGGTAGAACAATCAGAATACGTCGCATCAAAGGGCCACTCCCAGGGCAAACTGGTGGCCCACCGGCAGAACCGGATGAGTCAACAGGGCGTATTCCACCGCCAGAATCGACCAGTTGATCTTCAGGCCCGCTCCCAGACGGTTGGGATTGGACTGCACTCCGGAAAGGATAATGAATCCCGGCAGGATTTCATATTCGATACCGGCGGCATACTGGGTAGGATAATTGGCCGTCCGGATCAAGGCGAAGTTGGTCCACACCAGATCGTAAGGTGAGTAGGACAGGCCCAGTTGCACGGCCCGGGGCAGGCTGGCCGGATGATTACCGTTATCCAGCTCGGGCTGGTTGACATTCAGGACATGAACACCCAGGCGGTGCCGTTCACGCAGGCTGGCCGTGAAGCCGACATCCAGGCCTATGGCACTGCTTTTCCCCAGGTCGATACCATCGGAACCGTCACCGGTAAATCCGGCCGATTGGCCGTAATCGACCTGCAGGTATTTCAGGGCATAACCAAAAGCCAGGGTGGAATTACGATCCTGCTGCAGATAAAAACCATGGTTCAGCGACAGGGCCAGCTCACTGGACAGATCGTTACCGCCATAGGAAACGGCCAGATGATCCAGGGCAATACCGGCCACGCCGAATTTGCCCACCGGCAAGGCTGCGACCAGCATGGTGTGTGGCAAATAGGACTGGCTCATCATCCGGTCGTAGCCCAACACACCGGAAATCCCTTCAATCCGGGCCAGGCCGGAAGGATTCTCAAAGGCGGCCCAGGCATCGGTCTGGTGGGCAATATTACTGCCGGCCAGGGCCATGTCGCCAGCGCCATGGTAAAGCTGCTCGGTCGTGACCTGAGCGAAGATAAAAGATGAAAGATAAAAGATAAAAGCCGCATAAAGGGTGATTGATTTTAGAGTTGTATATTTCATTTGTCGTACACTCCAATCACCACCGGGGCCACATCGGATGATAGCTTTCCGGTCTTGGTATCGGTCACCTCCAGGTGCAGCAGGTAGACCCCGGGCGGCACATAACTGTTCAGGTTATCGCGTCCGTCCCAGGTTCTTTCGATGAAGTATGATACGGCCCGGTATTCATCGTATAAAGTAGCCACCGGGCGACCACCGGCATCATATAGCCGCAGCTTGATCCGGGCGTCTTCCGGGTAGCTGAACTGGTAAGATATTACTTCACCTCGTTGCGGTACAAATGGATAAGGTGCCACCTCCAGCTCGATCTTGAAATCGCCTTCAATCCCCTCGGTGAATTCGGAAACATCCTCCAGGAAGGCCGGCACCAGCTGACTTCCTATGTACTCATCAGCCACACCACAGACTTCAATCACATTGCCGATCTGCAGCAGAGAATCCAACTCCGGGTTGATCAACTCCGCCAGTTCATTGTATAAAATATTGGTGGAGTTCCAGATCCGGACGGTGGTTTGTTCGCCACTGTCATCCTGGATGTCGATACTGGCACCGGTATTGTTTGATGCCAGATTCGGTTCCGAACGGCTGGTGATTTTACCCCATACTTTAACAAATGATGATGTGTATTCCAGGGTGTTCAACTGGGCGATATTCACTTCGAGCACCGGGATTACGGCATCGGATTTAATCAGGTCCAAAGTGTAATTGCTGATCTGGGGTGTCCCATCGTAATAGCCAAATTCACCGGTAACCATGACAGAGTCACCACGGGTAACCGAATTATCAATCGAACTCTGGTCAACAATAATCCCCCGTTTTGATTCATCCTGGATATAAATCTGGCTGCGGCCATCCCATAACAGTCCGGCCGGAACAGTTACGACGGCCGGGAAGGTTACAACCTCACCTTCGTAGTCGGCACCATCTTCAATCAGGGTGGCAATCGTCAGCATTTCAACTTCCGGATAGATAGCTGTTATCCAGGCAGAGGTGAAATCCTCACTGGTCTCATCATGACCGGTAATCCCGTTACCACCAGTGGTTGTTTCACCGGTTTCATTAGCACTCTGGCGCACAAAAGCGAAGCCTTCATCGTGGGGCTCCAGGTAGGCCTGGTCACCCGCCGGTGTATCGGCGGCATAGCCGCTGACACCGGTCTTATCCACCGCATGGGTGGTATCACCCCACAGGAAATAATCCACATCGTCCACCGTGCTGCCGGAACCGTCCCAGTGGAAGAGGACCAGTACTTCCGCATCGTTATGGAGGAAATCAGTCTCGACGAAGGCATCACCATAGGAAATCGAGGTGACTCCATCGATGGCATCGCGGAAATCGCCAAACAACGCCAGGTCAGGCGCCTCATCATAGTAATCAGTATATAGTGAATCATTATGGATACTGATATTTAGTGTATCACCACTGGCGATTGACGACCCACTGGGGAAGCGGGCGATGAAATCGGAAAATGAAGTACTCCAGTAATCCGTACTGTCAGGTAAGTTGTAATAGAATTTACCACTACTCACCTTCACCGCATCGGTTAGGTAGTAATCGGATAAATCCACTGTCGCTCCCGTGGGATTGACCAGTGAAACCATTTCACCGTTGGTCGGTGTAAGCACCACCCGGTAGAACAGGATATGGTCGGCCTGGGCCATCAACGATGACCCGGCCAGTAGAAGGATTAAAAGGTATTTTCGCATTATTTAAGCAGGGTTATCTTTTGGGTTAAGGTACCTGATCCGGTAACCAGACGGCTGAAGTAGATCCCGCTGGGCATGGCTTTGCCGTTGGAATCGGTTCCATTCCACTGGACGGAATAATCCTGCCCGGCCTGACGCTCGGCATCCACCAGCCTGGTCACCTGGTTACCCAACAGGTCAAAGATCGTAACAGTGGTCCGTCCACTGACCGCCACCTGGTAGCAAATGGTGGTCACCGGGTTGAAGGGATTGGGATAATTGGAAATCAGGTTAATGTTTTCCGCCACCTGCGGTTCATCCAGACCGCCAAGCACAACCAGGTCGGCCGCACTGAGGGGATATATCTGGTATTCGCCATAGGCATAGTCCACTACCCCGATAATGGTTTCATAAGTTACACCGGCGTCGGGTGTGGTCCAGGTACCATCGAAGTAATAATCATCGATCTTGGCCTGTCCACTGCCGTCATTTACGTACCAGCTGTTGTACTGGTTCACCGAGTCGACGGTCACGTTCATCAGTTCAACCAGCATGCCTTCAAACTGTTCTCCAGCAGACGAACAGGTAATTCCCAGGTCGCCGCTGTTGATGGCGATCGGATCGATGGTGTTGCCGCTGGAATTGATCGTGAAACCGGAAACAGTCTTTAATTCGGTCAGTCCAAAGTATTCCGTGACAGTGGCAGTGACAGTAACTGAATCGCCAACCATGGGATTCACACTGGTATCGTAGACCAGCACACCGCCCCAGGAGGATTGGCCGGGCTGCTGCAGGAAGAAATTCGGGTAGGTGCCCGGTTTCACACCTGTAACCACGCCGGAAACGGTGACTTCCTCATCCACATAGGGTGATGGGTAGCAGTCGTTGGTCCCGGAACCGGCCTCGGTGGCATACTGGATATCGTAGATAGTAAAACTGCCCACATTGACCACCACCTCATCAGTGGCCTGGCTGGCATTGTTATCGATCACCGTCAACTTAAATTCCAGTACACAGACTTCCGCCGGTGCGGTAAAGGTAACCACCGCTTCTTCATAATCACTCAATGTGACGCTGGGTCCGCTAAGCTGTTCCCAGAGATAGCCAATAATGACACCATCGGCATCGGAGCTGCCGGTGCCGTCCAGGGTAACCAGTGTGCCCGGTTCGACTTGCTGATCCTCACCGGCATCGGCTACCGGAGCATTGGGATCGACAAATTCCTCTACTATAGTCGCCTGCACTTTGTAAATGCCGTAACTGTAGTCACCCACACCGGTAATATTATATGAAGTTCCGACCTCACCATCGTAGTCCAGAACTTTGTCATCGATGGTAGCTTCACCGCTGCCATCGTCTACTTTCCATTCACCGTAGGTATCGGGGGCAACCGTACAGGTGGCACTGGCAAAGGATACCAGCACACCTTCATACTGCTCGGTCATTTCAGCGGTAGTGATCGCCGTTGCATCAGGAAGTGTGTTCCCGCTGCTGATTACTGTTACCGTGGCATCTTCCAGTTCGGTCAAACCATTGTACTCAGCCACCAGACCGGTCACTGTTACAGAGTCACCGGCCGCCAGCGATCCGCTGCTGCCCAGATAGACCCAGATACCGTTCCAGGCTCCGGCTCCATCCTGAAGGAAGATACCATTATAGGCCACACCGGTGATGATACCGGTGGTGGTCAAGGTCTGCCCGGCATAGGGTGATGAGTCGGTCTGTCCCTGGATATCATAAATGCTGACCGTGCTTAATTCTTCCACGGTGAATGTCACCGAGCCGGTAACCGGCGGATCAAGATCGGCATGGCTGTTATCCACCAGCCAGACATTGACAGTATGTGATCCTAAGGCCAGATCGGTGAATTCGATTGGATCGGCGGTGGATTGCATCTGGGTAGAGCCGCCGTCCAGGGTATAGTGAATATGGCCGTCAGTACCGATCACAAAATTATAGACCGAAAAGCTCACGCTGACGGTGGTGGAATAAACCGTGGTGCCATCGGCGGGTGAGGTGATAGACAATTGTGGTGATGAATCGAATGACTGGCCCGTATTCACCACGCCCGGAGTAGTCGCCGTGACCTCCCAGGGTGAATCATCCAGTCCGATCCGTGAAATGGACGTGTCAGCGGCCCCTTCGTACATATCGGCACCATAGGAATCCACATCCTCCATGGGATTGCCATCACCATCATTCATCTGACCTTCATAGGACACAGCGTCCACAATGCTGCCATTGACCTTTAACTGAGCTCCATCAGGGGCGCCGTTCTGAATGGCATTGGTGGACGGTACACCGGAGGTGAAATCCACATTGGTTACACCGGTTGCACCAACCACATAAAATCCATACCCACCTGATTCATTGGTCAGGGTAATATTTCCTAAACTATAGGTTCCATAAGTTGAACCATCGTTTCCATTGATCAACTCCAGAACCACATTCGTATAAGTACCGGCCAGACCGGCCAACTCAACGAATTCGGTAGCGTCGGTCCCCGGCTGATCATAATCGATCTCATTTATCCAGATATCGGCCGCCGGAAGCTGTCCGCAGGCCATTAAAAGTGCAAGCATCAAAAAAATCTTCGTTTTCATAGGTATAACCTCCTGAATCAAAATAGGTGTAGTGAAGATTAATTTACAGTAATTAAGTCGAAATCCATGTGAATATTTTTACTTTAAATAAAGCATTTTACCGGCTGCGGACTGGTTACCCGGCTGGAGCTGATAAATGTATACACCACTGGGTAATCCGTCAGCCTTCCAATTTATTGAGTGCCGGCCGGCGGGATAATAGCGGTCAGTAATTTCGGAAACAATCCGCCCCTGCAGATCAAGAATCACCAGCGAAATTTCACCGGCCGCTGCCAGTTCAAATTCAATCGTTGTGGCCGGATTGAACGGGTTGGGATAGTTACCAAGCATTTTAAGGGCCTGTGGCAGCATTACTTCCGGTCCAATCCCCGTTGACCCGGTTTCGGAATACCCGGGCGTACCATAATCACCGGCCCCGAACTGCCGGGTGGCCTGGCGCCAGTTATTGACATTATTATTATCCAGAGCCGGATCAGACAGCCAGGCCGAATAACCACTGTCAAAAGGATAATTATAGTCGTATTCAACCCGATCCACCTCCGTGCCCCGGGCATTCAGCAGAATTATTTCGTCGCCGGTATTGGCCAGATTGAAACCGGAATATTCATAGTCCAGATCCACACCGCCGTTGAGGCTGGTATCGGCGCTGCGGCCAAACACCATATATTCACCGGGCTGGATAGCAAAGTAATCGATACCGGGATCGATCTGGTGGAATTCACCGTCATTATCGGCAATCTGCCAGGCGGATATTTCAATCGCCGTTGTATCAGCATTATAAATCTCGAACCACTCTCCGTAGGTATCCGATGACACGGCTGGATTAGGCATTATTTCGGTGATCACAATCGAACCGGTGGATGTACCCGAGCTGCCACGGATTGGAAAACGCCAGCCTACCGGACGATGATCGGAAATTATATAGGAATAGTTGCTGATATAATCATCCAGCCGGAAAGTGGTTACCGTCCCATAATCGTTTTCATCAAACAGGCCGGCCGTGATCAGAATATGATCCAGAAAACTGGGCCAGGACGGATAGGAATCGTAGTAATTGCTGCCATCCTGGGCCAGGGGCAGGTTGGCGAAATACAGGTCATCATCATTGAGAATGGCATTAAATGAATTGGAGGACGAATAATCAGTTATTTCATCGTTCCAGTCACCCGCCACCACAATATTCGAATCACCCAGCGCCAATTGATCCTGCAGATAGGTCTGCAACAACTGGCTGGCAATCACCCGCCGGTCAAAGCCCTCATCCCTGGCTTTCAGGTGGATATCGATCACGGAAAAATCGAACTGGTCGGTCCCGCATTCCCAGTGGAAATCCACCCTTAACGGAGGACGGCTGGCAAAATAGTATTGGGCATTGTCATAATAATCGGTATCACCGTCATCCCAGTAATCAGTATCGTCCCATAATTCATCGCGGCCGGTAACGGTTAAAATATCAGTGCGGTAGATGACCGCCAGGAAAGCATAATAGCCATTCGAACCGATGATATAGTCATAATTCGGTAACAAAGGCATCAGCTGGTTACGGAAAGCGGTGGTATCATTGATCTCCTGGAAGGCATAGATATCGGCCATCTGATCCTGTACGATTTCGGCAATCCCATTTATCGTGGATGTCCCGGCATAGGGAAATTCCTTGGTATTCCAGGTTACAATTTCGATTCCGTCCCAGTCATTCCAGTAGGGTATGGACCAGTTATCCTGGTGCGGGTTCACGGCCAGCGTATCAGGCGGGCAGTCCTGGGCAACAATGGTTGTCTGGAACAGGAAGGCTGCACCCAGGGCGATAAGACAGCTGCGCAAAATCAGTCCTCAAGCTGGGCGGTCAGGTTCCCGATATGGATTTTGCGATGGTTATACAGTTTGGTGGTCCGGTAGTCTTCCAGGCGTTCCAATTCGGCTTCGGTCAACAAATCCAGTTTTTCCATCACCGCCAGGGTGGCGGCGGGATTGGCCCGCTGGTTCCCGTCCAGTACCTTGACCGCCAGCCCCCAGGTTTCTCCATCAGGACGGCGAATGCTTACCCCACGGATTGACTCACCACCCACTTTGGTTACCGACCGGCCCTGCAGGGCGGCGATATAATCGGTGTCAAAACGGCCGGTACCGCCCACCAGACGGGGATTAGCCGCCATGGCGTCGTAGGCAACATTCAATTCCGGGTAGTCTCCGCTGCCAAGTTTCTGGAACATAGTGGCAATCGTAAATAGTGACAGGAATGGCACCGGCAGGCTGCAGCCATCGATACTGATCGGCAGCTCCTTCTGTCCGCTCAGGAATTCCAGTTGCCTGAAAATCGCCTGTTGCACCGGGTGATCGGGATAGCTGTAATGGCGGGGGTCCACATAGAGGTGCTTCGCCAGTGCCAGCATACCGGCGTGTTTCCCGGAACAGTTATTATGCCAGGCTCGGGGTTTCATCCCGGAGCGGATCAATCCATCGGCGGCAGCCTTGTCGTAAGGTGCGTGGGCGCCACACTCGTAGTGTTCGACTCCATACCCCAGTTTGTTCAACATCGATTGGGCCGTTTCAAGGTGGACATCCTCACCGGAGTGGGAAGCACAGATCAGGGCGGTCTCCGGACTGGTGAATCCGGCTGCTTCCAGGGCACCGGCCCTGATCGATGCCGAGGCCTGGAACGGTTTGCAGGCTGACCTGATACAGGTCAGGTATTCGGGATCACCACTGCTGAAAATAATTTTACCGTTACTGTCCACAACGACCGCATAGGCCATATGGATACTTTCGACATAAAAACCACGGGTTACCTTACACAGGATGGGCATGATCTATTCCAATTATATTTTTATCACGATTGAATTAATCAGTGACGGTGAAATTACGCCGGATAACCCGAATTACCGCAAAGAAAAGCTGGCAAAAACCCAAAGGGCTGCGTCAAAGCGCCATTGAAATATATCGGAACTTAGTCTATGAGCCCGGCACATGCAAAGTGCCGGGCACAAACATTAAAAATTACTTTATCAAAATCAGTTTCATTTTAGAATTATGCTGTTCGCCGGAATCAATTCCTTTAATATCAACTGTAAGCAGGTAAATGCCACTGGCAACAGACTTTCCAAAATCATTCCGTCCATCCCAGACAACATGATTATAACCGGCGCTAATGGATTCATTTACAAGCGTTCTGATTTCCCGGCCCAGAAAATCATAAACCTTCATTGAAACCATACTTGCTTCCGGTAGATCGTATTTTATCGTCGTACTGGGGTTGAAGGGATTCGGGTAATTCTCATGCAGGTCAAATTTCTGGGGCAACATCTCCACCAGTTGTTTTGCGGCATACCCGTCAACATTGATTTCGTTGGATGCACCGGAAAGCTGACCAATATTGTCTTCTGCCTTCACGTAATACTGATATTCCTCAACCGGGGCAACCCAGAAATAATGATCTGTATAGCTAGTTGATGTTGTTGTTCCAATCTGCGTCATTGGTTCGCGAAGATCGTCGGAACCACGGTAAATCCGATATTTATCGATATCGGCGTCGGAGCTCGCTGTCCATGATAACACAGGATTATCGTAGGCATTGGTTGTATATGACAGACTTTGTGGCGCCGATGGTACGGCATCATAATAATAAGCACCCATATCTGCGGTAGTACCATCGGGATCGTCTGCAGTACCAGGATCACCGGCATCGATGCAGGGGCTGGTGGATTCAAGGGTGAAATCACCATTGGCGGCATCATTGAAATCGGGATCATCGGTGATGCTGTTGGTTGAAATCGTTATATTTATGTCATTTACATCATAACAATTATATTCTTCTGTTAAACTAGAAACATATTCCATGTTTATTATACCCGATGTAGGACTATAAAAAATATTATTTTTACATACAACGGTATAATAATCTATTGCTGATCTGGTACCTCCCAGTATAATATTTGCTAATGATAGATCGCTGTTATAAAATGTACAATTATTAATAGTTAAATTAAAATTTGCCCATCCATGAAAAACTTCCGAGTTAATAATTGTACAATGATCTAAATTTGCTTCATTATCCGCTAAATAACTGAAGTATAAGCCACTCCCAGTTTCCCAAGAGCTTACGCCAAGATTTTTTAGTGTAACATATTGCATATCTATGCAAGAGTATACGTGAACACCATTCCAATATGAATTTGAGGATGTACCTTCTAATACAATTGGAGATTCGGCTGTCCCAATGGCTTCCAATTCACCATAGATATATAAACCGAATCCACTGTTACACTCAATTTCGGCACCCGAAGGTATTACTAGTTTATCATCTGATGGTACACCATACGACCCTGATTGTGTGTTGACCTGAGTATAGGTAGCCGTAATATTTACTATGCTGGAAGTTATTTCAATTCCTTTATATCGTGAATCGCTTGGGTGATCCGGGTCTGCTGAAGAAGTGGCACCAGAAAATGCCAAGTTACTGAATTCATATATTCCATTTTCATCGGCAACCAGCTGCGGCGCCTTAATGGAGTAGTATTGGTTGGTAACAAGTACTTCTTGATCTTCAAAAACCTTATGGGTAGTGCTAATCCCCATCTCACTGAAAGTTCTGAAAGCATTCGGCTGGTATACCGACCCGGCATCTTCCACCCACCAGGGATCACGCAGTTCCAGCCAGTCTTCCACATTGTCAACATTACTGGACAGATTGAAAGTGACATTAGAATATGGGTAAAACACTGCCTCTTCTTCCTGATCTGGATCAGATGCTGTGAAATCATTTTTAATTTTACAATCAAGATTTTCATCATTCCAATCATGGTGCATTCTAGTAGAAATAATCTGATTGTCTGTTCTTTCCTGATAATTCTGATATTGCGTCAGAACTTCATATTCACCTGATGCAATGTCGGTGGAAACTGCAGTTGTCCCATTACTGTTGTACACACTCAATGTTCCTCCAAGACCAACACCATTACCATCCACGTTGGTAAAATACACATTGACATTTGTGGCTTGTGATCCAATAAATGGGATAAGCATTATTATCAATACAAGCCATTTCCGATGATTCATTTTTATACCCTTTCTTTCAATGGCTGTATACTGATAGTAAATTTCACCAGTTGAACAGCCATTATTGACGGTTGTTTGTAAAGGGCTCTGTAGTAGCCTGTCAGGATATACAGAGCCCTTCTATCTTTTTCCTTGAATAATCAAGCCTTGTAATTCTTTTGTATGTCCGACAATAACAAAATTGTCTCCTTGTACATCCAGAGCTTCAAGTGTTGCTCGGTAATATACGCCCCCACATTTAAACCAACTCTTACCATTATAATGGAACCGATGATCATTTAAACCAACCACCATTATATCATTGTAATTATTGCCTCTAATTCCTTTATAGGAATAATAACCATCTTCTGATATCTCCAAAGAAGGAACCAGTTTACCTTCTCCGGTTGATATCGATTCTTTCCAGATACCGGTCGAACAACAAAAATATACAGTGTCTCCATAAGCCCACACCGAGGCAACCTGACCATCCAAGGTATCGGTATCGATTACACCATCCCAAAGGTCCAGATTAAAGTAATATTTCTCATTCCAATTTGTACCATCATAGAAATAGATCACCGAGCTGCCATCACCACGGTCATACCCCACCGCCCAGATATGGTTCTCGTCGAGGCCGTAGATGTCCCGCAGGGGTATATCCGTACCCAGATCCTGATGATGAAAATTTTCGCCGTCGTAGTGGGTAATACTACCCAACTTACCGGTAATATATAAATTATCTTTATCGGTACCCCACATCCGATAAGCGCCGTAATAATATGACCAATACTGGTCCTCAGGAAAATAATCCCACCGGCTATCTATCAACCTGGCTCGACTTGATCCTTCAATAAACCAGATTTCATTATCAATTTTATATACACTTTCAAGGTCATTTCCGGTACTGTCATAGGTTGTTACATAGTCGCCCGGAATTCCGGCATCTTGACGTACTATTAATCGTTCCAGAGACCATCCACTGCCATTATAATAGGCGGCATTATACTTGATCCAATTATCATTAGAATCCATTTCATCTGTAAATATCCTACCCACGACCCAAATATCATCGGGTGCTATTATTTCAACACCATGAAATGAAGAACCAAGAGTTGCACCGCCTGCTAAAACTTCCCATGTAAAATCATGACTGGTGGTATCCAGCACGCATTTGGTATTGTCCTCATTCCAGTGGTAGCCGTCTTCGCACTCGCATTCGCCGTCAATCACGATCTGATGGGGGCCGCATTCCTCCGGTTGGGTATTATCGTCCAGACAGGCGGTGAGGGAAAGAACCAGGATAAAAGATAAAAGATAAAAATTTAGTGGAACTAATAAAATTGACTGCTTATTTCTGTTAATCACTTCGCAAATCTTCATTCGTCATTCCTTGCTCTCAATTCAAACCGCCCCTTTTCTCATCTACGGCCCTGAATTATCAGGGCTTGTATGCTTGCGGTATGACCAACTATAACAACAGTATCATCGATCATATCCAAAGTAATTAGATTGGCTTGAGGAATAATATTACCAACCCGTGCCCAATTTTTTCCATTGTAATGATATATCCGTGAATCCTGTCCGATTACAATTATATCATTATAACCGGTGCCACGAATACCAAAGAATGGGTAAAAGCCATCTTCTGAAATTTCTGCAGATGGTATCAACGTTCCCTCTCCTGTCGATATTGACTCCTTCCAAACACCATTACGACTAGTGAAATAAACTGTGTCACCATAGGCCCAAACAGATGTAGCATAGCCATTAAGTGTGTCAGAACTAATACTGCCATCATAGTTGGGATCGTCGAAACTAAAATAATGCTTGGTACTCCAATTCACTCCATCAAAACAGTAGATTACAGACTCCCAGTGGCTTCGGTCAAGGCCCGTTACCCAGATATGGTTCTCATCGAGGCCGTAGATGTCCCGCAAGGGTATATCCGTACCCAGATCCTGATGATGAAAATTTTCGCCGTCGTAGTGGGTGATTTCACCAAGCCTTCCGGTTATAAAAATATTATTTTTCGATGTGCCCCATAAACGGTAGGCACTGTGTTCAAACGGCCAATAAGGTTGCACCGGAAAATAATCCCATTGCCCGTCAATTAATCTTACCCGCTGGCCGCCCTCCATAAACCATATTTCATTATCAACCTTAAATACTCCAGATAAATCTTGTCCACTGGAATCCAGTTCTATATAATAAACGCCATCATTCAGATGATCGTCCCTAACAATTATCTTTTCCAAAGCCCAGTTATTACCATCGAAATGAGCAGCATTGTATTTAATGATTTTTCCATTGGAATCCCGTTCATCAGTGAAGAGTTCACCCACAGCCCAAATGTCATCCGGCGCAATTATTTCCACACCGTTAAACGACGAGCACAGCGTCGAGCCCCCCACCAAAGCCTCCCAGACAAAAGCATGGCTGGTGGTGTCTATTACGCATTTTGTGTGGTCGTCATTCCAGTGGTAGCCTTCCTCACACTGGCACTCGCCGTCAATCACGATCTGATGGGGGCCGCATTCAAGGGATTCTTCCTGCTCCGGGCAAGCCCAGAAAAGGAAAATGGAAAAGGGAAGAAGGAAGAACCGGTAAATTTTTCTTAATGTTTTAATGACCATCAGCGATACCCCCTGATAACCGGGGCATACTCCCAGGAAGCCAACCAACTGGCAATCACCACCGTGTTACCCTTGATTTTTCCAGCCCGGGGATATAATGCCGCCGGACCGTACTGATCGTAAATACAGTTATCCAGTTTCCAGGTACTGCCATTATAGTGGAATACATTTCCCCAGGCACTGGTGAGCAAAATATCGTTGATACCTGATCCTGAGATTGCTATTAATCGGTAACCATCAGTAAAATATTCTCGCTTGGCAATATACTCGGTCGTTTGTTCAATAAAATTGTATTTAACCAGCCAGGTACCCCCGGTCGTGAAATAGGCTGTATCACCAAGCACTGTAACAGCCTGAAAACGGCCATAATCGCCCTCTTGTGGATCACCGGAATAATGAGTACTGGTATATAATTTCCGCCACTGCCCATCCACCAGTTCCAGCGCCACACTCTGGCCTGACAGTTCACCGGAATCTTCATAACCGGTAACAAAGATATGCTCGCCATCGGCACTGCCGGCAATATCGCGCAGGCGTACTTTGGTTCCGCTTTCCATCTTACTGAAATTTGAACCGTTGTAATAAGCAATAGAACCCTTATATCCCACAAAATAAATATCTTCTTCCGATGATGCCCATATATGATCAACACTCATATATTCGCCCAATCCCATATTTTGTAGATGGTAAAGCTTCCACTCATCACCATCCCAATGGATTGGGAAACCACATGAAACCCATATATTCTCTATACTAAAATACCATATGCCGGATAAGGACACTACCCCCCAAGCTCTATTAATTCCCCAGTTACTCCCATCCCAGTGAGCGATATTAAATGTTTCCTGACCGGTTCCATCAAAGCTGGAGTCCGGGTCCGGCATAACAATATTACCTACCACCCAGATGTCATTCTCATCTACGATCCAAACATCATTAAGGTAACTGCTATACTCACCTAAAGTATCAATAGTCCAAACAAAATTATGGCTGGTGGTATCCAACACACAGTTTGTGTAATCATCATTCCAGTGGTAGCCATCTTCACATTGGCAATCGCCGTCAACCATAATCTGATGGGGACCGCATTCCTCTGGTTGGGTATCATCATCCAGGCAGGCGGTTAGGAAAAGAGTCAGGATAAAAGATAAAAGATAAAAGACAAGAAGAGGATAATCGGGCCAGACCTTCC
Source organism: uncultured bacterium (assembly GCA_964410945.1). Lineage (GTDB taxonomy): Bacteria > Fidelibacterota > Marinisomatia > Marinisomatales > TCS56 > CAYPJE01. The sequence continues at coordinate 31,175 of CAYPJE010000025.1, forward strand.
CTGTCTGTTCTCGGAGATAACAGAAATACTTTGTATATGAATATTTCATTCCTTCCCCTGGGAATTATTGAATGTAGCAAATAAAACTTACCTGTATTTCAAAAAAATAAAAACGATTGGTTTAATTACATAACTATCCCCTGTAAAACTCAAGACAATCAAGCCACAATTTCAGCGGGTTAATTGCAATAGCAACGAACGATAAGTGAAAAAATTATCGAATTTATTCTGGTCAATTCACCAGTTCTGAAGCAAATACAAATTCGTATCCGGCCGCTTTAAGGCGTGGTATTTCCTGTCTCAGGACGGCCAGGGTCGAACGTTTGTTGTGTCCGATTCCAACGGCCTCACCGTATTTGGCCGCGTAAGCAGCCAGCTTGCCAATCTGGGTATGGATCAGGGCCGGGTCCAGGTCATTGTCCAGGAAAACATTACGCCGGGCCACGGGAACACCAAGGGCTGCACATTCCCTTTCCGCAATCGATTGGGCCGTTGTGCGGCTGTCGATAAAATACTTGCCGGCGGCCTTTAGACTGGCCCCGACGATTGCCATTACCCGCTGATCCTGGGTAGCCCGGGAACCCTGGTGGTTATTCATTCCCTTGGTAAAGGGATATTCTTCCAGAACCAGTTTCAGCCGGCGCTCCAGTTCAGCCGTCGACATGGTGGTCTTCAACATATAATCGTCTTCCCCGTTCAAATCGGCCAGTGATTCCATTGGCATATGGATAATTGTTTCATATCCCTTACCGGCGGCTTCTTTAGCGATCTGCTGGCTGTACGCGTGGCCGGGAATAATGGCATAGGTCAGGTTGGCATCCAGCTCCAGGTAGGCCTGGGCGACACCATCATAATTATAGCCGAAATCATCGATAATAATGGCGATTCGTCCCACCGGTTCCGCCACGGGCTCCGGCTTTTCCACACCCGGCTTCCGGTCCCGCTTGGTCACCTTCGGCGGTTCGGGTTTACTTTTTGGAATAAATATTACCAGAACAACAACTATTATAACCAGGGCAACCAGCAGAATAATGGAGGAAAGCGGCAGGCGCCGCAGAAAATCGGAAATGTTCATAATTCCATCAGTGGATCAAGGCAATTGAACGGATAAATCAAGAATTTGCGGCAACCCCAGATCCTGGGAACCGATCTGGACACCATAACCGAAGGTGTACCGGCCGATTGAAATATTAAATCCGGCAGAAACCTCAACCACATCCGGGGCCAGGGTCGTACCCATTATCAGAGCGGAATTCTTCCAGCGGGAGCAACTGCCGAAATTGATAATAAGACCATCCACTAATGAAGACCATTCTCCAGTAAGGCCTAATTCGGTCGGTAAGACCGGATGACTGACAGTAAATGCGGTCCCGGCCAATATCCGTATCGGCATGAGCGGGTCATCTACCTGCATGGCATTCATCTGTCCCAGGTTAAGGGCGGCAAAACCGACCTTAAAACCGGGCCTGATTGTCTTCACCGCTCCCAGGTCAAGGGCATAACCAGTGGATGATTCATCGTAAATGCGAATCTGGACCAGGCGCAGTTTTAGTCCATAACGGATACTTCCCAGATTGCGCGCCAGGCCACCATCCAGGGCAGCACCATACGAACTGTAATTAGCCAGGGGATCATCACTGGGACGTTCATCTCGAAATTCCAGGTCATTGATACCCATATAACGCAATTGAACATTGGCGGCAGTACCGGCGCGATCGAATTTATAGTTGAGGCTGGTAGCCTTCACGTCAGCCAGCCAGCTGCCCAGGCTCAGGTCAATCTGTGGGCCACCACTGATTTCTGACAGCAGGGCCGGGTTTACCAGCGATTCGGTGGCCATGGCAACCTGATCCCCCTGAGCCAGCATATTAGCACTGGATGGAACCGACAGGAACTGGGTTCCCAGCGCGGCCAGCGATCCGGCCAGGAATATAATCGTTACTGCTATTTTAGAAATTGAAGGCATAGGTGAAAACATGGGCTAATCCGGTTGGTAATTCATAAGCAAAGGCATAATCGAGAAAGGCATCATTTTTATTCAAGAGTGAATAATTCATTCCAATGCCCATCGCCAGTCGGGTGTTCCCGATTCCGGCGCGGATATAATAATTTTCATGCCAGCGGTATTCGCCGCCAACCCGTAATTCGGAACCAAGATAATATTTCTCCTGAAAATCAACAATATAGGCGTAGTCGCCGGTAATTTGGAGATTATTGAAAATATAGCTGGCTCCACCCCGGAAATAAGTGGGGAAATAATCGTAATAAACGCTGCCCTCATCCTCCAGCACTTCATTGGTCTTCCAGGAGTAGCGGGAGTTGATGTCCTGAACCGTCATTGCCAGAGTCAGTTTCTCAAACCCTTTGTACATGACACCAAAATCGAAGCCGGTGCCGCTGCCGGTCAATTCATCGGAATAGATCGGTAAGCGATGATATAGAATCTTGATATTCAAACCCAGGGACAGGTTGTCGGACAGCCGATTGGCGAAAGTAACGTAGATCGCATCTTCGCTGGTGGTGTAATCCTCGGTATGCTGCCCGGAATGGGAACGTCCGTCGATTTCCTTCACCCCGCTGGTAACCCAGGCGAAACCAATCCCGGCGGTAGGCGGCAGGCCGGTGGAAAAACTGGTGGCGTTGAAGCGCCGTTCCAAAGGCAGGAAATGATGAAGTACGGTAAACTGTCGCTTATCGAGAAAAACTACACCGGCGGGGTTATGGTAGGCCGTAAAACCGCGGTCAATTTCAGCGGTAAAGGCGGAACCCATTGCCACTGACCGGGCCGAGGTCCCGATGCGCAGGAATGAGCCGGCATAACCGGCATAATCCTTGGCAACCAGTGAAATTGAAAGGCAAAACAGAATCGTGGTAATAAATAGTTTTCTGCTCATTATTTCACCACAATCAGTTTCAGCCAGTGATCGGCGTTATCATAATTCATTCGAATGAAATAAGTACCATTGGCCACAAAACGTCCGTTACTGTCCCGGCCATCCCATTTATAGGTTCCCATGTCAGCATTGCGGCGATCATATTCCTCGGTATAAACCCGCTGCATGGCAAAATTGAATATATCCATCGTGACCACAAATGAGGATTTAACGTCGATTTTAAAACGGACATATTCATCACCTTCGGAACTGGTGATGAACGGATTGGGGTAGGCATAGTCGCCGCTGAACTCGGTCCGGAAAATCTGCCAGTTGAGTCCATTCAGATCGCTGGTACCGGCCAATCCATCGGCGGTACCGATCCACAGGTCATTTCGGAGCAGATCATAGGTCACGGAGTAAACTTCATTGCTGGTGACTTCATCAGTCAGATAAACCTGGCTGCCGGTGACGGGGATGGATTGCTTTGCCGGCTGGTACAGCGCCCAGTTTTCACCATCGTTGCTGCGCCACAGGCCGCGCTCGGTGGCTGCGAATATGAGGGAATCAAAGGCAGCCACGTTGTAGCCCCGCTCTCCGATCAGGGTTGAATGCCAGGTCAGGCCGTCATCCATGGTATAACTCAGTCCGCGCTGTTCATTGTTGTCAGCCGTCAGGGTCACGGCCCAGATAATTTCCCGGCCGTTCCGGATCTGCCGTGCCAGACCCACGACCCAGTTGCCGGATAAACCATCCTGTGGATAGTAATAATGGTCCCAGTCGATACAGCCGGCCGGGTCGACAATTCCCCTGTTGATACCATTGGCGGTTCCCACCCAGACCGTATCACCATAGGCCAGAACGGCAAATCCTTTATGATTGTGATTGCCATAGGCGTAGGGATCGGGATTCATGGTGCCACCGCTGTAGGGATCGCGGGGATTCAGTGAAAAATCCTTCAGAACATCGTCGTCATCATAGAGGCTGTCGATACAGGTAACCAGTTCCGGTTCGTCATCCAGGGGCAGGGGCACCCGCTCCCAGGTTTCATTGCTGAAACTGTAGCGCCTTATGCCACCGGCCCAGGATGCGATCCATAGATAATCGCCGGCGATACCGGCATCGTAAGTCACATTCTGCTGGGGTACTGAAATGGGTAGCGCATTAAATGATTTGCTTCCGAACCAGGTCTGCTCCCAGGCGGAGGTATCATCCACCGGTTGCTCAAAATACAGCCAGTCGGAACGGCTGGAATCGGCAACAACAATACCCTTGCCAGTAGATACACCATCCTCGCTGCCGGCCATGGCTACGGCAATCCGGTCGGCATCCACCGCCAGAGCTGCTACCCCGCCGGGAGGTAAAAACACCGATCCTGTGCCGCTGAAAAGCTCATCGGAACTGTAATAGGTTTTCATAGTCAATGAATCGAGATGCAGCCGGGATAAACCCACCCCGGTTCCCAGCCAGAGCAGGGTATCGTTCTGAAGGCGGATATCTGATATAATGTTACTATACAGGCCATCGGCGGTGCTGTCCACAAAAACGGCCGTACTTTTCAGACTGAAAGCCGCCGGCATTTCCACCTGGGCCGAAAGGCCGGTCAGGATCAGTAAACCGGCGATTATTTTTTGTAATCTGGTCATTCTACCTTCACCTGCAGATTATAAATATTTGAGCGTTCACCCGACAGGTCACCGGCCTGGAACGACCAGCGGAATAACCCGGTTTTAGTCTGTGACAGAGTGTAACCGGTACCGTAGATCGGAATGGCAAAGGTGTAAATTCCATCCCCGGCGGTCTCATCGCCACTGGTCAGACCGGGATAGAGTTCAACGGCACTGCCGTCGTCATAAAGATAGATCAGGTTACCGCGATTAAGCAGGGTATCGGGCCCCACGTGCATGGATGTAAAACCAACCCAGCTGATATCGGCATAACCATTTGGTTCGGAAATCCGGGCCGAGACCGGAACCAGTTCCACACCACTGTGGCCGGGACGAATAATAACGTAATCGGTATCAGGACAGGCAACACACTCGGATACATAAATTCCACTGGTGTCCAGTTCCGCCCACAGCACAACCGGAACCAGATTTCCCAGGTGAAATGAATCGGTGACGGTGGCGGTCGAATCGGTATAACGGGCGAAACAGGTCAAATAGACCAGCCCGGAATCATCGGCAGCGAGGGAATTATTGATCACCAAAGAATTATTGGCGACCTTTAAACCGTAAATGCCGTCAGTGGATAAAATATCTCCGGTAATACCATTGTCATTCAAATAGAGTGTGTCAGCGGTACCGGACAGTCCGGAAGTACCATACCACAGGACACCGGCCGTATCCAGATTACTCTGCTGATAGCGACCGGCTACCTTAGCAGCGAAATACAGTGCTTCCTGGGTATCCAGGTAAGTGAACTGAACTTCACTCAAGGGATCCACCGCTTCCAGCTCCTCACCGGGCGGGGCCGGACAACCCAGAAACAGCAGGACGAGCAGTGTTAATAAGATCAATCGCATGGTAGAAATATAGCAGTACTGTTTACTGGATTCATACCATTGATTTAATTCTGCTTCAGGCATTATTTACCTTTCCCGTAGATATGATTTACCAGCAGCGTGCCCACCTGTTCCAGACTGGCTGCCGAACAGTTGGCCGGTACATCCTGGTGGGTATGCCAGAAATTCTGGTAGCGGTTGGGATAATCAAAATCGATCAAGTCGACGGCGGGAATTCCCGCTACCTCCCAGAGTGGAATGTGATCGTCATAAACCGCATTCTCAACCCGGGATACAAAAGCGGGCAATTTCAACTCCCTGGCCAGGGCCCACAGTTCTTTGACCAGCTTAGGATTCTGGAGCATGGAATTCCGCTCCACCGGAATCGACAAATCGCGGTCGCCGATCATGTCGATCACAATGGCATATTCGGGCTTGGGAATCGGCAGATCGCTGGCAAAGGCCCGTGATCCCAGGGCATAGGTCTGGGGCTGCTGGCTGATCCCCATATCTTCGCCATCGAAAAATACCAGATCCACTCCAACCGGTGGCGGATTCTCGTTCATAATGACCGCCAGTTCCAACAAAACGGCTATTCCACTGGCCCCGTCATTAGCCCCCAGGATCGGTTCATCCCGGCGGGCAAGATCGGGATCGTGGTCGGCCCGGGGACGGGTATCCCAGTGGGCACCCAGCATTATCCGGTATTCCTGCTCGGGCTGGAAGCGTCCGATCAGATTTGTCAAGCGGTATTCGATACCGGTCTGGGCATCAGCTGCTTCAAAGGGCTGCCGGATAACTTCCTCCGCCAGTTTTTCCAGTTCGGAAATGAAATATTGCTTACAATTTTCATAGCCCTCCGACCCGGGATTGCGGGGCCCGAATTCACACTGTTCCGTCAGGTATTCAAAGGCCCGCTGGCCATTGAAATCCGGAACGGCGGACTGGCACCCCAACAACAGTAGCGTGACGGCAGTTATCGCGGAGGTAAAAAGAGTGTTTCTGGAAAGCATCAGGTCACCCACTGATCGAAATATTGACATCAAAACCAAAATCACGATCTATCTTCCGGCCGGTGGTCTTGTTGTCGGTCTCACGGTATTCATAAACCACCCCGCCACTGACCCGCTGGGTGAAGGAATAGGAAATGCGCAACCCGGCTTTCCAGCTTGACATGGCGTTGGTTGTGCTGAATTTGGCGGCACCGGCGTTATTGACTTTCGTCTTACTGTCATTATAATCGAAATTTAAAGTGAAATTGATATTATTCTGAATATCCACATCCTTCATGAATGGAATGGGAATATTGATACCACCCTTGTGACTGTAATTGGCCGTGCTGGTGAACGATTTATCGGTCTTCAGTGTCCGTCCCGTTTCCTTGGTATCCAGTGAACGGGAATAATTGAAACGGGCATTGGTGGAAATCCCCTTGTCAAATTGCATTGTCAATCCCACCAGCGGTGAAAAATTAGCCGTAACCTTACTGTTCCGTTCGGCCTCTTTGTTATCCTCAATAAAACTGCCCGGTGATAACAGGGGGATATTCCCCGGTGAATCGGCATCGAACTGCCAGGAATAGACCTCCGAGCCACGGAAGCCGTGCTCCAGTGATACATTCTTGGCTACTTTATTAATCAGCGGCAGTTTCTGTAAACCGGACCAGCGTAACGACCAGCCGGGCATGGGAAGCTTGTTCTCCAGGAATTCACCATAAGGCAGGGCATCCCTGGTGAGGGTCATTGTTTCCACACCGGTTCCGCTGCGTTTCAGGGATGTTTTCTGGCTGAACGACATGGTGGTTGAAACGGAATTGGATATTTTTACACCCGAGTTGAGCGACAGGTCACGGTTATAATCCCAATTGCCGGTATTGGTACCTACACTGGGATCGTGGTCCAGGCCATGCTCGGGCAGCCAACCAAATTTATAACCGGTCGGAACGGTTCCCAGCACACCCTGGCCTGTTCTTCCCAGAGTCGAAGAATACCTGAAGTTGATCGGATTAATTTTCTTGGTAAATCCATGGATCCGCCCCATGAATGAGAACTTCTTCTTCTGTGGTTCAGCTGATTTTTCCTGACCGGGATTCTGTTTGGCACCGCGGACACGACCGCTGGTTCCACGGCCTGAGCGGGCCGGTGGTTTGTAGACCAGTTCCACCAGCTTGGTGGGGCTTAAAACAAGATTCGACGAGAATTTAAGGTTAGTACCGATATTGGCTCCGTCCACGGTGCTGTTCAGTGGTTTACTCCAGCGATAGGCGGCGGAATAATTGAAATTGGGCTTCAGCCATTCCAGCAGGGCTGGAGTATAGGCTACGGAAAAATTCTCAGTGGAATTGGTCAGGATACCGGGATCAAGGTCGCGGATCGCCATCCAGGTATAACCCCGATAATGGTCCATATCGCTGGCCATATTTTTTGAATACTGGATTTTTTTGACCGTTTCACTCAACTTATAACTGAGAGTATAATTACGGGTCAGGCCCAGGTTATAGGTTTCGGTCCGGTTGCCGACGCGGGGTTGTTTCTCGTTCAGTTTTTCCGAAAAACTCATATTGGCATTGAAAGATTCCGGGGTGTAATAGAGATGAAACTCACTCAGTTTTTTACCCACCAATGGAACACCCTCCATCCATTTAAGGGGACTGATATAATTATCCTTGCCGAACGGGAGGCTGTACCCGATTTTTCCGGAGTAATCTTCACTCTTATTGCTGGTGGTGGTATAATTCGATGATTCAGACCGTTTGGCACTGAAGGAAGTTGATATTTTATCCAGCGTATATTTTACTATTTTGCGATCTGATGCCGAGGTTTTTTTAATTGAAGTCGAAAAACTGACTGACTGATTTAAGGTCATGATTGAATCGGGAACGGCATTTTCATCTACCAGGACATCGGTCCCGGGGTGATATTTGGGTGTCTGTCGGCTGTTGGCAAAGGTAGTGCTGACGGGAATCTTCAAGCCCCAGCTTTTCGGCAGGAACCTGGATAATGTGGCAGAAGCGTTGACCCGGAAGTCCTCGCTGGTATTATTCGATCCCAGACGGTTCTGCAAAACGTGGAAATCGGCGTCCTTGCGGCTGTAAGCCACGGTAACCTTACCGAAATCCGCCAGGGTCAGGTTGGTCTGCATACGCATGGCAATACCACGGTCCTTTTTGACGCCGCTTAGCCGCAATTCATCCACCCAGACTTCACCAGTGGCCGGCAGTCCGGACCGGTTGCGGACCCCCATACGCATAAACTGGATTCGCGACAGGGACGGCTTACCCTGAATCGAGATAATCTTGTTGGAATTGTTGCCGCTGTCACCGGAAAATGTATACCGTTTCAGATTGGTGGAATCCATGAAGGTATCGTTGGGATTGAGCAGATCGACGGTGCTGCTGTCAGCCAGTTTCAGGGCCGTGAGCCAATTCAGATCAATCTTGATCGAATTCCGTCCTTCGTCCTCATCCCAACCATCATATACCGGCTGGCGGATTTCATAGAATTCCTCCCCGCGACCAAATTGCATGAAAAATTCGATTTCGGTTGTATCATAGTCGATCCAGGGGCTGGCACCGTAGACATACATCTTCATGAAATCATAGGTCAGGTAACTCTGGGCCTTATCTCCTGATAATTCCATCAGAGTCTTTTCCGCTACCCCGCTGTAGCCGGGCGGCAGGTCGTTGAACTGCATTACCAGTGACTGTTCCTTGGCCTCGATCTCATTGATCTGGTCATATTCACCCTTAACGCCTTTGGGTGGTTTATAATCGGAATTGTCCTCGGTGTTGATCACAGTTATGGCAAAAGCACTGTCGTCGTCGGTGTACACCGTGGTATCGCCGGCCAGGATGCCCAGTTCCTGCCATTCGTTTCCAACCATTTCAATCTTGGCAATTTTCAGCACAGCCTGGGAGTCGGTCCCGGTAACGGTCAGCCGCATGTGGCGGATATCATTCCAGCCGATGCCCCCGGTAGTATCAATTTTTGAAAAATGGCTCAGGGGAATCCGGTACAGCCGCCATCCGGTTGGGGTACCGTCATCATAGGCCGTTTCACCAGCCAGGTAATCGGCGTCAAGCGAGTTGGGATCAAGACTGAAAGTCTTGGAGTAATAATCATTGGTACGGTCCAGGAATCCCGAGCCGTCCAGGTCTTCGGTGTCGGGATAGAATCCGCTGTTGTCATTCCGGTTGCCCTCGGTACCGTTCACACCATCGGGATTGAGATTACTCTTAGTATAGGCCTTGAAGTTATCGCCATTGGGATCATCAGGGTCGGCCATAGGATTAATCAGAACCGTCTCCCCGTCGGCAAGTAATTCGGAAAAGGTCGGCGAACCTTCCGGCAGACAGCCGCCCCAGCCATCCTCGTAATCATCTTCGCAGCCATCCAGCCCCACATCTTCCTTGTCCTCCAGCAGGCCGTTCCCGAAATCCATATTAGCATCTTTGTCCGGTTTATCCTCAGTATCCAAAATGCCATTGCCGTTCCAGTCCTCACTGATCCGGCCCAGGTCAACGGTTAAAACACCTTCGGTTCCATTAAGCCAGATCTCGAAGAATTTGCTGTCGGTCTGATCGTAGTCACCGCTGAATAATGGGGTTGTGACGGCGGCCCAAATCGAATCGTGGGGCGTGAATACCTGGTTGGCGGTATGTTCGATATCGAGCCTCAAGATATCCGTGGTTTCATTGCCGGCCATGTTTGAGGTGGAAAGATTAGGCCAGATATCGGTGGTGACATAGGGATAGAAGGGATTGTACCAGCTCAAGTCGGCCCGGTTGTTCTGGGAGATCGGTTCACCGGTAAAGGGATCCAAAGGTGCTGAAGAGGCCTTCCAGTAACGGCGCTGGATCTGGGGGGCAGTGGTGCGTTTGGCACCCTCGAAATCATCGACATAGGCCACACCGTTATCGTCACCGGTAGCAGGATTGTTAACGGGATTGGGATTGGGCAGGACCTGGGCAAATTCCCCTTCCACAGAAACCGATGACATGGCTTCGGTCTCCAACAGTGGGAGGCGGTCGATGAAGCGGGTCATACCGGCCAGATCAGTGGTGTAGCGGCCATTAATGTCCCAGATAAAGTTCCTGGTAGGCTCATAACCAACTTCTATTTTTTCATTAAGCACTGACTGGTTATAATACAGGGCGGTGGCGCCGATGAAGGAATTCTGGCCGAAATCCATCTGGGCCCGGGTACCGATGATGGTTTTCTTGTCAAACGATACCAGCTCGTGTTTTTCGAACAGGACTTCCACATCGGCGTTGGCCAGTTCGGTGGGATCCATCAGAAAGGTCAGCGTACCACTGAAATAATCGATCTGGTAATCTATGTTGCGCTGCTTGGTGACCCCTCCGACCTTAACTTCCTCACTGCCTTCAACGATCATGAAACCCAGGTTGATATTACTGGAGGTGTTGGTATAGTCCACCTCGATCAGGTATCGCTTATCGCGTTGGATATCATTGATATTGGTGGAGCTGTACATCATCCCCTGTCCCAGTTGAGTGGAAAGCTGGTCATTGGTATTACCATCCGAGTCATTCTTGGAATGGACAAAGGGATGGAAGGAAGGAAAGATCAATTCACCGTATACCATGTGCACGTTAGGAACATTCCCAACATCGATCAACTCATCAGGATTATGATCAGCATTCTCATCAAATATATCAAGACCGAATAATTCCAGGTAATTGGTACCGGTGGAATCACGTTCGCTGGCCGGGGAAACAACATCATTCATGACCCGAACTGCAAAACCTTCCGGATTGATATTGGTGGTTCCCAAATAATAGACATTCTTCCACATCAGGTCCCAGGTGGGCTGGGAGGGGTTGTTAGTCTGATATTTTATTAACTGGAAGGTGGCGGTATCACCGGCCACTGCCTCGGTACCAAAAGTTTTAATGGTATCAATAACAGCACCATTAGAGTCAAGCTCAACCAGATTAAAAGAACAGGCTAAAACTATATCATCAGAAGGAATTGTCAGACGGATATACCCAAAATCCTCGTAAATGGTGTAGTCTACATCCCGTTCCATGCGATCAAAAACACGCAATTCATATTCATAAGCGTCGGGATTATCCAGATCATAATGGGCAATACCGGTTACCGATCCGGGAGTTGTTGTGCTCACTCCCCGGTAGAGTTCAAAATCCTTAATAGTAATTCCTGGGTTAAATTCATGCAAACCTTTTTCATTAACAGGGTAATATGAAGGAATGTACAAATCATTAAAGTCGGTACCGTTATAAATCGATGTATCAGGAACCCCATTCCGGTACCAGGGATGGATAAAGAAGTACTGGTTATCGCGGTACTGGTAGTCCTTGATCTGCTGGGTAGTGGCTTCGCTGGAACCTTTGTAGGACTGTTTCTCCTTGCGGGTCTGTTCTACCGAAGCGATGGTGGTGATATCAACCGGCCCCAGCTTGGAAATAGCTTTCAGTCCGAACAAGCCCTGGTTCTTGCCGGAGAAAGTCACATACTGGGTAGCGGGCAGGGAAAGGGATATATTACCGGCCTCGATCCGCTGGACGATCTCATCCTCCTCCCCGTCGTAGGTAATACGGATATTATTTTCCCAGTCGAAATCACGCTCCGAGTCCTGGTCCATGGCAACAGTGATCCGGTCGCCGATCTTACCTTCGATATTCAGGTTCTGTTTCTGATCGAATTCGATATGGGTATTCTGAGTCTCGCCATAGTTGCTGGCCAGGATCTGCTGATCCTGAAATACCATTTTACCGGAGATGTTCACGTTACCGCGAACACGCAGAGAAACCCGTCCCAGGTCACCCACATCGACACCCACCAGTTCCAGGGAACCGGTCTTGCGCTTGGTATCGGTTTTCGTGGCCGGTTCCCCTTTCCCTTGCATGGCGGCGGAGAAGCCTACCTGCCCCTTTTTCTGCAGCATAGTATTGAAATACCAGTCCAGCGGGGCGGTCACAGGGATGGTCTGAATCTTCCCGTCCACAGTTTCGACAATAGTGATTTTGCTCCAGTCCTCGGCGACGGTGGCGGTCTGCTCAATCTTCTGGAATTTAGTCTCGATCAGGCCCAGGGGACTGGTGAGGGTATCGCCGATCATTCCGAGGGAAGGTGGCAGTTCGGGGAATAATCCGGTGGAATAGGGTGTGCGGAAGTGCCAGCCGTAAGTAGACATGGACAGGGTGCTGTCAGTCTGGGCCCGGGATGCACTGATCCCGCCCAGCATGATAAATGCCAGCAGTAAGAATGAACGGCTCGTATTCACAAGCGTACTTGATCTGTAATTAGTAAACAATTTCTATCAATTAGGAAAAACTGATAACGGTGGGTCTAAACGCAACTCCTGTTAATTATAATTTGGAATAATTTTGTCACGAAATAGTTTACAGAAATTTTTAATTGCGAGTCCACGGTGACTTATTTTGTTTTTACCCCCGGTTGACAGCTGGGCCAGGGTCTTTTCCAGCTCCGGAATATAGAACACCGGATCGTAGCCGAATCCGCCTGAGCCAGCGGGTTGTGACAATATCATCCCTTCTACGGTTCCCTCGGTCCAGAGTTCCTGGCTGTTATCGATATATGAAATCACCGAGCGGAACCGGGCCGTGCGCTCTTCTTCGGGAACGCCATCCAGTTCCTGGAGCAAGCGGGCGTTATTATCGGCGTAGGTAGCTGCCAGACCGGCCCAGCGGGCGGAATAGACTCCGGGAGCACCGTTCAGTGCATCTACTTCCAGTCCGGTGTCGTCGGCAATGGCCGGCAGCCCGGTAAGGTCATGGACAGTCCTGGCCTTGAGGAGGGAATTCTCCAGCAGGGTGGTGCCGGTCTCATCAATCGGCCCGATCTCAGGGAATTCATCCAGGCTGACGATCTCCGGGCCGAAGCCTTCCAGGGCGGCTTTCAGTTCCACCAGTTTATGCTGGTTATGGGTAGCGATGACAATTTTCATTTCAAATCGTGACTTAAATTGCCGCCGAACATAGGGGTATTATTGACGGGACACAAGGATTTTAAGGATAATTTGGATATAGACTTTGATTTATGTGACAGAACCCACTAATTTCGGGCCGCTTTTGGAGGGCTCGGTAGCTCAGTTGGTAGAGCAGAGGACTGAAAATCCTTGTGTCGGCGGTTCAATTCCGTCCCGAGCCACAGAAATGAAAAAGGTCCACGCAGGTGGGCTTTTTTTATTATGGGGTGTTAAAGTAAATTGGGTTTACAGAGCCACCGGTTAGGGGGCGGTTCACCCCTCATCATTCGGTGGCGTGTAGCGCTCAATCAATTTAAGCTCTCCCACTCTTTATTAATCACTTCATGATAGATCAAATTTATACTATCCAAAACTGTCGGATCGAAGTACCGGCATAATTCAATTCTCAATGAATCTTTCTGATTGCTGGAAGTATATCCACAATTCTCGTTTTTCTTATACAATGCATTAGATGTACTCCGCGGTGATTCAATGAAACCAACAATTTGATCATGCAGGTCAACAATATTGTTCCTGGATGTGCACCACCACTTTTCATAAACCACCTCATTACCCTTAATACTTTGCCAATATCCAGTTTCAATCACAGAACTGAAATTAATCTTTGAGAAGTCAACTATTGACTGGGAAAATGGTATGTTATAGTCATCAATATCTGGAGACAATAAATTCCATGTTGATCCTTCATGGAGCGCAAAACCACACACAGCGCAAACAGGACGAAAACTTGGGCCATTGACACTGACACAACCACCTTCTACTACTTCTCCATTTTCAAGTTGCGCAATAATCAACGAATCGAGTAACGGTAATCCATATACAATCGGTACTGCCTTTAATTCACGATGACCATTCGGGCAAATCTTGAAGCTCATTTTGAATTGCTCAACTAATTTTATTGGTGTATCAACTATAAGTGCTATAGCGGTTAAGACTACACTAACGAAAAGTATTATAATGATTGACCTTTGTGATCTTTCACCCCTCATCGTTTGGTGGTATTAATTCTTCCCAAAATGTACAGATAATCCAAATTGAACTGAATTATATTTAATCCCAACACCTCTGCCAATAACTTCGTGCTTTGTAACTGTTGAAAATTTATCATTAGTACTTTGCCGTACCTTTGTAGTATATACCGATTCATGATAATTGTAGTACAGTGAACTGGAATAGGATGCTTCAACACTAAAGGTTCTATTAATAAAATAACAAACACCAACTTCTGATAAAAACCCAATGTTAACATCAAACCACTTTTCCTCATTTTTACTTCGGTCTCCGTTGGAAAGTCTCACTTCATTCTCATGTCTGTACTCAATTATTGATCCAATCCCAAAATATGGCCAAACTTGTTTATAGCGCAGGTTGTGATTGATCAGAAGCGAATTGAGGGCAATCCTAGATTGATTTGATTCGTCTGTATAATCCCCGGTAGTCCTGTTATCAGTCGTTGTTGCATCAGTATTTCCAATCATTGTCACTCCGATTTTAAAAGCACGATTATCCTTATAATAATGCTTAATGGATATGTTACTTCCGCTGTGTAGCGTCAGAAACCATTGGACAAATATAGGTTAAAATTTATGAGAGACT
>CAYPJE010000026.1:0-44198 GCA_964410945.1 uncultured bacterium
ATCCCCATACTCATCTAATTGCCAGGATATCATTGCACCTGAGTTATGGTCCGAACACAATTTCAATAAATCTTCATGAATTATATTCCCGGATATTGTAAATGTTATACTGTCCCACAATACTATTCCTTCAGCATTGATCCTGTTGATATAGAGAACATCATCACCAGCATCACCATTATGATGATACCCACAACTGATTATTCCTCCTCTATTATCCTGAATAAGATCTCCGAAATATCCAACATCCACTATTAAAGTGTCATCCCAAACTAACTCACCCCAATAATCATATCGTAAAACGCAATCATTTCCTGCAATATAAAATATGCCTCCTTCGTCATCGGCCACTATATAGCTACGAGCAATTATTTTTACTGGTTTACCATTTTCCTCCCAAATAGGTATCCCGTCCCTGGTTACATGTTGCGCCCATGACATAGTCTTTTGCTGGATACACAGTGTGTCAAGTGATTGGTTCCAGCATATATACACTCCGCCGTCACCGTCAGTAATTATATCTTCATAACCAGTTGGTAGAAAATCATACCAGCCTGGTAGTGTATTGATTCTATATGGTATGAGTTTTACCCCCTCATCCCCCCACAACAGAGTACCGTTACTATCTATTTTCTGGACAAATAAAGTATTGCTGTAATGTCCCAGTTCATTTAACTCTGTAACTTCAGAGTAATCCTTCCACAGTAGTATTGCTCCACCTTCCCCATCGTTAATAATCTTAACGGCATGTTGGTCTTTATCAACGGTACATATCGGGACTCCGGCCGGATTCCATTTCATATATCCAAAACGATCAAGACGCTGCATATATAAATCCTGGCCTTTTTCCTCATAAACCACATAGATGCCACCGGAACCATCTGAGCAAACCAGTGGTCTGATCTGGGCATATTCCTGAATGTTGACCGGTGTATTCTGAGTGGGATCGGTGGACCATTGGGCAGAAATGCTGCTGCCTGTTAACAGCCAAATCAAAACAACTGACAGAAATATACTATAGAAATATTTATGACCCATTTCAATCTATCCATATGAAACAGCGAAGAACCATGTATTTGATATTGTACACTCATCGATTACCGGATCATCGTCACGGATGTATATCCCATAAGATGCGTTCGTTATTGTACAATTTGTTAATGTACCCGCACTATTGCTGTAGTATCTAATTCCACCCCAGGTGCCTGAAGTTCGATTGAATGTCGCGTTTACTCCATTTAAAGTACCGTATATTGCTATATATTTACCGGACACGAAATTGAACTGGGCGCCACTCTCTGCCTTTAGCACCTTACCATAGGCTATTGATAAATTATTGGTGAAATTATGCGTGCCTCGAGCATGAACTGATTGTCCTGTGGTTGTAGCAGATAACGCTGAAGTTATGGATGTGTACAACGCGTCAATCGTTGTTCCTGTTTGGATTCTGATATCAGGGCTGATTGAAGCGCCGCTTTCAACGGTTATTGCCCCGGATGCTGCAGTGATTGTGTAATTATTCATGGTAATATTCGCATCAGACTGAATTGCCAGAGTCACTCCGGATGGAATTGTAATATTACTACTCAAAGTATATGAATCATGCATCTCAATTGTTTGGCCAGAACTAGCCGCACTTATTGCCGAAGATAAGCTAGGATATAATCCATTAATTGTACTACCTGTTTTTAAGCAAATATAAGGATTAATATCTGCTCCGCTCTCAATTGTAATGGTACCGCTAGTAGTTGTTATTGAGTATGATCCAAGATTCACAGTTGTGCTAGAGTGTATTTTTAACGTAACGTTTGTTGGTATTGCAACATTTGTGGTAAGTGTTGGTACACCTGCATCAACATGGACTATTTGCCCTGATACTGCATCACTGACAGCTGCTTGGATTGTTGCAAAGTCAGAAGGAGTTGCTGGATTCTTGCGAAGGAATTTATCAGCAGTACCATAACCCGGATGATAATCCTTGTGATGCAACATCAATGGATACCAATTCCATTTAGAAATATAGACATCGGTTGTTGTAGTTGTTGTCGCAGAGTGATCCCCTGAATAATCAACCATTGTTGCATTAGCAACTGCAACTTCACTGTAACTTTCATCTTGCCAGTATTTATAGGTCATTCCAGCTGAATTATACCCCAGCCAAATAGGATCATTTATATCATCATCACCAATCAAATGCCAAGCATAGCCGTGGCAGTTGTACCTTCGGGATGAGCTATAATCATCTCCCCACAATGTTAACTGTGTTGCGTTTGGATATGCATTAGCATAATAATCATCACAATCAGCTCTGGTAGGGTCACTATACTCGGTACGACTATAGGAATCACCCACCAGTGTTCCGCGTGGCGTGTACATATTTACTGCTGAATCAGCATTTAATTCCGATAAACAAAAACATAGTATACCGATAGCTAAATACTTTATTTCAATTTTTTTATTAAGCATTTTTACCCCCCCATTATTTGTAATTATTTAAATAATTATTAGCTATGACTAAAATCTCATTAATTGTGCCTTCTGTGGCCATTGAACCTCGATTCAAAAATGCTATAAAATCAGGTTCATTTTGCGATATCTTTTTAATGATAATAGAATTATCTTTTAACATTATTTTACTCATTAAATAGGCATTAGGTTCTTTATTTCTATTATCATAAATGGAGTATTGTTGCATCGCTTTCTGTTTGTTTATCGATTCTTCTAGTAGTAATAAGCGTTCATTCTGATTTAAAGAAGCTAAAATGTTTTCCTGTGCAAGTAGCGCTTCAATTTTTGCAAACTGAGCTGTATATCTTCCTTTCTCTAAATCACTCCATTTCTCATCAAATTCATGCGGATCCATTGATTTATAAATTGCCATGAGTTCTAAACTGGATTCATTTCTTTTAAACAATTCTTCAAATCCATTGAATCCTGCCATTACTCGTTCCATTCCATCTTGTAGACTGTTGAAAGCCCATATATCGGAAAAAAGTGGGTAGTGTAAACAGGTCTGTGCAAGATCGTGAGTTCTCATTTTTTTAAGTGTTTCAGTTGGGATTTGTAAAACTTCAAGCATTTCGTTATGTGTTGTTAATTCTTTCCACTCAGGCATCCCGGGTTTTAATCGCCAATTATATACACCACCCTCTTGTTGGGCTGAAGTAGTGGCACCCAAACAGCATAGTATTAATGATAATATTATATTGTTTAAATTTTTTAAAGTCATCATATTAACCATCTCCCAATTGTGTTTGTAATTCACCCAGTTTCTTGTAGTATCTTTTGTTTTATTATGGGCTTGTTTTAACTTCCTTTTTATTGTTCAGAATTATTGTTATTGATTTTGCGTAATATTTATGTAATCATTTATGTAATAAGTACATCTGGATATAGTCGAATTATTACCTGTTAATGAATCACTATTTGCTTGATAATTCCAGACAAGTATATTGGATCGCGTACTACCAATCCAATATCTACCATCCAACCGTTCTCTACTTTCTTTTTCCATTCCCCCTACTGGTCCACTATATCTAAATTCAAAAATATATTCACCAGTAGGGAAATATGGATAGCCTTTTAACATTACAGTTCTCTGAATAGAATGACCGCTTTCTAATTTTGTAAACCAGTCTGGCGACCAGTAATCTGTGGAGGGAAGTTCAATATGGGCCCGCCATCTTGGTTCATAGATTATTTCAGTGTCAATATTTTGAAAAGTAATACCATTTGTAAACCAATGGAACAAATCACTACCTGTCTTGTCAGGATCTATGATATATAAAGCATCTTTATCATTATTGGTAATAGTGAAAATATATGAAATGGTACTTGTGTCTGCGTTGTTCACCATACGTATCGTGTTTACATCAGTAGTATCGAAAGTAACGCTGATACCTCCGTGATAAAGTCCAGTGTCAATTAATACATTTTTCACATCCGAATTGTTTTGGGGATAATCTCGATATAGCCATCCCCAATCGATAAATAGTACATCTTGTGGATACATACTATTTAAGCCAATATCTCCTATCATAGGAGCTATCCACATAACCATTGATAATTCAACCCTAGAAAAATAACCGAGGTAACATTTTTCATCATTTGCGGTAATTACAAATGGTTTATCGGCCCATTCTTCCGGTAAAAGATTGTATTCTTTGTCAATAGCCCATTCAGGAATTATTGATGCTTTATCTTTTTTCAAATAGATACAGTGGCTTGACCAATCATAATATAGAATATCTTCATTACTTATCCAGGACTCAGAAGACAATTGTAATTCATCTAACCCTTTGTCGATTATGTCTTCCATTTTCAAAGTATCATTATTTAAAAAATAAATCGCAAATGCACCATTAGTATCAATTTTATTCTCTTCACATGAAAAGAAAAGCAATATCAAAACTAATCTCGTAAATATAGTGAAATGCGCGCGCATTGTTATTACACTCGCCCAACTAATGAAGAAAAATCAAGGTTCTTCGCTGTTTCATGTGGGTAAACCGAAATTATGTTTATAGGTCACTAGGTAATAAACACTAGATTTGTTGTCGGCAAGATATATTTCCTTAAGCTGTATAAATACAACCTTAAAGATTGACACAATTTCCCTCCAAAAAGTAGCAGTTCGGTTAATTTTAAAGTATTCATTTTAAATTGTCAAGAATTAATGTTAACACTCATTGAGATGTAATATTTCGAAATTAAAAATCGGATACAATAGACTGATTATTTAATAAAACTCCTTCAACTTACCACTATATGAAGTGGACCCCATAGTTTGGACAGACCGGCCAATAATAAAAGTGGACTAATTTAGTCCATTATCCTTATTTTTTACTTCTGAAGGGTTGCATGTACTGCTCAATTCAGTAAGTTAGGGCTGTTATTCAACCAGGTTTCACCTAAATAATACAAGTTGACGGGGGACACCATGGAAGTAGATCTGATTGCCATCTTTGTTCTGGGCTTTTTAAGCAGTTTCAGCCACTGTTACGGCATGTGCGGCGGCTTTGTGATGGCTTATTCATTGAAAGTAACTGACGGTGCCGCTCCGGGCACCAGCCGTCTGCGCCTGCTGATTCCCCACCTGATGTACAACAGCGGCCGGGTATTGACCTACACCTTCCTGGGATTCTGGTTCGGTATCCTGGGTGGCTCATTCAAACACGTGGTCCATGACTACCAGAGCATCCTGTTCATTTTCGCCGGCCTCTTCATGACCCTGATGGGCTTCGATCTGCTGGGCCTGTTCAATATTTCCACCCCCAAATCCTTTCCCGGCTTCGGCCGCTATAAACGTTTGATCGGATCATTGTTAAAAAAAACCACCGTCAAAAACATTTTTCTCTATGGACTGGTCCTGGGTTTTATTCCCTGCGGACTGGTCTACATCGCCGGGGCCAAGGCGATTGCCGCCGGGACGGCCTGGGGCGGTATGGCCACCATGCTGGCCTTCGGGCTGGGCACCATACCGGCCCTGTTCGTGCTGGGCCTCAGCGCCAACCTGATCACGGCCCGCTTCCGCAATATTGTTTTCAAGGTCGCCGCCGTCTTCGTGATCCTGTTCGGCCTGTTCACCATTACCAAAGGTGTCTACAAACTGGCCGACATTCCCATGCCCTGGATGAAGGCCGGCCAGCACCAGATGCACCAGGGCCACACGATGGAAACGGGGCATGACTGACACCCTGGACCAGACCAAAGCCAAACCGGTGACCAGCGACAAGCTCTCCTGTTACCACTGCGGCCTGGACTGCAAGGATGATTCGATCGCGATCAACGAAAAGGTGTTCTGCTGCAATGGCTGCAAGCTGGTGTACGAACTGCTCGATTCCAATGACATGTGCACCTACTACGACCTCAATGAGGCTCCGGGCAGCACCCCGCCGGAAGCGGCCTATGACAAGAAATTCGGCTACCTGGACGATCCGGCCACAGTAGCGCAGATTAGCGATTTCAGCGACGGCAACGTAACTAAAGTCAGTTTCACGATTCCATCAATTCACTGCAGTTCCTGTATCTGGGTCCTGGAAAGCCTGTACCGCCTGGATCCCGGGATCACTACCTCGCGGGTCAATTACATCAAAAAACAAGTGTCGATCACCTATAAAAATGAAAATACCAGCCTGCGCCAGGTGGTGCAACTGCTCACTTCCCTGGGTTATGAACCACAGATCAACCTGGAATCGGTCTCCAAAGACGCCGGCCAGCAGGCCCGCAAAAGCCTGTATCTGAAAATCGGTATCGCCGGCTTCAGCCTGGGAAATATCATGCTCCTGAGTCTGCCTGAATATTTGTCAGCTGGCAGTCTGTCCGTTGGATATGCCCGTTTCTTCGCGCTGCTCAATATTGCCCTGGCCGTACCGGTGTTTTTCTACTCCGCCCGGGATTATTTTATCTCCGCCTGGGGCGGCCTGCGCTATAAAACCCTGAATATCGATGTACCGATCGCCCTGGGCATCACAACCCTGTTCCTGCGCAGCCTGGTGGACATTATCTTTTTGCACGGTCCTGGTTGGATGGACTCGTTCGTTGGCTTTGTATTCCTCCTGCTGCTGGGAAAGCTATTTCAGGAAAAGACCTACCAGACTTTGTCATTCGACCGCGACTTCAAATCCTATTTCCCCCTGGGTGTAGTACGAAAATCGAATGAAGGGGAAGAAACGATCCCCCTGGCCCGGTTGGCGGTGGGGGACCGGATCGTGGTCCGTAATAATGAAATCGTACCGGCCGATGCAATCCTGATCAACGGTGCGGGCTGGATCGATTACAGTTTCGTCACCGGTGAGGCCGAACCGGTACCAAAAACCAACGGTGATAAGATCTATGCCGGTGGTAAGCAGGTAGGCGGCGCCCTGGATCTGGACGTGGTCAATGAGGTTTCACAGAGTTATCTGACCCGGCTGTGGAATGACGATACCTTCACTAAGCATAGTGAAACCCGGATGGATACGATCGCCAATTCGATCAGTAGGTATTTCACTTTCGGCGTCCTGGCGATCGCGACGGCTGCCGGGGGTTACTGGCTGACCCATAACCCGGCCCTGGCAATCAATGCTTTCACCTCCGTGCTGATCATTGCCTGTCCCTGCGCCCTGGCCCTGTCGGTGCCCTTCACATTGGGAAATACAATGCGCATTTTCGGCAAGCGGAATTTTTATTTAAAAAATACCGCCGTGATCGAAGCACTGGCCAAAATCACTACCATTATTTTTGACAAGACCGGCACCCTCACTGATAGCCGGAAGACCAGCGTGAAATTCCAGCCGGAGCAGGATCAACCGGATCTGAATGATGCGGAATTACAATTGGTGCGGGCCGCTACCCGCCAGTCCACCCACCCTCTCAGCCGGCGGATCTATGAATCGATTCCCAAAGATGGTACCAGTTTCGAACCCGAGGATTACCGCGAGCTGACCGGACAGGGACTGGAAGCCCGGATTGCCGGGCAGGTTGTCAGACTCGGCTCGACTGATTTTGTCAGCGGTCAGGCAACGGATAAAACCTATCTCGGCACCGTGGTGGCCCTATCGATAGACGGTATCGTCCGCGGAAGATTCAGTCTGCGGATCAACTACCGTCCGGGACTTAAAAACCTGATTGCTTCGTTAAGGCAGCGCTACCAGCTGTGGCTGCTGTCCGGTGATAACGAAGGTGAAAAACAACACCTGCTGCCATATTTCGGAACAGAGGAACACCTGCTGTTCAATCAGTCATCATACGAAAAACTTGACAAGGTAAGGGAACTGCAAACTACTGGTAAGCGGGTAATGATGGTGGGTGATGGCCTCAACGACGCCGGCGCACTGAAACAGAGTGACGTAGGCCTGTCGCTGGCAGAGGATGTTAATGCTTTCTCCCCGGCCTGCGATGGTATTCTTGGGGCCGAGGAATTGCATAACCTGCCCTGGTATCTTGATTTCTCCCGCACCAGTATGACCATAATCAAAGTCAGTTTCGGGATTTCATTTCTGTACAACCTGGTGGGGCTCACCTTTGCCGTTCAGGGTGTTTTGTCACCATTGATATCGGCGATTTTGATGCCCTTGAGTTCGATTACGGTGGTGATCTTCACTTCCTTCACCACCAATCTGCTGGGTCACAAAATCGGGTCATCATTAGAGTAGTATAATGCTTTCCCCGATTATATTTTCAGAACGGTTATTGGTGGATATATCCATGAATTCAGTTATTAAACCGATTACGATTCGGTCGAAGGGGGAAAAGTCAGAATGAGTGTTCTGGCAGTTTTAATTGGTGCCAGCCTGGTGGTGGCGATCGGATTTTTACTGGCCTTTATCTGGGCCGTACGAAGTGGACAGTTTGAGGATGGTTATACGCCCTCGGTGCGTATGCTGTTCGACAGCCGGGGGAAAAAGGACAAAAACGGTAACTAAAGTGAGGAATCATTAATGGCTCTGGAAACCTTCCGTTACGACAATAAAATTGTACGCCAGTTTGCCCATGCCACCATCGGCTGGGGCGTGGTAGCATTTCTGGTGGGTATTACCATCGCCCTGCAGCTGGTGAGTGCGAAATTCAATTTCAATCTATCCATCATTACTTTCAGCCGTCTCCGGCCCCTGCATACCAATGCCGCTATTTTTGCCTTTGTAGGCAACGGCATATTCATGGGTGTATACTATTCAATGCAGCGACTGCTGAAAACCAGGATGTTCAGTGACCTGCTCAGCAAACTCCATTTCTGGGGCTGGCAGCTGATAATCGTTCTGGCTGCAATCACCCTTCCCCTGGGCAAGACGATGTCCAAGGAATACGCCGAACTTGAATGGCCCATCGATCTGCTGATTACGGTGGTCTGGGTGATCTTTGGTATCAACATTATCGGTACAATCCTGAAGCGCCGCGAGCGCCATATGTACGTGGCAATCTGGTTCTACATCGCCACCTTTTTCACGGTGGCAATTTTGCATGTGGTCAATTCCATTGAAATACCCGTTTCCCTGTGGAAGAGCTATCCGGTTTTCGCCGGGGTCCAGGATGCCCTGGTGCAGTGGTGGTACGGCCATAACGCCGTCGCCTTTTTCCTGACTACACCCTACCTGGGGCTGATGTATTATTTCCTGCCCAAGGCCGCCAACCGTCCCGTTTACAGCTACCGGTTATCGATCGTTCACTTCTGGTCCCTTATCTTCATCTACATCTGGGCCGGTCCCCATCACTTGCTGTATACCGCCCTGCCGGACTGGGCCCAGTCGCTGGGAACAGTATTTTCATTGATGCTGATCGCACCTTCCTGGGGTGGAATGCTTAACGGACTGTTGACTCTGCGGGGAGCCTGGGACCGCGTCCGCCAGGATCCGATCCTGAAATTTATGGTGGTAGCCGTAACCGCCTATGGAATGGCCACCTTCGAGGGTCCCATGCTCTCGCTGAAAAATGTGAACGCCCTTACCCATTACACGGACTGGGTAATCGCCCACGTGCATATCGGCGCCCTGGGCTGGAATGGTTTACTGACCTTCGGTATCCTTTACTGGCTGATACCACGATTGTTCAACACCAAACTATATTCCGTAAAACTGGCTAATACACATTTCTGGTTGTCGACACTGGGGATCGTTTTTTACGCTATCCCTCTGTACTGGGCCGCCGTAACCCAGGGTTTGATGTGGAAGGAATTCACCGCTGACGGACTGCTTCAATATCCCAATTTCCTGGAGACCGTCCTGCAAATCATACCCATGTATATGATCCGCGTGGTTGGCGGGCTCCTGTACCTCACCGGTGCCATAATCATGGTCTACAACCTGGTCAAGACCGCCAAGGCTGGCGAATTCATTGCGGAAGAGGAAGATCAAGCTCCCGCCCTGGAGCCGGCTGCGGGAGAAACCAGGATACGCTTCAACCATCGCTGGTTGGAGAGCAGACCGATACAGTTTATGATCCTGGCTACAGTGGCCGTCCTGATCGGTGGATTGGTGGAAGCGATTCCGCTCTACCTGGTAAAAAGCAATATTCCAACGATTTCCAATGTGAAACCATATACTCCCCTGGAATTGCAGGGCCGGGATATTTATGTGGAAGAAGGCTGTTATGTCTGCCATTCACAGATGATCCGTCCCTTCCGCTCCGAAACCGAACGTTATGGCGAATACTCCAAGGCCGGAGAATTCGTCTATGACCATCCTTTCCAGTGGGGTTCACGCCGCACCGGGCCGGACCTTCATCGCATTGGCGGTAAATACCCCGATGCCTGGCATTACAACCATATGGTAGATCCCCAATCCACTTCGCCAGGCTCGATCATGCCATCTTATCACTGGCTGGCTGATAAATATATCGACCTGAATTCAACCCCGGCCAAGATTCGCGTGATGCAGAAACTGGGGGTACCCTATCCCGAAGGCTATGACCAGCAGGCTAATGCCGACCTGGATAAGCAGGCGGGTGAAATTGCCGCCAACCTGGCCAACCAGGGCGTTCCCGGTGTGGACCGCAATAAGCAGATCGTGGCCCTGATCGCCTATCTGCAACGCCTTGGAACCGATATCAAGACGGGAGGTGAATGATGTTTAAAGCAGTATTCGCCGGTGCCGGTGAACTGGCCATTTACCCGGTCATTTCACTCCTGTTATTCCTGTCGATATTTGTAGGTGTTTTGGTCTGGGTCTTCCGCCTGAACAAACCTCACCTGGAGCATATGAGCAAGCTGCCGCTGGAAAACAATTCAGCCAAGGGAGGTACTGTATGAATAAGAAGACAGAAAAGGATATTCTGCTCGAACACGAATATGACGGGATCCAGGAACTGGATAATGATCTCCCGCCCTGGTGGCTGTACTTGTTTTACACTACGATCGTCATTGCCATCGTTTACATGTTCCATTTTCATGTCTTCAATACCGGCGATCTTTCGGAAGTTGAGTATTTGAAAGAAATGGACCCCAGCTATGTTGCCCCTGCTGGTGGCGGACTTACTTATCATTCCCCCTGGTATGCCACCGATCCTGATATTACACCGCAAATGCTGGCGAAATTCCAGGATCATATCGGGGATAATGTAACCTTCAACCGGTTGATCAGTGAGGCGAAGCGCCATGCCAATACCGAGCAGCTGGCGATCTTGAATGAGCATTTCCCCAGTGCTGAGATCATCGAACCGGTGGCCGCCAAACCGACTCCGACTGCACCCACCAAACCCACCGGCATGGTGGCATTGGTCGATGAAGCCAGCCTGGCTGCCGGCAGTGATATCTACCAGCAGAATTGTGCCGTCTGCCATGGTCCTCAAGGGCAGGGGGGCATCGGTCCCAATATGACCGACAAAAACTGGATCCATGGCGGCGATATCAACGATATCGTTCATATAATTAACGTTGGCGTACCGGCCAAAGGAATGGTTCCCTGGGATAAAACCCTGTCAACTGATAAAATTCATCAGGTAGCCAGTTTCATCTATACCATGGAAGGTACTAATCCACCCAACCCCAAAGCCCCCGAAGGGGAGGTATACCAGCGCAATTAAGTAGATGAGTACCACGAATCCACCGGTACATGATTCCGGTGAAAACGACGAATACCGCGATCACATCGGTACCGTGGATGAAGCGGGCAAGCGCGTCTGGGTATATCCCAAAAAACCCAGTGGGCCGTTTTATAATGCACGGATCATAATCAGCCTGATCCTGCTGGCTGTTTTCCTGGCGGGACCATTCCTGAGAATTGGTGGACATCCCGTACTGATGCTTGATTTTCTGCAACGGAAATTCTATATCCTCGGAGTTGCTTTCTGGCCCCAGGATCTGCACCTGTTCGGATTGGCCTTCATAACAATGGTGGTATTCATCATCCTGTTTACAGTGGTTTTCGGGCGGCTGTTCTGTGGCTGGGCCTGCCCCCAAACCATCTTCATGGAAATGGTCTTCCGCCGGATCGAATACCTGATCGAAGGGGATGCACGCGCCCAAAGGAAGTTGAATGCCGCCCCCTGGTCAATCAATAAGTTGCTCCGTAAAGGCCTGAAGCTCAGTATCTTTTATGCCATCTCTTTTATCATCGGCAACACCTTCCTGGCCTATATCATCGGTTCGGAAGCGCTGTTGGAGATCATTGCGACTCCTGTCAGTGATCATCTGGGCGGATTCATTGCCATGATGATTTTCAGTTTCGTTTTCTTCGGCGTCTTCGCCTGGTTCAGGGAGCAGGTCTGTGTGCTGGTCTGTCCCTATGGCCGCCTGCAGGGTGTGCTGCTGGATCAGAACTCGGTGGTGGTGCACTACGATTTCATCCGTGGTGAACCACGGGGAAAAGGTAAACGATCAGCTGCCAGTGATCTGGGGGATTGTATCGATTGCTACCAGTGCGTGGATGTCTGTCCAACGGGGATCGATATCCGCAATGGCACCCAGTTGGAATGCGTGAACTGCACGGCCTGCATCGATGCCTGCAATTCGGTGATGACTAAAATCAATAAGCCCAAAGGGCTGATCCGCTATGCCTCATTTAATGGAATACGGAAAGGAGACCAGCGCCTGTTCACACCCCGCATGGCCGGTTATTCAGCTGTATTGTCAGCACTGTTGATCTTGTTGACCGTGCTGCTCCTTACCCGCACTCCGGTGGAAACCACCATTCTCCGTACCCCTGGGGTGATGTACCAGGAACTTGATAACGGCTGGATACGCAACCTGTATAATATCAAGGTCGTTAATAAAACCTATGAAAGGATACCGATCGAATTGCGCCTGATTCAGCCCACCGATGGAAGTATTTCGATGATATCAAATCTGGTTGTGGAGGAAGAAGCGCTGCAGCAATCGGCCTTTTTTGTGGATCTGTCACCAGCAGTAATCACAGGCAATAAAGTACAACTGGTGATCGAAATCTGGTCCAATGATAAAAAACTCGAAACGATAAATACCGGCTTCATCGCACCCAGGAATAATTAATGCAAAATCCCAACAGTTTTCGCAATGGTATCATTGCTGTTATTGTAGTTTTTCTGGTGACAGTAATCGGATTTGTGATCTACACTGCTACCCTGCCCTTCAACCTGGTCTCCAAGAACTACTATGCCGAGGAAATTGCCTACCAGGAACAGATCGAACGGATCGAGCGCGCCAACGCTTTGCCCGAACCAATCGAAGTTAGTTACGACAACACCGGCGGTCTGACTATCCGATTCCCGGCCTATTTCGAACCAGCCAGTGTTCAGGGTACCATCACTCTTTTCAGACCCTCGGACAAGCGCCTGGACCGCCATTTCCCCATCAACCTGAACCGCGATGGCAGACAGTATATCGCTGCTGAATACCTGCCGATACCCGGACTTTGGAAAATTAAAATATCCTGGAGCAGTGAGGGTTTGGAGTATTACTGGGAGAAAGAGTTTATAAAACAATAATTGTCTGAGTTCTAATTGGCAATATTCAATTCTTTGAAACATTGATTGCATGTATTATCTTTCATCGGGTATAGATATTATAAATAATCTAGATGGGAGATAATAATGAGGAAAATATATATATTATTGCTTGGTACATTGATGATCATTGGCTGCTCTGACACAACCATACCAACTAATTATAAAACCGAAAAGCCAAATTCTCTGAATGCAGTAATTCCACCTGAGGATGAAGATCCTGATCCCATTGACGGAGGAGAATCTGGCGAAGGAGGGTGCTGCAATAACACATACCCAATTGGAGATGGTTTTAGTTCACCATCGATGTCAATGAATTTAAATAAATGCTCCGTAAATAATGTGGTTACCTGTTTACAATGTGCCCAATATTGGTTCCGTTATGCGGAAATTAACGCTGGTGTGTTGATTGATGATGAGATTTGTTATGGAACTGGTAGTAACGATGCCGCGATTCTTCATGGAGAAACAAGCAACAATAATCCCTTCCTGACTTGGGATCCACGCTATTGCCATAATTATATTGTAATGCGAAAAATCGGGAATGGAAATTGGGAACAAATTGGTACAGTCCCCTCAGGTTGCCGTTCTACGGGGAACGGTTGTAATGAAAATCCAACTTTTATTGACTCAGACCCAGATGCAGATATAACATTAAATACCTCAAGCATATATTATGAAGTATGGTTTGAGTTTTATGGATTGTCTGAAAATGGAACAAATACGGTTGAATATGAAGCAGCAGTAATTCCGATGACCGTAACAATCAGTGGATCCAACAGCCTTGTATTCAGAGAAACTGGGACATACTCTGCCAATACCAGCGGTGGTAATGGATCATACAGCTACCAATGGTATAAACAATATCTAGGGAGCAGCACCTGGTACACGAGAAGTGCCTATCAGACTAATACAGAGACAATGATGACATCCAGTTTCACCTTGAAAGTTATAGTAACTAGCGGTGGTGAATCAGTCGAAACAACTAAAACAGTTTGGTATGAATTAGATCTTTAGAACCAAGTTACTTGTAAGGCATTTTACACATGGTGATATAAAAAAAGGCTGCCTTGTCAAAGGCAGCCATTTTTCGAACAAGATAGATTTAGAATTATAATCCGGCGAATTGAATTCCCTCAAACACCATGGTTGGTGTCTGCCAGGAAGAGAATTCAAAGGGATCGTTGCCTACTTCCACCAGCTTGTTCAGCAGGTCGGCGAAATTACCGGAGATATTCATCTCGTTGATCGGCTTGGTCCGCTGGCCGTTTTCGATCAGCCAGCCGGAGATACCCAGGGAATAATCACCGGTGGTGGAATTGGCGTTACCGCCCAGGAATCCGGTTACCAGGATGGCCCGGTCCATATCCTTTTCAATTTCTTCACCGGAGCGTTTACCCAGCTTGAAGGTTAG
This sequence comes from uncultured bacterium, assembly GCA_964410945.1. Taxonomy (GTDB): domain Bacteria; phylum Fidelibacterota; class Marinisomatia; order Marinisomatales; family TCS56; genus CAYPJE01. The sequence continues at coordinate 14,807 of CAYPJE010000026.1, forward strand.
GTTGGAGGATCCACCGGTAGTCGGTTTCATTTCCAGCTTGCGGCCATAGTAAACATCGATGTAGTAATTTCTCAGGACACCATTTTCAATCACCGGCATCATTTTGGCGGCAATTCCGTCACCGTCATAGTAACGGCTGCCCAGACCACGGATAATGGTCGGTTCATCGACTACGGTCAGTAATTCCGAACCGATCTTAGTATCCAGCTTGCCATCCAGGAAGGATTCCTTCTGCTGGATAGCTCCACCGCGGAGGGCACCCCACATCCGGCCCAGCAGGCCCCGGACCTGGTTATTCTGCAGGATCATCGGCATGGTTTCAGTGGCGATTTTATCCTGTCCCACCGAGTCCTTGGTTTTCTGCAGGGCCTCATCGGCAATTTCAGTGAACGGTGGCAGATCTTCCAGATGGCGGGATACCAGGTACTGCCAGCTCTGGGGCTTTTTCCCGGTTCCGTCATCCATGGAAACTTCCGCCCCGGCTCCGAACCAGGAACTTTCATTGGTACCCTCAAAACCATTGGACTTGAGGTGCACGTTCTCATTGCGGGTGTCGCTGAAGTAGGAAGTAACCGAGACAATCCGGTCATCCTTGTGACGGATATGATCAAACATCTGTTTGGCAATTTCGACGCGCTGCTTGGTTTCCACTTCATGGTACTTCTGATCGAATAATTCCAGGTTCATTTCCGGACGGCCTTTATACAATTCCGGATCGGGGAGGGCCTGGAAGGGATCATCGCCCAGATAGCCGGTCATGGCCAGGGCATTATCAATGAATTTCGACAGGGCCGGTTTCCGCAGATCATTGGTGGTGTGGGTCGAATATTTACCATTGGCAAATAATTCAACGGCCAGTGATTGTTCAGTCGATTCCTTCAGCTTATCAATCGTATCATCACGGTATTCCACATCGATTGAACGGCTGTTGCTGATTACCACCGAGCTGTCATTAGCTCCCTGCTGTTTGGCATAATTCAGTACCCAACGGGCTAATTCAAGTTTATTCATGGCTTACCCCCTTCCACCGACGGTTATTGATGAGACCAGAACACTTGGCAATCCATGGGACACCGGTACGGACTGGCCGTTCTTGCCGCAGGTCCAGCCGCCTTCAGTCAGGGCCATGTCGTTGCCGGCCATGGTTACCCGTTCCAGGATTTCCGGACCATTACCGATAATATTCACATCCTTGATCGGGGCGGTGATTTTACCATCCTCGATCAGAGACCCGGCCTTCACATAGAAGGTGAAATCGCCGGGACCGATATTGACCTGACCATTGGTGAACTGGTCAGCCACGATGCCGTATTTGACACTGGCAATCATTTCCTCGAAGGTATGGGGACCATTTAGCATATATGTATTCCGCATCCTTGGCAGCGGATAATGCTTGAACGACTGGCGCCGGCCACTGCCGGTGGGTTTGACACCGTAATGCTTGGCCGATATCCGGTCGTGGATATAAGTCCGCAGAACTCCGTTCTCAACCAGCACGGTTTCCTCGGTGTCACAACATTCATCATCCACGTTGATCGAACCGCGGATATTAGGGTTGGTACCGCTGTCTATAATATTCACGAAATCGGGAGCAATCGGTTTATTCAGCTTATCGGCATAGACCGACGAGTTGATCCGGTTAAAATCGGCTTCCATTCCATGGCCGATGGCCTCGTGCAGCAGGATACCCGAACTGCCGGGGGTCAGGACTACCGGTAATTCACCGGCGGGAGCTGCTTCCGCTTCAAACAGGGCCACTGTTCGTTTGACCGCTTCCTTGGGCAGGCGATCTAGTTTTTCCGGTGTCAGGAAATTAATATCATCGCGGACCGAATAATTGAAACTGTTGGTTTCCCGCTGTCCATCCTGCTCGGCGGTACAGTAAACGCCGATCCGCATCAGGGGCTGGTAATCGGTGGCCAGCTGGCCCTCGGAATTTGCCACCAGGATATATTTTTCCGAATCATGCAGACCAACATAATTCTTGATTATGCGGTCATCCAGGGCAAAGGTCTGCTCATCCAGGGCCTTTACGATATTGACCCGCTTATCAATTCCCACCTGCTCCCAGGGAACCTCAATGGGATAGTAATTGGGCAGGTTCAGGGGAACGTATTCCTGGGGCGGGGTCTTTTGCATTCCAGAGGCGATATTGGCAGCAGTACGGGCGGCTGCTTTCATGCTCTCCAGGGACAGGTCCTCGGTGAACGAGTATCCGGTCTGGTCACCTTTCAGCACACGGATACCGACCCCCAGGGTCACGCGTGTACTGGCTGAATTGACAATATTGTCTTCCAGCCTGATGGAGTTGGAAATTGAATTTTCAAAAAATATATCGGCAAAATCACCGCCATAAATCAGCGCTTCGGCCAGAATTTTTCGGATTGTCTCCGTATCTACACCAAAACGTTGAAAGGCCATCGGTTGCGTACCATTGGTGGAAGCACACCCCATCACGCCGGGAACCAGCCCAGACAGGGAAGCCAACGCCAATCCGGAACCAGATACCTTGACGAATTCTCGACGGGTAATATCTGACATATGACTCTCACGGTTTGTAGTTGAATAAATTGATACCTTAATTTTCAGGATAAAACCATAGATAACTTGGTAGACCCGAATGTAGGTATCCCCTGTTGACAGAGGCAACAACAATTCGACAAACGCCAACCTTTTTGGTTGTCAAAAAACATTACCAGTCAGCTCACCACCCGGATCTGCTTTTTACTTGAATTTATCAAACGCCATAGGTAGACTAATTAACGACTTAACTAATTAATCGGAACTGTTGTATCTTAAAAATTGGGGAGGTATCAATGAGTTCAGCCAATCAATATGAATTAAAACCCTGGCTAAAGCATTATGAATCCGGGGTTCCGGAAACGATGACTTATGAAGAGGTCTGCCTGCCGGAGTTTTTCAATCGTACAGTGGAAAGATTTCCTGACCGCACAGCCCTGATCTTCCAGGGTTACAAAATGAATTTCAGCCAATTGGGCGATATGGTGGACCGTATGGCCGCCGCCTTGACTGATTTCGGGATCAAAAAAGGTGACAGTGTGGCCGTGGTCCTGCCGAACCTGATACCCGCTGTAGTGGCCTATTACGCAATAATGAAGATCGGTGCGGTTACGGTGATGAACAACCCTCTTTATTCCGACCGCGAACTGAAACATCAGTTCAATGATTCGTCATCCAAAGTACTGATCACCCTGGATCTGCTGGCTAACCGGATGATCGATCTGCGGCCGCAAACAGGGATCAAGGAGATCATTTACACCTCGATTGGTGACTACCTGCCGTTCCCTAAAAGTGTGCTGTTTCCCCTGGTTGCCAAGAAGAAAAAACTGGCCGCTGACGTCAAACCGGCGGAAAATGTTTTCAAATGGAAAGCGGTAATTGATAAGTATAAACCGCGCAAGGAAATTGCCGATATCTCTTTCGATGATCCGATCAACTACCAGTATACCGGAGGTACGACCGGCGTCTCAAAGGGTGTTGTTTTATCACATGGCAATATGAGCAAACAGGTCCAGCAGATCGCAGCCTGGTTCCCCCAGTTCAAGGCCGGTGAGGAAATCATGCTGGGCGCCCTGCCCTTCTTCCATGTCTTCGGGCTGACCACCTCGATGAATTTTGCCATCTATTACGGCTGGACCAATATCCTGATACCCAAACCCCAGCCGGAACCGCTGATCGAAGCAATCGACAAGTTCAAGCCCAGTTTCGCTCCGCTGGTACCGACCATGTATATTGGAATTCTCAATGATCCGAAAGCCTCCAAGATCGATATGACCAGTATCAAGGGTTGCTTCTCAGGCAGTGCCCCGCTTCCGGTAGAAATAATTCAGGAATTTGAGAAGACGACCGGCGCTGTTATCGTGGAAGGTTTTGGTCTGACCGAGAGCTGTCCGGTAACCCATATTAATCCCTATGCCGGAGGTGAACGAAAGGTCGGCAGTGTTGGAATTCCGGTTACCGACACCGAATGCCGTATCGTTGATCTGGAGAACGGAACCGATGACATGCCGATCGGTGAATCGGGAGAGTTGATCATGCGCGGTCCGCAGATCATGCAGGGTTACCACAACCGTCCCGATGATACCGCCGCCACCCTGCGGAACGGCTGGCTCTTCACCGGTGACATCGCCACCATGGATAAAGAGGGCTATTTCTACATCGTGGACCGGAAAAAGGATATGATCATTTCCGGCGGTTTCAATGTCTACCCACGGGAGATCGATGAAGTTTATTATGAGAACGATAAGGTCCAGGAAGCCTGTGCCATCGGTATTCCCCATCCAAAACGCGGTGAATCAGCCAAGATTTTCATCGTATTGAAAGAAGGCGCTTCGGCCACCGAAGATGAGATGCTGGAGTACTGCCAGGACAAGCTGGCCAAATACAAATGGCCCATCGAAGCCGAATTCCGCGATGAATTGCCAAAATCTGCCGTAGGTAAGATCCTGCGCAAGGAATTACGGGCCGAGGAACTGGCAAAAAAATAAATCTTCCTTAAGTTAGGCAAAGGCTGCTGTCCCTTAAATGTGGGAAGCAGCCTTTTTTTATGATGGAACAAACTATTCCAGCGTTCGATTAATTAGTAAATTAATATTGACAAAATGCCCAATTCTGGTATTATATAGTGTGGGGGTGCTATAGAAGCGTAACGGGAATAGCCAATAACCATCTAAGTTTTATAACCAAGGAGGAATTATGCCTACATTTAAAGACAAGGTGTTTAGATTAGTTGATCCGATGAAAACCCGTATCAATAATCTGATAAAAAATTACGGTGATTTTAAGGTGTCGGATGTATCCATAGCCCAAATGTATAGCGGCACACGTGGTGTAAAAAGCCTGATTTGTGAAACATCAATGCTTGATCCGAATGAAGGTATCCGTTATCGCGGTTATAGTTTACCCGAACTAATCGAATTACTGCCATCGGTGAAGGGTGGGAGTCAGCCTTTACCGGAAGGCTTGTTTTCCCTGCTGCTCACCGGTAACCTGCCTGAAGAAACTGATGTGGTTGATATTCAGAAGGAATATCGTGCCAGAATGGAAGTGCCCGAGTATGTCTGGGAAACCCTGGACAGCCTGCCCAAGGATCTATCACCAATGACACAATTATCCCTGGCCTTGCTGGCAATGCAGGGTACATCGGAGTTCTCCCGCCAATATCGCGCCGGAATGGACCGTAAGGACTTATGGGAGCCGGCCCTTGAGGACAGTCTCAGCATCCTGGCCAAACTGCCAGCCATCGCTGCCTATATATACCGGCGGACCTATAAGGATGGCAAACGGATAGATCCTAATCCCGATCTGGACTGGGCCGCCAACCTGGCCTATATGATGGGAATTGAAGATGAGGAAGTTTACGAAGTAATGCGCCTGTTTCTATTCCTGCATGCCGATCACGAAGGCGGAAATGTAACCGCTCATACTGTCCAGCTGGTTGGTTCGACACTGTCAGATCCCTTCTATGCTCTTTCATCAGGATTGAACGGACTTGCTGGTCCCCTGCACGGTATGGCCAATCAGCAGGTTTTACAGTGGATCGAAGCAATGCGATCCGATCTGGGTGACAAAATTCTGGATAAGGAACAACTTGAAAAATATATCTGGAAAACCCTGAATGCCGGACGGGTGGTACCGGGTTACGGACATGCTGTCTTGCGCAAAACCGATCCCCGCTACACCGCTTTGCGTGAATTCGCCTTGAACCATTTCCCGGAGGATGAGCTCTTTAAAATCGTTTCCACCCTGTATGAGATCGTTCCGGATATCCTGCGGATTCACGGCAAAGCTAAAAATCCCTGGCCTAACGTGGATGCCCATTCCGGCTGCGTACTCTATCATTACGGGATTGAGGAATTTGATTTCTATACCGTACTGTTCGGAGTATCCCGCGCACAGGGCGTACTGGCCTGGTATGTCTGGGCCCGGCTGCTTGGGGCTTCACTGGAACGCCCGAAATCGGTAACCACCGAATATCTGGAAAGCCTGGTTATCCAATGGGATGACGATCTATCGGTTGGCATCTTTGAAATTGATAATGACCATAAGGCCATGATTGAACAACTGAAAAACCTGATCGATGCCTATCACACCGGGAAGGCCGATCATAAAATCATGGAATTGTTCGGTTTCCTGGAGGAATATGTCAAAAAGCATCTTTCGCTGGAAGAACACTATATGGAAAAATATAAATATCCCAAGCTGGAAGAACATCGCCGACAACACCGGGAATTCGAGGACCATTGCTGTGCCCTGCGCGATGAATACAAAGAAAAAGGTGGTACCACCAGATTGGTGATTCTGATCAAACAGATGCTGGTTGACCATTTCACCCAGCATGTCAGTTCTGTCGATAGGGAAATGGCCGAATTCTTCAAGTCTGTTAGTCACGTAAGTTGAACCGAAACGGGGGATTAAATATTATAAGAGTGGACAACTATCATGAATAACGGTTTTTATTCCCGATTCAAATCCAGTCTAAATCAGGTTCGCCAGTTACTCATGCGGTCACTGACCCTGACAGAGAAAATCCTGTACACCCATTTGTTCAAACCGACTGATAGCGAACTGCTGCGGGGAAGCGATTATGCCGAACTCCAGCCTGACCGGGTTGCCATGCAGGATGCCACCGCCCAGATGGCCCTGCTCCAATTCATGATGGCGGGCCGGAACCAGGTTGCCGTACCTTCATCGGTCCATTGCGATCATCTGATCCAGGCCCGGGTGGGTGCCGATAAAGACCTGCAGGAGGCCCTGAATAAGAATGATGAAGTCTATCGTTTCCTGGAAAGTGTTTCCCAGAAATATGGACTCGATTTCTGGAAACCGGGAGCCGGTATTATCCATCAGGTAGTACTGGAAAAATACGCTTTCCCTGGTGGATTGATTATTGGAACCGACTCACATACACCCAACAGTGGCGGATTGGGAATGCTGGCGATCGGCGTTGGAGGCGCCGATGCGGTGGATGTTATGGCAGGTATGCCATGGGAACTGTTGTGGCCTAAAATTTTAGGTGTAAAACTGACCGGAAAACTAACCGGATGGGCTTCCCCCAAAGATGTAATCTTGAAGCTGGCCGGCCTGGTTTCAGTTAAAGGGGGAACAGGCTATATCGTTGAATATTTCGGTGAGGGTGCCGAATCGATCTCCGCCACCGGCAAAGGAACCATCTGTAATATGGGGGCTGAAATCGGTGCCACCACCTCGGTATTTCCATACGATAAAAAAATGCAGGCTTACCTGGAAGCAACCGGCCGCAAGGACATCGCCGCTGCCGCCACGGCTGCCGCATCTTTTCTGACCGCTGATGAAGAAGTTCTGTCTGATCCTGGGCAGTATTTTGACCAGGTAATTGAAATCAATCTGGATGAGCTGAAGCCCCATTTGAACGGCCCCTTTACACCGGATAAGGCCTGGCCCGTATCAGGGATGAAAGATGCTGTAAAAACCGAAAATTTCCCTGATCAAATCAGCGCCGGCCTGATCGGTAGTTGCACCAACTCAAGTTATGAAGATATCGAGCGCTGCGTCAGTGTGGTCAAACAGGCCCTCGATCAGGGCTTAAAGGCCAAGACAGAATTCTATATCACACCAGGATCGGAACAGATTCGCGCCACAATGGAAAAATACGGCCACACCGCCATCCTGACTGAATTCGGCGGTACCGTACTAGCCAATGCCTGCGGTCCCTGTATCGGTATGTGGAACCGCACCGGTTCCGAAAAAGAGGAACGCAACACTATTGTCACTTCCTACAACCGCAACTTTGCCCGGCGGAATGATGGTAATCCCAATACGCTGGCGTTTGTATCCAGTCCGGAAACGGTGACGGCCCTGGCGATTGCCGGCAAGCTATCATTCAACCCGGCCACCGATGGACTGGTGAACAAAGATGGTGAAGAAGTGTACTTGCGATCTCCCCAAGGCAATGAGCTGCCGTCCCAGGGATTTGTCCCCGGGCAGGATGGCCTGATAAAACCGAACGGAAGCATCAAAACTGAAGTTGTTATCGATCCTGATAGTGAACGCCTGCAAGCCCTGTCTCCTTTTGATCCCTGGGATGGCAATGATTTGTCTGACTTGCCGGTTCTGGTGAAAGTACAGGGTAAATGCACCACCGATCATATTTCAATGGCTGGTCCCTGGCTGCGCTACCGGGGACACCTGGATAATATTTCTGACAACATGTTCCTGGGCGCTGTTAACAGCATGACCGGTGATCCCGGGAAAACAACCAATCAATTCAGCGGTAAATACGATGGGATTTCGAAAACAGCACGTGATTATAAACAGCGTGGTATCGACTGGATTGTGATTGGTGAAGAGAACTACGGTGAAGGCTCCAGCCGTGAACATGCTGCCATGGAACCCCGCCACCTGGGCGGACGGGCAATAATTGTAAAGAGTTTCGCCCGGATACACGAAACCAACCTGAAAAAACAAGGCATGCTGGCACTGACTTTCACCGATCCTGCTGATTATGATAGAATCCAGCCGGAGGATAAGATTGATATTCTCGGTTTAACTGAATTTACTCCCGGTAAACCATTGACTCTGGTTGCCAGACATCAGGATGGTACCCATGACGAAATAATAGCCAACCACACTTATAACCAGCGGCAGATCGAGTGGTTCAACGCCGGCAGTGCCTTGAACTACATAGCCGGAATCAATTGACACAGAAAGATTGAAATTATGCAATTTGAAAAAATTAATGTCCCTGATAGCGGTCAACGAATCACCTGGGAAAATGATGCTTTGGTCATCCCGGACCAGCCTATCATCCCGGTCATCGAAGGGGACGGTATCGGCCCCGATATCATGAAGGCAACCCGCCGGATTCTGGATGCAGCTGTTGAGAAAACTTATGCTGGTAAAAAGGAAATCGCCTGGATGGATATCTATGCCGGCGAGGCCGCCAATGAGCGCTATAACGGCAATTTTCTACCGGACGAAACAGTGAAAGCGATCGAGTATTACCATGTGGCCCTGAAGGGTCCGCTTACTACTCCAGTGGGCGGTGGATTTCGCAGCCTGAATGTCTCCCTGCGCCAATTGATGGATCTGTATGCCTGTGTGCGACCGGTCAACTATTTCGAAGGCGTTCCCAGCCCGGTCAGGAGACCGGAAAAAATGGATGTGGTTATCTTTCGCGAAAACACCGAGGATGTCTACGCCGGTATTGAATGGCGCGAAGGAACTACCGAAGCCGGTAAGGTAATAGAATTTTTGAACAACATATTCGGTTCCAGCATCCGGTCCGATTCTGGAATCGGAATCAAACCGATCAGCGTTACCGGGACCAAACGGCTGGTACGGATGGCGATTCAGTATGCCATCAAGCATAAACGGGAATCGGTTACCCTGGTGCATAAAGGTAATATCATGAAATTCACCGAGGGTGCTTTCCGGGACTGGGGCTATGCGGTAGCCCGGGATGAATTCCCGGATCAGACGATCACAGAAGATGAATTGTGGGATAAATATGACGGCAAACCTCCAGCGGGAAAGATTGTAATCAAGGATCGGATTGCCGATTCGATGCTGCAGCAGATTCTGACCCGTACCGATGAATACGACGTGATTGCCACCCCCAATCTGAATGGTGATTATCTGTCCGATGCCTGTGCCGCGCAGGTTGGCGGCCTGGGATTGGCCCCCGGTGCTAATATTGGTGATAAGGTGGCCCTTTTTGAAGCTACCCATGGTACGGCACCAAAATATGCCAATCTTGATAAAGTAAACCCCAGTTCAGTTTTGTTGTCGGGTGTGATGATGCTGGAGCACCTGGGCTGGCAGGAAGCAGCCGATGCCATCGTGGCGACGGTGGGTGAAACGATTAAGCAGAAGAAGGTTACTTATGATCTCGCCCGTTTGATGGGTGATACCGAACCCCTGAAGACATCGGAATATGCCACGGCGATTATTGAGAATTTGTAATCGTCGGGGTCGATTAACAAATACTTACAATTATCTGTAGGGACAAATCAATGATTTGTCCGCCTTTCACGGACAGCACATTGTGCTGTCCCTACACATAAAATGAATGTAATATTCAATTGGTCAGTGACCATATAACGCGGGCCCCACCTCCAGATAAGACAGAGGCGGGGCCTTCCTTTCATGGGGACAGATCTTTATCCTGTTTTCACTCGGCTATTTAGCTGCCACCGTAGGATGTACCAGACCACCGAGGAAATAATGAATATCTCCAGGCCAAATAAGGTTGTATGGAAAGACAGTTTCATTCCCATCAGCACAATTGGCGGTGAAACATCTGCGGCAGCTATAATGGCTTTAAGAGCTTTATAAATACCCATAAATTGCCCAAAAACACCGAATACGCCACTGAATACCGCCCAGAACAATATCCCCTGGAGGTGTTGCTCCACTCGACCTGTATTTATATCGGCGCTACCCCATAGTGCCAGGCAGCTGCGAACCGTCTGTACTGCAATGATGGTTGCCGCTGCCAGTAAATACCACATCAGCGGTCCACCAGATAAAAAGAATTCAATCATATCATACTCCTGTTTTTCTTTAGTTTGGTCTGTCCACCATCAAAAGAAATCTATTAGTTTTCTTCCAGTAAAAATGCCACTTCCGCCTGTTCGATTTTTACTACTTTCGTCAACAGGAAAAACCAGGACAACGCCAGAATAATTGTCGCCATCAGACTGAACACACCCAAGGCGGATACCCGCAACCAGCTATGCCAGAAATGATACCAGAAAGCATCAAGATCAGATACAATTCGATCGGCCGTAATGAAAAAATCAAAGGCGGTTCCTAAAACACCGAACGCCGTACTGGCAATTGCCATCCCCATCAGGCTTCCCAAACCTTTGCGCAGAGACCGTGGCCGATGATCCCTTTTTATCCACAGAAAATAGATCCGCTGAAGAATTATCATCAGTCCAATCAATACCGAAATTAGAACTACCCAAATGAATCCATTGGCGTGTTCAAATAATTCAGCGGTGGTCAATTGCCGGGCTGTAAGAAGGGCAATCAGTACCAGCATGGCGCCCAGGATGTACCGTTCCCAGATATCGATCCGGAAGCGGGAGAATCTATCCAGCCAGCGATTCAAGCCGGATTGATGAATATTATTCAAATCAGCAATCTGTGGTTCGGCCAGACCCAGCTTTTCGATTGCCAGCTCGCGGGCCCGGTCTTCATTATTGCCTTCTTCCCGGTAATATTCAAACAAATCCTGCAAGTCACCTGATATCTCCAGTAAAACCCGTGATTTGGTTGGTTGGGGAAATTCCAGCTGCTGGCTGATTTGAATTAACAGATCGTGAAAATGATTCATTTGTCCCAATCTTCAGTAATGGAAGTAAAATGCTCATAAAACTGTTGCCATTCCGCTAACAGGTTATTGAGGTATTGGCATCCTTTATCGGTCAACTGATAGTATTTGCGCTTGCGTTTCGGTCCCTCCTGCTGCCAATCGCCGGAAATTAGTTCATCCTGTTCAAGCTTGTGCAGAATCGGGTAAAGGGTCCCGTGATTGAATTTGAAGAAGCCCGTACTCAGTTTTTCAATCTGCAGGGCCAGTTGGTAGCCGTGACTGGCACCGCGGCCAATCGCCGATAGAATCAATGCCTCGTTGCAGTAACGGGCCAGTTGCGGTATCTGAATTTTGGTTTCGGTCATGACAATATGTAGAGTGAATATATATAGAGCTTCGATATATATGCAAAGAAATTATACAGTACCTTCTATTCAACCTGCTTGGATTCTATAAAAAAGCGCCTTCACCCGGCCGGCAAATAGCAACTCACGTAAAAACGTCTCTGCTGCTGATCGGCCAGGACCGGCCGGGTACGACGCAAAATATACCAGAAATACTGGTCAAGAAAATAGGCTCAATCGAGGGGGATAAGCAATACTGGAAGTAATGTCCCAAATTCAGGGTTTTTCCAGATACCTAATGGTAAAATATTCATCCTTTACATTGGGATTAAATACCACATCGCTCATTGTCATAGTTGATTTACGCCCATTCTGGAAATTCACCATTTGCATTTCGCAGGCCTGAAATTTCTTATTCTCCGCATCAATCAAACGAATATCGCTGTTAATCTGCTCCTTGACCAGCTCGTCATCATAATCATGAAACAATACCCGGCGATTAATATGGTCAGCCTGACCAATCCATACCTGTTTACGGTAAAAGCCATAATCCTCAGCGATATCCTCATCCAACGGTTTCACTTCCACCACCCAGCACAATTCGCCGGAGTAATCTTCCTCGCCAATCAGCTTGTAGTTAAAATCAGTCATCGTCTCAGCCGCCAGATCGGCATTGGAAAACTCCGATCCCATAAAACTGCCGCCCTTATCCGAACTGACGATCCGCCGGGTTTTCCGCAATGAAGGCATGAATATCCACATATCGTCATCTTTATCATCATGATCAAATATCAGCATACCGGTACCTTTTACATCAGCCGGTTCCAGAAAGCGAATGATTCGCTTGGAAACATTCACATCAGGATAATCCCTGGATGCAGCCGCAATTTTCCTGGTTCGATGGTTACCCTTTTTATCATAGATTGCCAGAGTGCCGATATATTCGGTACCACTCATTGTCTGGGCATCATGGGCCAGTTTAATGATTTCTTCCCCAGTCATTTCCGTTTGAGCCGCTGTCATACTTAATAGGATGAGAGTAATAGTAATAACCTTTATAATTCTCATTATTTACTCCTGGTTAGTAATTATTTCACTTCAAGAAATTGTGGTTTCCATAGCAGGCAGATAGCCGGAACGACCACCAGCGCCCCAACCAAACAACCCGCAATTGATACCAGCACAAGAAAACCGAAGAACTGCAAGGGAGGAAAAGTAGACAGTAGTACAACTGCTAAACCAAGCATCACTGATACGGCATTGAAAGTGATCCCCCGGCCGGTGGTTGTCAGCGTATCAATTACGGCCTGGCGGTACTCCTGTCCATTCTTTAATTCCAGTTGATAGCGCCAGAGAAAATGAATCGTATAATCGACTCCCACTCCGATCATAATTGACGAGAGGAGGGCCGTAGCAATGTCGAGTCGGATTCCCAGGAAACCCATCAACCCGAACAGGAGATTGATCGACATTGCCAGGGGAATTATACCGATCAGGCCAGCCGCAAAACTGCGGAACATCAATGCCAGCAGGATACCGATGACAATGATAGCCACCGACAATGAAATCACCTGACCTCTCACAACAAGATTAGACAACTCAGTGGTGACCATGCTGGTCCCACCGATTTTCCGGATCGACTTATCCCCGGCAGCCAATTCATTGAATTTATCGACCACATTTTGAATCGCTGAAGCATCGGGATTGTTGATGGTGACCGTAATGCGGGCATTTTCATAATTGAAATCCACCAGTTTCTCAAAGTCCTCCGGATCACCGCTCATATTATATAATTCAAGATACTGGGCCACGGCCAACCTGGTGGAAGGGATGGCATCATATCCAAGTTCATCGGGATCATTCAAGGCCCGGCTCATGGCTTTGACAACTGTCGCCAGGGAGGACACATTGCCTACATCGGGTAGTTTCTTCAATTCGCTGCCGTAATAATCCATGCGCTTCAGTATTTCCGGATCCTTTATATCCCCGGTCACCAGAATACTGATATTTTCCGATCCACCGAAATTATTATTAATTATGTCAGCCGTCTGCCAGGTGGCATGACTTGGAGGGAAAAAATTGATAACATTGGAATCAACCTGAAAATCTTTCAACCCAACGGTAACCAAGGCAGAAATCATTATGATTATTACTATAACCATCCGGGTATGCCGTACTACAAAAGCACCGATTATCGGAAGAGTTTTCTCGATCAGGTTTTTTTCCCGGCGTCGGGCGGCAATTTCAGGATTGGGGCGTGGAAGCAATGACATCACCGCCGGCAGGAAAAACAAACTTAGGACCAGGGCGTAGGCAATCCCCGCCGCTGCCATAACACCCAGATGTTTGGCCGGGATCATGGTATGGGACAACAGCCCCAGGATACCGGCGATGGTGGTTAAACCAGTCAGGAGGATAGGGATATTCAAACTGTCCAATATCGCCCTGATCAGATCATTTCGTGATTCAAACCCGCCTTTGGTGTTCAATTCCTGATATTTGGCCACCAGGTGGATACCGTAGTTATTAGCAATTGCAATCAGCATCACCGGTAACAAAATGGAGATAATGGTCAGATCCCACCCCAGCATTATTTGCAGACCAACGCCAAACAACACTGACATTACTACTACCGTAAACGGCAGCAGAACCCCACGGAGTTGCCGGAATGTGATATACAGAATGATCAGTATTACAATCAGTGAGATCGGCAGTAGCATAATTGCATCGCGGGTAAAATCTCGTTGCATGGTAGTGCGTGTCTCGGGCATCCCGCCAATCAATACTTTTTCATTACCAGGATTATCATCAACAATACCCTGTACAGCGGCCATAATTTCCCGATCGTTGACACCATTGCTGAGAATCAACATTACTGCCGTCAATTTGAAGTCAGTCGATACAACGATCTCATAGGCCAGGTCATTATCCTTTAAAGCAGCGCGCACAATTTCCCGTTGCTCGGGGGTTCGTGGTATGCGTTTTATCGCCGGATCAACGATCATCATGCCATCCTCGCCACGGATTTCCTTGGTGTCGAACAGGGACATAACCTGATCGATACCTTTGGTCCGGTTAGCCTGGCGGGAAATCGACCGTACCCTTTTCAGGGTGGCTTCATTCAGAACATCCTCGGTTTCCAGCATAATCATCAATACTTCCGACCCGCCGAAAATATCATCAATTTCTTCTGTATTTATCCGTGCCGGTATATCTTCCGGGATATAGGTGGCGAAATCCATGTTAAAAGTTGCTCTGGGTAATTGCGCACCAAAGAATAGTGTAATCAAAACTGATACTATAATGATCGGCCAGCGGTACCTGATTATTGAGTCTGTCATTCCAATTAACCTTCTTGGATTAAAGTATGTTGCTGGGCGATTAAACCATTAACCCCATTCAGAATCATTTCAACCAGTACATCTGAATAGCGCTCATAATAGGCATCGTCAAATTCAGGCTGCTCGGAAAATTCGAGGAAATTGCAGAAAATAAAATGTGAATAAATCATCTGTATTACCACCGGACCAACAATCTGGATTATATCAATATTTTTCTCAAAGTCCAGGCCCAGGGGATGCAGCAGTTTATTAGCCACTGCACCGATTTCCAACTGGTTCTGTTTTTTCACCTCGTTCACTTCCGGAATATCATTATTCATCTCTGAATTCCAGACCAGCGACAAGTCATGGTTCTGTCGAATAAACTGCACGTTGGCCCGGATGAACCGTTCAAGGTTGTCTTCGAAACTGCCGTTATCTGAAATCACCTGTTCCATCATGTTTTTATAGTGCTGGAAATGTTCCCTCAAAATCTCCTGAAGTATCCCGGCCTTTCCGTTGAAATGGTATGATATCATTGACAGACTCACCCCCGCCTCCGCCGCAATCTCCCGGACGCCCACCAGGCCATATGATTTCCGGGCAAATAAACGGACAGCTGTATCAAATATTCGTTGCTTTATCCTGTGTTGATTTTCTTTCACTGTCACCACCGCGTTAAAAGGTTACTCTCAATTCACAGAAAATGGAATTATAACTGGTTTCAATCAAATCATACAGCGTATCATCATCACCATTGTAATAATTACCTCCCAGAGTCATTTCCAACCCATCAGCAGGTTGATAGACAACCTGCGGGATAGCCATCACTTCCGCCGTGGTGATATCATACATGGCATATAATTCCAAGCTCAGCGCTTCGTACATCAACGACAGAGCCGGCCGGATACTTATTGCCTGGCGATACTTGTGCGTCTGATTATTAAACAACCGGTTATAGTTCTCCAGTTGCGGGTATAACTGCTGCATTGGGTCGGTTGGTATTACCAGCTCATCAAAATCCGGTGTGTAGCGACCGATGTACTGGACAATCAGATTGAGATCATTCCAGATTCGATCGGCGCCAATTACAAAATGCAGATCAGAGTAGGGAATATAATAATTAAGAAGACCATCATGTTTTTTCTCGGGGACACGCCAAGCTGCTTCACCACGTAAACCCCAGTCGCCCAATCCGGTGGAGAAATCGATACCAAATACCTGCTGGCGGTAGGCTGCTGGAATTAATGTTGTCGCTCCAGTGTTGATAACCACTGCTTCCAGCTTAATACCCGGCATTGGATTATAACCACTCACATATGAGATCGAACCGTCAAAGGCAGGCAATTCCAAGTTTAATCTTCCGGCCAAGAGACTGTTCTCCAAACGCGAATCGGGATATTCACCGTCGCCAATTGTTACGTAACTGGGAAGATCAGCCATTTCAAAAGCCAGGACGGTAGGTGAATATTGAGGTACCCAGATTCCCTCCAGTCTGATTTCCGGCCGCAGATTTAAATAAGCCCGCACCAGATAATTGGCGCTCAGCATATCATCGGGGTCCGGTGATCTGACGGTGGTATTCTGTGGGGTAATATTATTGGTTGGATTGATTCCGTCCGCCCGCCCCCAGGCCACTATCTGTTTTCCAAAACGAAGGTCAAATTTCCAGAGATAGGCGTTTACATAAGCTTCAACTATATCATATTCAGCCATATCCTCGCCGAACTCGTGGCCGCTGCGAAAGCGCAGCTCAGTGAATATATCGGCCAACTCGTTTGGCGTCGCCTGAAATTTCAAACAGACTTCACCGTAACCGCTCTGGAGCTGATATTCATCTGCAGGAGTTTGGTTGACGTAGGCAGTACTACGGACAAAACCGGTAATACCCAATCCGCCTGGAGATTGCTCTGTTGCCGGTGTACTGACTGCTGAGTCAAACAGCCCCTGGGACCACAGCCCGCAGGACAACATGACTGGTATGATAATTTTTCTAAGCATAGCTATTCTCACGTTAAATGCATCGAACGTTCGTTCGAATTTATATAAGCCATTCAATCAAACCAATCAATAGATGCTATATCAAGACTTTCGAATCGTCATATACTATTTTCTTGTTCAGCTTACTATTAGTAGTTAATTTACTATTGAGAAAAATTCTCAATAAGTATGATAAAGCAAAACCAGCGCACCCCGTTTTCAACTGGAATGGTTATTTTTTCAACCTTCATTATTCTTTTTATCACCCTGATAACCAATGCTAATCTGCATTATCATATTATCGCTGATGGTCAAATAGTTATACATAGCCATTTCTCAAAATCCGGCAATAATTCCAACTCACAAAAAAACCCATCCGGCAACCATCACCACAATGACCAGGAGATTCTACTTTTAGCCAGTCTCTCGACCATAGATAACGATATCACAATCAGTAACAATTATATATCTATTTTAAAATATATTGATTTACTACCCCTCTGCACAGAAAATAATCTATATAGTTATTATTTAGACAATTCAATACGTGAGCGTGCTCCTCCAATAATCTGATTAACACTTAGTGCCTGAGTAATCAGGTTTTAAATACAATACAGATTACAATTATACGACTTGTTGTTATTGTTACAGCAAGTCGCCAGCTGGAGTGCTTTACATATGAAATACTTGAAATTTTTACCCATGTTACTGTTGCTATTATTTCAGAGTGCCATGGCAAATAAACAACCCGATATACCCAATTTATTATCAACTGGAACAATTACCGGGACAATCCAGAACAAGGATAATCAGCCATTAATTGGTGCTAACGTATTTATCTTAAACTCAACGTTGGGAACAACTACTGATAATAGCGGTCAGTTTATCATCACGAATGTTCCTACTGGCCCTACGGAATTGGTTGTTACTTACATCGGTTATCAATCCCGGCAACGTAGTATAATTATTCGCAAAGACCAAACAATAACCGCCGATTTCAGATTACAGACCGATATTCTTGAAAGCAGCACAATAGTTGTTACCGGTACGGCTACCGAGTATCTTTATAAAGACGCTCCAGTCAAGACCGAAGTTGTTCATCGTCAGCTCATTGAACGCACCCAATCGTGCAACCTGGCCGAAGCATTATCCCTGCAAACCGGTGTTCGCGTCGAAAACAATTGCCAGAACTGCAATTTTACACAAGTTCGTATTTTAGGATTCGATGGTAAGTATTCACAGATTCTAATCGATGGTAATCCAGTGGTAAGCAGCCTGGCTGGCGTTTATGCTCTTGAGCAATTCCCCGATGAAATGATCGAGCAAATCGAGATTGTAAAAGGTGGCGGGTCAGCTTTGTACGGGGGTGGTGCTATGGCCGGCACAATTAACCTGCGTACTCGCCATCCTTTAATCAATCGCAGCAGCTTCAACTATGACACCCAGTCTTTGGATGGATCGCTAGACCAAAGACTCAGTGTGATGGCAGAAATTATTTCCGATAATGGTAAGACAGGGGCCTATGTTTTTGGTGCATCTCGAACACGTCATTATTATGATCATAACAATGACGGTTATAGTGAACTGGGTGAACTTGATCATAAATCACTGGGCGCCAATTGGTATTATCGCCCTTTAGCAACCGGTGAATTACAAGCTTCATTCCATCGCATAAGTGAAGATCGCCGTGGTGGTAATGACTTCAATGTGACACCACACGAAGCTGATATCGCTGAAGCATTAGAACATGAGCGCTGGGGTGGTAAACTTCGCTGGAACCACCGCATTAATAATAAACTTGTGTATCAATCATTCTATTCGTTCAGCCTTTTAGACCGCGAATCCTATTACGGTGGATTGGGTGGTAATACAGCTGCAGACTCGTTGGAAGCCCTCAATTATTATGGCACCACCGATAATGAAACACATATCGCCGGCCTGCAACTCACTTATACACTTGGAAGAAACAATATCACGGCCGGCATGCAATACTCCAGTGATCACCTGGAAGATAATTCGGTAAACGATCCGGATTACTACATTAATAGCACCTACACCAACACCGGACTATATATTCAAGATGACCTGAGCTTGTATCAAAATCGTATAGGATTGGTAGCGGGCGCTCGTATCGATAACCATTCCGAACTTGATAAGGCTATTGTTAGTCCACGCTTCAACATTAAATATGAATTATTTCACGATCTATATTTCAGAGCGGCCTTTACTACCGGATTTAAAGCTCCTGAAACATTCGACGAAGATTTGCACATCGAATCCCTGGGCGGTGACCAGCGTGTCGTTCGAAATGCCGATAACCTGAAACCTGAAACCAGTCAAACCTTTACCGCCGGACTGGAGTATCAGGGCTATATGGGCAAATACGCCACACTTATCGGAATTACCGGTTTTTATTCCCATCTCGAAAATGCCTTCGCTACAGTGGAGAACAATTCAACCGATTCCGAACTGATTTTATGGGAACGTATTAACAGTTCCGGTGCACAAATTGGTGGTTTCGAGATCGACCTTGGTTTACGACCTATAAATGAATTGGAATTTCGTGCCGGTTTCACCTATAAAACCGGTAATTACGAAGAACCGGAGGAAATATTTGACGGCGTTTTCAGCGATAAAGTTTTACGCACTCCCGATCTCTATGGTTATTTCCGTAGCAGCTATACCTACAACAATAAGCTGAATTTCTTTGGCTCAGCCAAATACACCGGCACCATGTTTGTCCCCAATGAAACTTCCAGCGAAATTGTTGAAACCTCCCAAACTTTTTATGAAATCGACGGTGGATTGACTTATACATTACCAACGGGAGGAAATTTTGTTACTGAATTATCATTAGGCATGAAAAATATTCTAAATGCCTATCAAGATGATCTACAGTCCGGCAGTGAGCGCGATCCTGCTTATTTATACGGTCCTCAATTACCACGACGACTATATTTGGGCTTGAATTTTTCTTTTTAGTTGAACACAGCAGATGGGGGCAAATTGATTTTTGCCCCCCTATAAAATACATTTCTGATTTATACCATATTATTAACTCAATAATCTATTGCATGAGCCCTGAATGAGGTTATAAACTTTCGTCCGTTCTATGGTAGAATACACCAATAAAACAACCTGCATCAGCATCTGGACCTGGTGGCCCGGCCGGGCCAACTGAACCTCATTGCGCCAATCGGCGCTATAATATCCCCTTAGCAAATATTAATTCCGAACCACCGGTGTACATCCGTCGGTTCTATACTGATTAAAGGAAAATGAATAATGAAAGACACCAAAATATTCCTCAGCGAACAGGAAATGCCTAAAACCTGGTACAATATTGCCGCTGATATGCCCAATCTCCCGCCACCATACCTGCATCCCGGTACTCAACAGCCCCTGGGCCCGGAGGATCTGGCACCACTCTTCCCGATGGCCTTAATCCAGCAGGAAATGAGTCCGGAGCGGGAAATCCCGATCCCCGAACCAGTGATGGAAGCCCTGGCCCTGTGGCGGCCTTCACCGCTGATCCGGGCCCGGCGATTGGAGAAAGCCCTGGGGACACCAGCGAAAATATACTACAAGTACGAGGGTGTCAGCCCCACCGGCAGCCATAAACCTAACACGGCTGTGGCTCAGTCCTATTATAACCAGCAGGAAGGTATCAAACGCCTGACCACCGAAACCGGTGCCGGGCA
The DNA here is from genome assembly GCA_964410945.1 of uncultured bacterium. Classification (GTDB taxonomy): domain Bacteria; phylum Fidelibacterota; class Marinisomatia; order Marinisomatales; family TCS56; genus CAYPJE01. The sequence goes on from CAYPJE010000026.1 coordinate 35,472, forward strand.
GTGGGGTTGTTCACTGGCATTCGCCAACAATATTTTCGGTCTGGAAACCAAGGTTTACATGGTCAGGATCAGTTTTGACCAGAAACCTTACCGGAAAGCCATGATGGAAACATTCGGAGCCGAGATCGTTGCCAGTCCCAGTGCGGAAACCAACTCGGGACAGGCTATCCTGGAAAAGATGCCTGACACCCCCGGCAGCCTGGGAATCGCAATCTCCGAAGCGGTGGAAGACGCCGCCGGCCGGGAAGACACAAAATATTCACTGGGATCGGTGCTGAACCATGTGCTGCTGCACCAGACCGTGATCGGTCAGGAAGCGATCAAACAGATGGAAATCGCCGGTGATTATCCCGACGTAGTTGTCGGTTGTGTCGGTGGGGGTTCCAACTTCGCCGGACTGGCATTCCCTTTCCTGCGGGATAAAATCAACGGCAGGGAAATCGAATTTCTGGCCACTGAACCGACCTCCTGCCCCACTTTGACCAAAGGTGAATTCCGTTACGACTTTGGCGACACAGCCCAGTTGACGCCCCTCAGTCCGATGTATACCCTGGGCCACGATTTCGTACCTGCCGCTATCCACGCCGGGGGCTTGCGTTACCACGGTGGTGCCCCCATGATGTGCCAGCTGGTCAAGGATGGCCTGATCAAGGCTGAGGCTTACCAGCAGCTGGGCGTCTTCGATTCAGCGGTTAAATTCGCACGCAGTGAAGGTATCATTCCAGCGCCTGAATCCAGCCATGCCATTCACGGCGCTGTTCAGCAGGCTTTGCAGGCCAAGGATGAGGGCAAGGAAAAAACGATCCTGTTCTGCCTGTCAGGCCACGGCCATTTCGACATGAGCGCCTACACCAATTACCTGGCCGGTAATCTCCATGACCACAAACTGGAGAAAGCCGATTTCCAGCCCAGCCTGGACAAGCTGGCCGGTCTGCCAGCAATTTAGTGACCCTGATGAGATGCCATCCGCCGGTTGGCGGATGGCATCTTCAATATATTTATTGTATGACTGTCAGCTGATATGTAAAATCCCGATAATCAATCGATTGGGCGATTGATTAATTATGTATTATTGAGGAGGATAACATGAACAGATATATTCTATTATTACTTTCAATTCTGATCTTAACCAGTTCAGTAATGGTTGCCCAGAACGGAGAAACGCCAGAGAGCAATTATATTGATTATAAGCTGTTGTTAATTGTCTTTGGATTTGGGGCAGCCATAATAATCGGTGAACTACTCCTGATTAAAATGATGAGCGCGCGCTGGGCGCCCTATTCGGTAATACGTCTGGTGGGAATAACGTTAATTATCATTTCGGCATTGGTACTCGTAATCGGATCACAGGATCAAAACCAGATTTCGGCTGTTATTGGATTATTGGGTACGATCGCCGGTTATCTGCTGGGTAAATCATCAAAAGTCACCGATATAATAGAACCGGACAAAGACGGAAAATAAATCAATGTAAACTAAAACTAATCATATATATCCTTGGTGCCCCCGGCAGAACACCATTATCAGTGCCATGCCGTTACCAGATTAGTTGATACTTTCTTTATCCAAGCCTGAAATATGCACCGGTATGACAGCTACCATCCGCCAACTGGCAGATCATATCTACACGTACCAATAAACTTGTTTAGACATAAACATTTGTAATAACTTATTGTATAGCTTATGAACTAAATCGAGGGGTTATATCGTGAAAAAAGTAATACATGTATTCACTATAATAATTTTGTCTCTATCAGGGCTATATGCACAGAAATGGGGGTTGGGTGTTTCTCTACCTGCTAGTTCACCAGCTAAACTTACTATTATGAAATATTATAGAGGGCAAATTATACAGGACTATCATTCGTATAATATGCCATTAATTCGTATTCCTATTAATATTAACAGCAATTTCTCACTTGAACCCGAACTTGGAATAATACAATTCTATTCAAGTTATTATAATAAATCTGATGATTTCACAGAGAAATCAACCATCACAGCTCTTATGGCAAATCTTTATTTTAAATTTCCTCAAAACTTAAAATCGATAAAATTATATCCAGCGTTTAAGATAGGAATTAATTACTTAGAGGACAATTGGAAGGAAGCAGAAGTTGGGTCAAGTAGTAAAATTATCAATGCAGATCGCTTTTATATAATAGGGCTAATTTCTGGCGGTGAGTATTTTTTTAATCAACATTTTAGTTTAGGTGGAGAAACACAGTTAGAGTACATATTGTACCGATATAAAGAAACTAATGACTTTATTAACTATCAGAGTGTTATATCAACATCTGCTTGTTTAACTATCAGATGGTATTTCAAACAGGAATAGCAAGCATCAACAATGATCAGTACTGATAAGATACCGCTAACATTGTCGTCCTTGGCGACCCCGGCAGAACACCGTTGTCATCACCGCGCTGCCACCAGTCAACATCGAATAAATTGTTGACCTGTAGAGTTACTGTCAGGCTGCGCCGGTCCCGGGAAAAGGTCTGTTTCAGATTAAAATCAACCAGCCAGACCGGTGGTAGTGTCGCCGAGAATTCGTCATCAGCGGTGCCGAAGAAATTATCTTCGCCTGGACCAATCAAAATTTCGCTGTTGTCTTCCATCACATAAATATCACGGAAATGGCGCAGGCCAATGGCTACTGCACCGGCCGGCAATTGATAATTCAGTCGACTGTTAATAATTAAACCCGGCATCCCCACATCCTGGCGCCGGCCGTATTTTTCTACAAAATCAGAATGAAGCGCCAGTTCGGTGCTGCCTTCATCCCAGATACCATCATTGTCGGTATCATTGAAATCAATCCCCGGAAGTGCCACATTACCATACAGTTTCTGGGCCCCTTCGGAATAATCCGGCTCGCCCCAGGTATTGTCGGTGAAAGTACCAGATAGTGATAAATTCCAGTCCGGGAGGAAACTCCAATTCAAGGTTCCCTCCAAACCCTGATAGCGGGCATCACCAACGGCAACATAGGTATGGCCGGCATAATCATAACCGGGCTGGTTGGCTTTCTCCGGGATGGTCAGTTCCATCAGTTTGCCACCGAACGTAATCCGGTAAGCTGCCAGTTCCAGACCAAGCTTCCCGGTATTCCAGCGCAATCCAAGCTCCGTATCGACAGTCCGTTCCAGTTCGATATCTTCCCTGGGAGAGCCAAAACCAAAGAAATGTTTGATCTCCGGTTCTTTGACCCCCCAACTCTGATTGATATAGATATCAACATCTTCCCAATTATAATTCAAACCGAAACGAGGTGTTAAATAGCTGAATGAGCGGGTGTAATCCCAGAGGGTATATTCAGCCAGAACCTCCGCCGTAGTGGAATCATTGTCATGGTCAATTGTTCCATTCATCGACCAGGTAACACCACCATGTGTTCCAGCCGCCAGTTGGTCAATTTGATTGGGATAATTTTTATTGCTGGGTACATTTTCCTCTACCCGAAATCGCATTGCCGTATACTGCAGGTTTGTCATTATCGAAAAAGCACCAACCTGCCACATACCATGTCCAAAAATGGTGACCTGGGGCTTGCTGGTAGTAAAATCATAAAACAGATCACCGGCTTCCATGGTATGTACAATACTGGCTACTGGAACGGGAACAGTTTCCTTGCCAAAAGTATCAAATACCATCCCGCCATGCCTGGCACGCCATATTCGGGATTCAAAACCGGCAGAGATACGGTGCCGGCCCAGTGATTTTTCATACGCTGACAACAATCCTGCCTGGGTAAAGCGATGTACATCGCGATACTCAAAAACCTGGTCCCCGCCCCAGAAAGCAGCCTGCTCGATTGTAGCCAGACTCATATTTCCCAGACTGTCCCGGGGAATGTACCAGTCCGGGTATACATAATCCTGCCAGTCCGTTCCCAGTGTTGCAAAAGCACTGCTGGTTAATTTTGTCTCCGGATTTATCCGCCAGCCATGGTGAAGCTCCAATTGAGGCCGGTGGGAGTAATGGTTATTCAGGCTGGCCCGTTCCCCGGAAATCAGCCAGCCGCCGGACTGGTCTTCCGGTGCCCGGTCCAGGCAAGCGTTCATAAAAATAATATCCGTCAGCCCAACCGCCCGGCTGCGCTGAGCAGAGGACAGGTCCGATTCAAGGACATTGATGTTGCTGTTATAAGTGCGGCCGAACCCATAGGCGTACTGGTACCAGCCATTTAACTGTCCGCTACCGCCATCGATCGAGCTGCTGGAATTGAATTGATCCGCTTCTCCATAGGCAGCCACATTGGAGGTGGAACGACCCAGGGCCCGCAGCATCGGTGCTCCATGGAGGATGATTTTTATGGTATGCTCGGGAGACGGCAGAATGCGGGTTGACAGATAGTAATGCAAGCCTCGATAAGCAGTATTATCGCGCCAGCCGTTACCACTGATATAATTTATATTGGCAGTCAAAGCCAGTCCGGAAACCTTGATACCGGAGTGATATTCCATTCCCAGCCGCCGTTGACCGTATTGCCCGATACCAACCTTCCCCGCCAGGCTGCTTTCCACGGGGGAATCCCTGGTAATAATATTTACCATCCCACCCAGAGCGCCCGAACCATACAGGGAAGTACCAACACCACGCTGGACCTGAACGGCCTGCAAGACCCCGGAAAGCATGCCCCACTGGGCCCAGTCTACTTCCTTCGTTTCAGGATGGTTGATGGGAATATTGTTGACCAGAATCTGGAGCCGTTTTTCGTCGAATCCGCGAATCACCATCCGCGAATCACCCAATCCCAGACCGCCATCACTCATTATGTATAATCCCGGTATATCCGCCAACAACTGGGGGACATCCCGATGGCGATGGGTATCATCGATATCCGCTTCATCAATCGTAGTAAAAGTAACCGGGGTGTTTTCCGAGGTGGCTACCGTCCCGGATACTGTCACCTCCGAGAGCTGGATCAGGGTCGGTTCCAGCTGATAGTCCATTGTCATATCACCGGTAACAGTGATTTTCCTGATCAATGGTTGAAATCCGATGCTGGATATTTCGAGCCGGTAGGTGCCGGCCGGGATGTCAGAAATCAGATAATTACCATCGTAATCGGTAGCTGCCCCGGTCTGCAGTTCAGGGAGCCAGACATTTACACCGGATAGTGCTGTTCCTTCGGTACTGGTAATCAGACCGGATACACTTTCCCCCGGCAGGATAATACTAAAAAATAATATCGCCAAGCAGACCTGTAATGGCCTGCCGACCCCCGCCAATATTTTTGGGATTACCAATTTTATTACTCCTGTACTGATTCTAAACATGATTATTTCCAGCCAGGACTGGCAATGAAATTACACTGATTTTTTAACACCGAAAACCAGCATAAGAATAATTTCGTGTTCATAAATTATCAGCCCTAATTTCTGTTTCTTCAAATGGGACAAATAAACAAATGAATACCGTACAATTAGCAGCCGTGACAAAAACATTCGGTTCTGTCACTGCCGTCGATAATCTATCGCTCAATGTTCCTAAGGGCAGCATCTATGGTTTTATCGGACCCAACGGATCGGGAAAAACCACTACCCTGCGGATGATAATGAATATCTACTATCCCGATCAAGGCTCGATCCAGGTTTTCGGAAATGAAATCGGTGGTGCCTCCTCGGACCGGATCGGATACCTCCCGGAAGAGCGCGGATTGTACAAAACAATGAAAGTGCGGGAAGTCCTCCAGTTTTACGGAGATCTTAAGAACGGCCGGAATGTTTCCCGGGAAGTTGACACCTGGCTGGAAAGACTGGAATTAGCGGACTGGGCCGATAAAAAGGTACAGACCCTGAGTAAAGGCATGAGCCAGAAAGTACAGTTCATCGCCACAGTAGTGGCTAAACCAGAACTGGTTATCCTGGATGAACCATTCAGTGGATTAGATCCGGTGAATATGGAAGTGCTGAGACATGCTATCCTGGATTTACAGGCCCAGGGCACCACAGTCATTTTCAGCACCCATGATATGGGTGTTGCGGAAAAAATGTGCGATTTCATTTTTATGATATTCAAGGGACAGAAGGTGCTGGATGGCACATTAAGCAGTATCCAGGAAAAATATGGCAGCGATACAATCCGTATCCGCACCGCTGATGGACGGGCCGCTCTGAAAAACCTGAAAGGTGTGGATAAAATTAATGATTTTGGCCGCCTGCAGGAACTGCGGATCGCCCCTGAAGCAGACCCGCAACTGATCATATCAGATATTCTGAAACGAACACAGGTATCCAGCTTTGAGACCGTTCAGCCATCGCTACATGATATTTTCGTGCGAATCGCCGGTCCGGAAGCCGAGGAGGTGGAAAATGCTTAAAGCCCTGAAAATCGCCTGGCGCGAATATAAAGCCACCGTTAAAACCAAAGGCTTCATTATTGGCCTGTTCCTGGCCCCCGTCCTGATGAGCGGCAGTTTCATAGCCATCACCCTGCTGGAAGGCCAGGTTGATGTCACTGACAAACGCGTGATAATTATCGATCATTCAGATATTCTGGCCGACTATCTGATAGCCCTTGCCAAGGAGCGAAACGAGGCCGCTGTACATGACGGTAACGGTAAAAAAATCCAGCCGGCCTATCTGCTGGAAAAAATCGAACCGAGTGAAGATTTACCGGCCCAGCGCCTGGAATTATCTGACCGGATCCGCAGCAAAGAAATCTATGCTTTCCTGGAAATCGGTCCTGATGTAGCCCATCCCGGGGAAGACCGGACCACTTCACGAATAGCTTTTCATGGTGAAAATACTGCCATGGACGATCTGCGCGGCTGGTTGCGCCAGCCGGTCAATGACCAGTTGCGGCGCTATCGTCTGGAGGAAGCGGGTATCAGCGAGACCGAGGTAAAGGATCTGTTCTATTGGATCAGTGTGGAAGGCATGGGATTGATTTCGGTGGACGACTCAGGTGAGGTAAAAGATGCCGAACGAACCAGTGAATTGGAAGCACTGGCTGCTCCACTGATCATGATGATGTTGATGTTCATAATGACCATGATGGGGGCTGTTCCGTTACTGAATTCGGTGATGGAAGAAAAGACCCAGCGCATAGCCGAAGTAATCCTTGGTTCGGTAAAACCGTTTCAATTCATGATGGGCAAGGTCACGGGAGGTATCGGCGTGGCCCTGACCGGCGCCATAGTTTATGTGATTATGGGTCTGTTCGCAGTTTCACATTTTGGTGTTGAGGATAAAATACCATTGGATGTTCTCCCTTGGTTCTTCTTCTTCCTGCTGCTTCAAATCACAATGATGGGGTCCATTATGGCCGCCGTTGGTTCGGCCTGCAATGATGCCAAGGATGCCCAGAACCTGTCATTCCCGGCCATGTTGCCCAACATGATACCAATGTTCATCATGTTTCCGGTTCTTAAGGAACCGCTGAGCGCCTTTTCCACCTGGATGAGCATGATACCACCATTCACCCCCATGCTGATGACACTCCGGATGAGTACACCAATGGCGATCCCGGCCTGGCAGCCCTGGGCGGGGGCGGCAATAATCCTGATTGCGGCAGTTCTATCGGTCTGGGCCGGCGGACGCATATTCAGGGTGGGAATCCTGCTCCAGGGCACACCACCGAAACTGGCGACACTGGCACGCTGGATTATTCGCGGATAATTCTTACGGATGCCATCCCTTGGAGGGATGGCACCCATAACAAATAAATTTTAATACAAATAATATTTCTGGGATGTTTTCTTGAATTTTTCAGCACCCGAATCGAAAAACCGTTCCACATCCGAATAGCGATAATGCTCGGCAAACAACTCCCGCACCCGGGATGTACCGGTCACCTTGTCAAACATCCGCAGGCGGTTTGCATGGGCCAGCTCAAACGGATTCTTCTCCGGATATAGCTTGATCAAAGCTTCCATATACCGGAACTGAAGACCCAGCAAATTCACCCGGCTTGGATCGGTGATATGAATCTGAATCCCGCCCAGATAGGTACCGGCATCGCGACCGTAATATGGTTTGTAAAGTACCGGCCGGAACATTAGTCCGGGTAGATCAAGGGCATTCAATTCGGCTGCCAGAGCATCACCATCGACCCAGTCGGCCCCGACCAACTGGAAAGGTGCCGTATATCCCACACCTTCCGAAATGATTCCCAATTCACCCATGACACCGCTGCTGACATAATAGAGGGGAGAATATTTATGGGGAATATGGGGCGAGGTGGGTACCCACTCCAGTCCCGTATCCTCATAGGTCATATTGCGGTTCCAATACTCCAGCTCAACCACGGTCAGGTTGCATTGGATACCATTTTTCAACATTTCTTCGCCATTAAGAAGATAGGCCAATTCGCCTTGGGTTAAACCATACACATAAGGTATCGGGAACTGGCTCACAAAAGAGAAATATCCTTCTTCGACTATATTTCCCTCGACCCGGTTTCCGCTCAGGGGATTGGGTCGATCCAGGACAATAAATTCCAGATCATTTTCGGCGCAGGCCTCCATACAGATTCCCATTGTACTGACATAAGTGTAAGAACGGCAACCGATATCCTGGATATCGTAGACCAGGACATCCAGACCAGCCAGCATCTCCGGGGATGGTTTACGCGTTTTTCCGTACAGCGAATACACCGGCAGTCCGGTCCGCTCATCGGTATAAAATTCGACATATTCACCGGCGGTCTGGGCACCACGGACGCCATGCTCGGGACCGTACAGGGCCACCAGTTCCACATTGGGGGCTTCATACAGCA
>CAYPJE010000027.1:0-44103 GCA_964410945.1 uncultured bacterium
GCTTTGACTAATGGAAGTAATCCTGAAACTATTGAGATTGATAAATTAAGTGGTGAAGTAGATTTTGTTATCATAGCATTGGATAATTTGAATTACAATCGTGGAGGATTGGCAAAGATAAAATACAAAATAGATGATGGGAGTTGGGTTGAAAGTGTTATTTTGAACAACGATGATGGAAGAGTCTATCACAATGATGTAATTCCCTATCTTTATTGTAGCGGAGATTGTGGAGACACTGACGCTTATGATGATATTGAGCCAACAACCGGCATGAGTTATGTTCGATATTTCATTACTAATAATGTTACTGATCCAACAGCCGGGGCAAGTGGATTCCAAGGGCATTTTGATACAGATGATTATTTTGGTGAATGTACTCTAACAGTGGAAGTTGAAGACTTTCAAGGGAATACAACCCAGGAGTCATGGACAATTAATATAAGTGACAGTTCGGTAATGGAGGATAAATAAATGAAAACCCTAATATTATTAATTATAATGATTAGTTCCATAGCAATTTGTCAAACCAGTGACCAGGAGAATCTCCCAGTATGGAGTTTAACAAAAAAAGACTCAATTGGTAATGAAATCGGAACTATGTATTGGTCTGATGCAAGTGAACGGAAATCATCGAGATTAATTTATTTTATTTCACAAGCCCGGGAAAGTGGAAAAGATGAACTGATTAATGCAGATTCAAGAAAACCAATTAAATCCTATGAATCAGATTATTATAGCGATTACCTAACGGAAAGTGGCAATGCTTTTATACGTAGAACGATGTTCCTGAATGGAAAGCCGGTTAGAAGATTGGTTGATGGTGAAGGAATGAAGCACTATGAGATTTATGACATTAATAGTAACTTACTAACAAGGGTTGAATTCAATAATAATAGTATATACTTTTTTTGTGGGTTCGATGATGGTCAGTATATAGGACTGGACTATCAGCAAAAACAAATCCATTATGTATACCCTACTAAAGAGATATATAGAGTCATTACGCCCCAAATCATGCCGCACACTACAGTGAGTGGCGTTTATTATAATTCATACTCAAAAGATATTCATATCTGTAATCCAAATAATGCTCACTTAGTTATTAATGAACAAGGAGATATAATATGGGAACTCCAAACAGAAAGTCGGTCAAACTGTAAATTTTCTTATAATGGGGAATATATGGCCTTGTTGTTGGATAATAAAGATGGAACAAATTCCAACAAAGTTCAAATATATAATCGGTCAGGTCAAATGATTTCATCTTTTGTTACAGGTACCCATGCAGGGAAAGATTTCTTTACCGCTGATAATAAACACCTACTGGTTACGGACAATTGGAAGATTGTTAAACTATTTGATATTGCCAATGGTGAACTTGTGCAGGAATGTATGCTGAATAATTTTAGACCAGTGTACGAGGTTGCTTATAGCATTGAGAAACAACTGATTTTTATCCTTCACAGTGATACAAATCCCTTTGAAGGTGATATGCTACTCAGTGTATTTCCAGTGGGTGGTAATTCAAAAAGACCTGCCTGGCAGTATAATTTAGGGTATTTCAAACGGAAGGAATATGATACACACCTGTCAGTATCTCATGATGGAACACAAATAACAGCCTACAGCCAAGGCAAAATTACTATACTGCAATCAAGCTCCAGGTAGAATAATATTTATTTGTATAACTTACCAGATATGGTAAGTTATTTATATGAAATATGAGGAATTATGCCGGGAGCTGGGTAAGCGCCCCTTTTTCGAAAGCCTGGAACTGGAAGCGCTGTTTGGGAAGCCGGAGGCGGCGGTCCTGCCCCGCATCTCCCGTTGGGTACAGCAGGGGAAACTGATCCAGCTGCGCCGGGGTAAATATTTACTGCCTCCGCAATATCACCGTAGTTCTGTAGAGCCGGAGTATATCGCTAATTTCCTGTATCGTCCTTCCTACGTCAGCCTGTATTCGGCGTTGCAGTACTATAATATGATTCCTGAAGCAGTCAATATGTACCAGTCGGTAACAACCCGGCAGACCGCAGACTGGGATACGGCTGTCGGCCGTTTCAGGTATTTCAGTACCGGTCCGCAGCGTTTTTTCGGATACACTCAAATTATCCTCGGCAATGCCGACCAACAGGTGTGCCTGCTGGCCGATCCGGAAAAGGCGTTGATCGATGTCTGCTATTTTTCCAAAGGGAACTGGACACAACAGCGTTGGTCCGAATTGAGGTTGCAGAATTTTAATCAGATTGACAGGGAAAAACTAGTTAAGTATGGTGCTCTGATGAATAGCAGGAAAATTGACAGCAGTATTAACCAATTAATCATTTTATTGGATAAACCGGGGGCGGAATGAAGAGTCAGGCCCAGGCAATTGTTAACAGCGCCGTCGATGCCAATCAGGCCCGGCAGTTACTACGGGAGTACTTGCAGCATGTTATCCTGCGCCAGTTGTTCGAGCAGAAAGTGCTGGGTAAATGGGTGTTTCATGGTGGGACCGCCCTGAGGATCATTCACGGTGTCAACCGCTACTCCGAGGACTTGGATTTTCACCTGAAAGTGCCTGGTCCGGAATTTTCCCTGGAAAGTACAATTGGTGTATTAACCAGAAATCTGGAATTGCAGGGTTACCGGATTTCTGATCCTGAAATTTCAAAACGAGTGGTGCAATCAGTATTTATTCGTTTTAAAAACCTGCTTTTTGATTTCGGGCTTTCACCACAACAAAGCCAGAAGCTGAGTATCAAGATTGAGGTTGACACCAATCCGCCAACCGGCTTCACTACTAATTCGGAACTGGTAAATGTCTATTTCCCCTTGAACCTGGTTACACATGATCTGCCGACATTTTTATCCGGTAAATTGCATGCAATCTTGCAACGGGCCTATACCAAAGGCCGCGATTATTTCGATTTGATTTTCCTGCTTTCCCGCTGGAAAACTCTGACACCCAACATTCCATATCTGCAGAATGCCTTGCAGCAGACAAACTACCAGGGACCAGATATAAACGAACATATCTGGCAGACTGTCATTGCTGAAGTAATTACTGCCGCGGACTGGAAATCAATTGTTAGTGATGTTGAACCATTCTTGTTATCCAGGGCCGACTTGCAGTTGGTTGATAAACAAGTTATACTGAATTTGTTGAATTGAGAAATGTGGCTCATGCCGCAGGTCATCTGTGACTTGCACTCCAATCTCCACTTTAAAATGGCATAGTCTAACACCTCTCACCGTTCACTTATGACTAATCACCTATTACTATTCACTTCTCACCTATATAAATCTTGCTCCGGTTTGTCGAAGGCTTTATTTTGCACGGTCATGCGGAGCCTGTTAACCATCATGTTTTTACTGATTATAGGTCTGTTATCAGCCCAGCCGGAAACGGCGGAAGTGGATTCGGCTCTGTTCATCGAAGCGATGGTGAACCTGTACGATGAACCCTGGCCCGGTGATTACAGCCGCGGCTACCGGATGGACCGCCTGCTGCGGCGCCGGGAATTCCATGCCCCCGTGACTTTGATTCCGCTGGAAGTCCGCTACGGGGCCGGTTTTTACGGTGGCGGTGGTAAAAACTATGATAAGGCTCCCGGCGGCTGGATGGTATTTGAACAACCAGTAAGCAATCTTTCCAGTGAATGGACCCAGCGTATCAACCAGGAGCTGGACCTGGATATCGGGAAGACCAATCTGAGTCATTACCTGCTGAGTACCAGCTGGCTTGATATGACTACCGGGATCAATTTACGCTACAGCTCGATTTTCAGTCCGGCGGAACTGCCCGTTAGTGATTGGGGCAATACCCATGCCAGCTGGAATCCGGGACAGAAAAGCTTTAATCCCCGTATTCTGGGGGTGGGGATCAGTAATTCTGTTATTCTGCAGTGGGCCGAGTGGTGGTTCATCAACCTGCGATATTCTTATGGACTGGCCACAGCGAAGTTTTATGTTAATACTCCTGATAATGCCCTGGATGACACCCCCAGCGGACAGGGCCCAATGGTTAGTTATGATGTGGGTGTGCGTTTTATTCTCGATCCCGGCCAGACTATCCGCTATTCCATCGGGCTGGATGTGCGTCACTCATACACAAAAATAACCGATATCGATGATCCCGGCGACCTGACGCCGATCAGAAAACTGCGCTTGCCGAATTATGGAATCTATCTGACGCTGGCGGCTTTCAACGGCGGACGGAAAACCAGCGGTGATCTGGGAAAACAATTCTATTACCGCCGGAATTATATCAAGGCTAAAGAAAAATTCGAATCGTTTATTAATGCCCATCCGAAACACGCTAATCGTAAACGGGCTCAACGTCTGCTGAATGAGAGTATCCGGCTAATTCCGGAGCAGTTATATCGGGAAGCCCGCACCTATGAAAAAGAGGGTGATCCATTACGTGCCCTGGAGCGTTACCGGATGGCGGAAGCAGGTGCCGACAGCAATCTGCTGATCGTGATTAAAGCGGCCTATGAACGGCTGGCTGAAATGCCGCTGGAAAATGCCAGCAATTTGAAAAATCAGCAGCAGATCGCCGATGCTCTGGTGCTGGTTCAGAAGGCAGCCGGATATTCCGTTGCTGCCAGGGGACAACTACCTAAGTACCAGGCCCAACTGGCAATCCACAATGGGAAAGCTGCCCTAAAATATGGTTGGTATTCAAAGGCACTGGAATTATTTGAGCAGGCTCAGGAACTGGATCCGGACCTGACGCTGGAGTTGAATCAGTTGCGTTATAATGTGGCCGCGGCCTTGATCCGGGAAGCGAATGCGATTGATGATCCGGCTGCTTTGCAACTGGCGGCCCAATCACTGGAAAAGGCCCGGGAACTGATGGGTGGTCTTAATGAATCCAGCATGGCGGTGCTGGAAGAATTGCAGGCCCGCCTGGCCACCTACGATGAAGGCCAGATTCAAGGTCTGATCGACCAGCGGATGGAAACGGCCCGGGAGGAATTGCAGCGTATCCAGCTGACCATCGAAGTGGGTATGACAGTACCTCAGATTCAGGACCTGCTGGGAATGCCACATGATTTTACTGAGCGGCAGGAAAATGGTAGTAATTACCAGTTGTGGATTTACCAGTTGAAGAACGGTGAAACGCTGGAGCTGTCATTCCAGGATTATATTTTATTCAAGATCGACCGGCCGTAAACCCGGTAATATTTATTTTCCTGTAGGGACAACTCGCTGAGTTGTCCGCTATAAAAAACCTTCAAGGTGCTATGGATGTAACTTTGAAGGTTTAGTTTTAGGTTTGATTTAACAGTATTGCTATAGCAAATGGGCGTTTTTCGATACAAATGAAAGTTCCTGCCCGATCACCTTGATAATACCGGCTGCCGGTACCGCCAGCAGCATACCCAGTGGACCGAGTATGGTACCACCAACCAGCAGGGCAATCATCACCAGCAGGGGATGTAATCCAACGCTTTCACCAACCAGTTTTGGTGTTACGATATTATTATCCACTTGCTGAACGATAATAAACATGACGATTATGTCAAGCAGGTAGAACGGGGAGGGGATAACATAGAATAATTTATGGGCGATTGCCGCTTCGTTGCCCAGGTTGTTCATCACGGCAATCAGGATCGCCGGGACCATGCCTACAAACGGTCCCACCAGTGGTATCAGGTTGGCCAGGCCGGCAATTATGCCGATGAAAACAACCAGAGTGAGATTGGCACCGGCCCAGTTCAGGATCAATAATCCGATCGTGGACATTATTGCCACGCTGGCAGCAGCCATGAACTGGCCGCGCAGATAATTGGAGACTGAACGTTCGATATTGAAGGTCAGTCTCAGACCGATTTCAAAATATTTGTTGGGTATGAATTTCACCAGCGAGCGTTTGAAATTGTGATAGTTCTGCATGACGATGACGGTGAAGATAAGTACCATAATCGCGGTGAAAAAAGCCCCGCCGATTGAACCGGCCAGGGAAATCAGATTGGCGAAATATTCAGTCAGATTGCTAATGAAACCAGTCAATCGTGATGTGATTCCCTCACTGAGTCCGCCACCCTGAATACCGGCGATGTTCTCGGTAATAAAATCCGGTAATTTGTCCATTGTGTTGGTGACAAATTTATTGATGGTCTCTTCGAAATTATGTTGCGATACCCGTTCGTAGAAACCGCGGGCCTGTTCTACAAACTGGGAAATGAAACTACCGATGAAAAGGCCGATTCCTCCGGTAACTACAATCGTAACGATCAATACACCGGGGCCGCGTTTACCAAGCTTGCGTTCCAGCAGGTCCACACTGGGCAGCAGGATAGTCGTGAACAGGAAGGCAAATACCAGCATTACTACCACTGATGAAATATACGGCCAGATAATATACAGGGCTCCCAGCAGCAGTAAGCCCACTACCAGGCGATAAAACTGAGCCCAGGGATCGCGCTGTTTACCCATCGCTGGCTTTATCCTGTGCTTCAGTGAGCAGATTATTGGTGTGGCGGAGGCGTTCACCGATTACCCGGGACAGGTTCAGCAATATTTTATTTCCCAGGTCAGGGTTGCGATCCAGCAGGGAAAACAGATCGGGACGGAAAAAGCCCAGTAACTCGGTATGGTCGATTGCAATTGCCGAAGCTGAACGCGGTTCTTCATCGAGTAGTGACAATTCACCGAAGAAATCTCCTTCGCCAAGCATAGCAAAAACATTCCGCTCACCCTGGGCGTCCTCAGCGAATATTTCCACCGTGCCGGTCAATATGATATACATTCCTTCACCAGGGGCTTTCCGTTTGAAAATGTATTCTTCCGGCTTATAGGTCCGTTGATGAATCAGATTTTCCACTTCACGAAATTCCCGATTGGAAAAATCCTGGAAAATGGGTACTTGTTTCAGGGTGAGGACGGTGGCACTCTCTTCTTTCTGCCAGCCTTTAAAAATATTTTCCCACAATGCGTTTTTCAAGGTTCGCTCCTACAATCGACCAAAGAAAATATACAGTGTCTTACTGCTAGTCAATTGAATTATCGATTGAATTAAAACCCGTTGCCGCCTGCTTGGATTGAGCCCTATTTTCATTTGCTGTGAAAAAAACGATTTTCATCCTTTTAACCCTCTTAATGGCTGCTGTCTGTTTCAGTCAGACCGACGCCACCGCTGAAATCCAGGAGCTGCAGGAGGAAATTAATTATCAATCTGCTGCTATAGAACAGCTGCGAAAAGAACTGGAAGAAACCCAGCAGCGCATCGAGGCTGAAAAAGAAAAAGAACAATCCGCGGCTGAAAAAGTGGCCGATCTGGAAGAGGAAATCTCACTGGTTGACCGCTATATCTCCGAATTACGGAAAGAAGAACGGAAAACGGCCGGTGAAATATCCCGGGTGGAGAGTGATATCGCCGCCAATGAAACGCGCCGCGATGACCTGCAGGAGCGCTACGCACAGCGGGTGGTAAATATATATAAAAAAGGTACTTTGTCATCGCTGGAAAGTATCCTGAGCTCGACTTCCTGGCGACAGGCTGTTTACCGGGCCAAATACCTTAAAATCATTTCTGATTATGACCGCCGGTTGTATAACAATCTGGTGGCGATAATTAAAAATATTGAAGAACAGAAGGCCATTCTGGAGTCGGAATTCAGGAAAAGCAATGCCTTAAAGCATGACCGCGAGCGGCAGGTGGCCGACCTGCGCCAGTTCCGGGGCGAAAAGCAGGTAGAGTTAAAAAAAATCCAGACCAGCCGGGCCGAGCTGGAAAAACACTATGCCGAGCGGGAAGCCGGTATCAGCGAGTTGGAAGAATTACACCGTCAACTGATGGCAACCAAGGATCAGAAAGAACGGGATGCCCGAATCAGGCGGCAGCAGCAGGAATTGAAACTGAAGAATTTTGCCGGACTGAAAGGCCAGTTGCCCTGGCCGGCGCAGGGGAGTGTGGTAGCTAAATTTGGAAATCAATGGAACGCCCAGCTTAAAACGCGCACCGAAAACCCAGGAATTGATATAAAAGGCCAGCCCGGTTCACCGATAAAATCGGTCAAGGATGGTGAAATTACAACCATCACTTATATACGGGGATTCGGAACAACCATTATTATTGACCACGGTGGTGGATATTATACCGTTTACAGTCATGTTAATAATATTCAGGCCAACGTCAATGATAGTGTTGAGGGTGGTGATATTATCGCCTATATGGGCGATTCCGGTTCGGTCAGTGGGTCAAAACTGCATTTTGAAATTTGGGGACAGGGACAGAAACTTAATCCGGAAGAATGGCTGATGCGATGAAAACCGGATTTGATCCTGCGGTGGCCCAACCACGGGTCTGGCAGCGTCTTTTACGAACCAGGGAACTGGATAAAATAGGTTCGGCCTACCTGTTCAGCGGCCCTGCCGGCTGCGGCAAGGAAGCCATGGCCATTGCTTTTGCCCGGTTGGGTAATTGTGAGAGTACTGAAAGTGAGCCCTGCGGTACCTGTCCCTCCTGCCAGCGAATTGACAGCCTGCAGCACGAGAATCTGACCCTGGTTTTTCCCTTGCCCAAGGAAGGGACCAGTTCCTCGGGCGATGATCCTTTGCAGGGCTTGAGCGGCAAGACCCTGGATGCGATAACGGCAGCCATAGCCGAAAAGGCGGCCAACCCATTCGCCAAGATCGCCATTCCCCGGGCCAATACCATACCGATCAATGCTATCCGTGATTTGCGTAAAACCGCCTATCTGAAAACCGCTTTACAGGGCCGGCGCTTCATCCTGATTTTTGATGCCCATTTGCTTTCCACCGGCGAAGGCGCCACGGCCAATGCCCTCCTGAAAATTCTCGAGGAACCGCCGGAGAACACGACCTTTATTCTCGTTACCGACCACAAGAAAACACTGCTGCCCACGATCCAGTCACGCTGCCAGCAGGTTGATTTCCCACCCCTGTCCGATGAATTCCTGATCGATTGGCTGATGCGGGAAGGCCGACCGGAGGAGCAGGTTAAACTGGCTGCCGGACTGGCCCAAGGCGATCTGCGACTGGCCCGGAACCTGGCTGTCAGGAAACCGAAGGAACTGCTGAAACAGATTTCCCGGCTCAGTACACTGGTGCTCAAGAAAGACAGTGCCGGCTGGCGTGAGTTTGTGAATGTTCAAAGTAAATTGGCCACCAGCGAGCCGGAGGAATACCGCCTGAATTTCTATTTGCTCCAGAACTGGTTCCGGGCGGCTTACCGGCAACGCTGCGGTATTTCCGATATCCTGCACGAAAATGGAATGCTGGGAACGATGGAGCACCTGAACCAGAACTACCCGGGAACCGATTACCTGGGAATCAATGCGGCGATTATCGCGGCTATTGATGCACTGGCACGCAATTATTATATACCCTTAACTTTAACTAACTTTTTGACGACCGTTCAGCGCCGAATGCGGGGCCGCTGATATTTATTTTCTCCGTCAATAATTATTAACAAACGAGTTTGATATGGCTGAAAAGCAGAAATTCTACATTACAACACCGATTTATTATGTCAACGACCGGCCCCATATCGGCCATGCCTATACAACAATCCTGGCTGACGTCCTGACCCGCTACCATCGGTCAGCCGGCGTCGATTCATTTTTCCTCACTGGGCTGGACGAGCACGGACAGAAAGTCCAGCAGGCCGCCACCGAACGGGGAATAACGCCCCAGGAACATTGCGACAATATGGCCCCTCACTTCCTGAAATTATGGGATCATTTGCACATCAAATATGATGATTTCATCAGGACTACTGAACAGCGGCATAAAGATGTTGTGCAAGATGTTTTGCAAAAGGTATTTGATTCCGGGGATATTTATCACGGTGAATATGGCGGATTCTATTGCGTGGGCTGCGAGCGCTTCTATACTGAGAAGGAACTGGAAGAGGGTAAATGTCCCCAGCACCAGAAACCGCTGGAATACATTACCGAGAAAAATTATTATTTCCGGATGGGTAAATACCAACAGCGGTTGATCGATTATATCAATGATAATCCAGAATTCATCCAGCCCGAGCACCGTAAAAATGAGATCCTAGGTTTCCTGCGGCAGGATCTGGGCGATCTCTGCATTTCACGGCCCAAGTCCCGGATGAGTTGGGGAATTGATCTGCCCTTTGATGATGATTATGTAACCTATGTCTGGTTTGATGCCCTGTTGAATTATGTTACCGCTCCCGGGTTTGCCGCCGATGAGAAGAAATTCAAACAATGGTGGCCTGCCGATTACCATCTGATTGGCAAGGATATCCTCACTACCCATGCGGTATACTGGCCTACCATGCTGTTCTCCGCCGGGATTCCACAACCCAAAACAATTTTTGCCCACGGCTGGTGGTTGACGTCTGATACAAAAATGAGTAAATCGCTGGGCAATATTGTCAATCCACTGGACCTGATTGACCGATTCGGTGTCGATCCGGTTCGTTACTACCTGATGCGGGAGATGGTTCTGGGGCAGGATGCTAATTTTTCGGTGGAATCGTTTGTGAAACGTTATAACAGTGATCTGGCCAACGATTTCGGGAACCTGCTGAGCCGGGTTAGCAAGTTGATCGGTCGCAATTTTGATGGAATAATCCCCGAACCCGGTGAACCGACCGAAGCGGAACAGGTTATACTGGATGCTGCCGCGGACATTGGCCGGAAAATTCAGGATCTGACCGAGAAAATGCGTCTCAATGAAGCCATCGAAGAGACCCTGCAGTTTATCCGTGGCGTGAATCGTTACATGGAGCAGACCGCACCCTGGAAACTGGTGAAAGAAGATAAGCCTGCCGCCGGACGGGTGCTGTACACCGCTGCCGAGGCCTTACGGATCGGGGCTGCACTGTTGAATCCGGTGATGCCGAACCGTACAAAGGTTGTTCTGGAAACACTGGGCGTACCGGGAATGGATTTAAGTTGGGGAAGGCTGAAACCCGGCACAAAATTGCAGGAGCACGAAGCCCTTTTCCCCAGGATTGATTTAAAGAAACAGGCGCAGCCGGAGGCTAAATCGAAGGAAGTAAAGATGGAGAATGTGATCACGATCGATGATTTCGCCAAGGTTGAGTTAAAAACAGCGGAAGTGGTTCAGGCCGAAAAGGTGGAAGGTGCCGAACGGCTGCTGAAACTGCAGATTAAAATAGGCGAAGAGCAGCGCCAGATTGTGGCGGGCATCGCCCAGTTTTATACCACGGAAGATCTGGTTGGCAAATTCGTTGTTGTGGTTTACAATTTACAGCCGGTGAAACTGCGGGGGATCGAATCACAGGGAATGCTGCTGGCGGCCAAGAAGGGGAAGAAGCTCAGCCTGATTGTTTTGGACCGGCCGGAAATCGGCAGCGGCGCCTCGATCTCATAATTTTTTAAAAAAGGTGGACCGGATTACCCGGCCCACCTTTTCGAATAATCTATAATGTTCTTTAGAATTTCAGGTAAGTAGCCACCTGGAAGCGGCCGGCTTTTCCGTCATCATCACCTTTATAGGTAGTAGTCAGATTCTCATATTCAAACTGGAAGAACATGGCCTTGGTGACCGAGTAGGTCACGTTGGCGAACAGCCATTTGTTGGAGGTGCGATTTCCGTTGGCCAGCAAGTCTTCATCAGCCATGTCAGTACCACCACCGACTACGAAAGCAATCTTATCATTTAGGGTGTATTTTACTTGTCCCCAGCCACCGGTAGCCGGCAGACTGGTTACCGAGGTTGAATCGGATACGTAGCCCTGGAAAACGCCACCGAAAAAGCTGTTCAGGTTTTCGCCGGTAAAGAAACGTCCGGTTACTGACAACGGGCCAAATTTCGCTACTGCATCGGCGTTCAGGGAGTAAGTGGTTACATCGTGTTCGGTGCCTGATTTATCGGCAATGCTTTCTGTACCATAATGTCCTGAAGCGGAAACAGTTGCCGGACCGACTTTATAGGAAGCGCGACCCATCCACCAGGGCAGACCGGTTTCTTCGCCATCGCCAACCATATCAAAATCACCACCGGCGTATTCATCGTATTTGGTATTACCGGCCATGGGGCGGTTCATACTACCGGCCAGGGTCAGATCACCCATTTTGTAGGTAAACTTCATCTGGGGGTAACGCATCCACAGATTGCCTTTTCCGGCTCCAACTACAAAACTGGTAGTGGTGGGGAATGGGCTGGCAATCAGGGCCCAATCCTGACCGGCCCGGAAGGACCAGTTATCTTTGGCTAACTGAACCCAGGCATGACGCAGACGGGGGTTGGGCTGGCGGGCGGCGGTGGATGAATTGGGAAAGCCACCGGCAAAATCGGCTTCTACCAGACCGGTAACTTTAATACCGTCTTCAGTTTCGCCGCCATTAATTTTAACACCAAGACGGGTATGCCTGGCATTCATGGTGAATAATTTATTATCGTCATCGGGGGTATTGCCGGACGGTACATAAAGTAACCAGTCTCCTTTAACAACCGATGTATTATCATAGACGACTTCAGCCTTTACAAAACCGTAAAAACTGAATTTGGAATCATCAGCCCCAAAGACCATGGTGGAACTGAAAAGGACGGTCAACAAAATAATGCTAATAACCATTCTGGTTGATCGTTTTGACATTTTGGTTTTCTCCTACTAACTAATGATATACCCAACGGGCTTTTCAAAATATGAGCAATTATTGTTCCAATAGAGACTTGATGGTTGAATCTACCGGGTTTACCCTCTCTGATACAGTTAATTGAACTATAATAATTTACAGTGAGAACTTTTTTCCCCTAAGAACTGATTAAGAAAATATTTATCCGCCTTCGCAGAAGACCACGCCTGCATGCCGAAAGCAGCTACGTTGTGCAGGCACGAGTTTAACCGTGGGGCTCCATCTATGTCAGGGCACGTATATTATCATCCTTCAATCGGGAAACTTCGTTCGCCACCGGGCCGGGCCAGAAATATCCGGTTGACAGCCAGCTCAGTCAGGTGGGAAATTGGTTCCGTGTAGTGGGAAAAGGTGCTGTGGTGCACGGGCATGATAAAATCGGGATTCAGATCGTTGATGAATTTCTGAAGCATGGTCGTGTCCAGAGTCAGGGTGCCAATCCAGGAGCCTTTCTGAACCGCACCCATGTAGGGGATCATTAAATTAATTTTTTCGGCGGATATTGATTTTGAGATACCCCGGCGATAAACAGTGTCTCCGGATATATAGACCGCCGCCTTCCATTTATCCTGAGAGATAGTAACCAGGTAACCGTTCCCATGACCAGCCAGCCAGGCTGCCAGCGGATTGATACCGTGTACTGCTTTAACCGCTTGTACACGAACTTCAAAACCCTGCAGGGAATATTCTTGGCTCTGTCCCCATCGCAGGATTGTAATATCAGTTTTATCCTTTTGAAGCAGGATTTTTGCGGCAGCACGATTACCGACAACCGGGCAGTCCGCTTCGATGCGATCAATTCCGGTGGGACTCAGGTGATCCTCATGTTCGTGAGTGACCAGCCACAGGTCAATAGCATCGAAATCAGTTATTTCATATACAGGATCTTCGAGTCGTCGTGATTTAAACCAGAAATAATCCTGGATCGAGTCCTTGGGGCTCAAATCGGGATCGCAGGCTATTTTCAGGCCTTCGATACTGATTATGAATGTCGCTCCCCCGATCCATTTAACGTTGATATTCTTGGTTGTGCTCACACAGGTGCTTTGTAAGATGAATTTCCCTGCATTATTTTCCCCTTACTGATCATATCGACCACTTGAAGGCCGGCTTGCAGGGAGGGCCAGATTCCATGGCTGAATTTAGGCACAAACAGGTTTTTTACCGGTGTGCGGGTTGGCAGGCGGTTTTTCCCGAAATTTCCAGGGACGGGCAACATATCATAATTGGAGCCGGTTGGCGAACATATGAAACGGGCATAGGTGGCCGGTGTGGCTACATCGACCAGCTGGATATGCTTCTTCAATTCAGGGAGCATGTATTGTTCGATTTTATTCAAATAAAACTCGGCAACCTCCTTTTTACGCTGCTGGTATCTGGGATTATCATTTTCCTGCAGCTGGATCCATTCATCAGCCGCAACCGGTACCACATGAACCACCAGATTTTGTTTTCCACCGGTCTTCAGGCAGGGTGCAATTACCGCCAGATGGAAGCACTGATCGTCTAATAACAGTTCACCTTTGTCCCAGGCCCGGAACATGCGTTCATGAGTGTCCCCTCCGGTGGTGAGAACATTATAGCCGCAGTCAAAGCCGGTCAGATCAAGTTTGCCATCTAATCCCAGGTGAATGGCGATCGATGATGGTGACATTTCTGCTTTTTGAACTCTTGTAGAGTATCTGGAATTGAGTTTCGACAGTTGGTCAAATCCGACCATTTGTCCGAAGGTTACTTTAGTATCGGCGGTGGACACGACATAATCCGAATCAATGGTTGTGCCGTCGTCCAGTTTAACACCCCGGGTCTGGCCGTGATCGATGAGGATCTGTTCGACTTTTGTACCGGTACGCACCAGTCCGCCGCGGTCTTCCAATTGACGTTTCAGTTCCACCGGAAACTGAACAAACCCGCCTGGTGGCCGGTAACTTCCTTTCAGGGTGGTAACCATGGCTGCTACGGTCAGCAGGGCGGCGCACCGTTTTCCCGACAGGCCACTGAATGATGAAAAAGTGTCCAGTACTTCAAGCAGTTCCTGGTTGGTGAATTTGAAGCGTTCCAGGAATTGGGAATAGGTTTTATTGGAATTGGCGATAATCTTGGAGCAATTCCGTAGTATCCCCGGAATCTGCCAAAGCTTGGGTTCTGTTTTCAGGAAAACAAGTTCCTCGTGCAGGGCCAGAGCATATGTAAAGAAGTCCCTGATTTTATCTGCCTCACCGGGATAACGTTCGATCAGTATTTCTTCGAATCCTTTATTGGACGAAGGTATGGGAATAATTCGGGTGGATTGCTGTTTGGGATCAGCCAGAAACAGGCGGGCGTAATATCCCTCAAATTTTACCAAGTCAATATCAATATCGAAGAATTCCAGTAGATCGGCAATATCGGGGATGATCTGCACCGTGTCGAACTTATAGCCCCGGCGGGCAAAGGTGGACACGCAACCTCCAACGATTGAATGCTGTTCCAGAACCAGAACCGGTTGGCCGGGATATATTTTTGTCCAGGCTAAAGCCGTACTGAGGCCGGTGATACCGCCACCAATAACAATTAAACTATATTTTTTATCCATACCCGCTCCAGAAAGGTCGGAGTGAAGTTAATCATATCCGGTTTTTAATAATATGTTTAAGGGCACATTTCCGGATCAGTGGCTTGGAGATGATCGATACTAAACCGTAACTTCCAAGCCAGTACCATGGTAATTCAAATATCGCCGCCATTACCTTCCCCACCAAGTCCTGAAACTGCAGCAGGGGTTATTACATGACATTCGAGATAGGGTTTGTCCTGGTTGTACTGGCAACGGCGGTGTTATTCTTTGTGACCGAGTGGTTGCGGGTTGACCTGGTGGCGGGACTGGTATTGCTGGTCCTGACCATAGCCGGAATTATCAGTCATGAAAATGCCCTGGCCGGTTTCAGCAACCAGGCGGTGGTTACCATTGCGGCGGTACTGGTGCTGAGCTACGGACTCAACCGGACCGGTGTGGCCCATATCGTTGGCCACCAGATCATGCGCCTGGCCGGAACAAGTAAGGTCAAGCTGCTGGTGATCATGATGGCAACCGTCGGTATCTTCTCTGGGATAATGAATAATATTGGTGTAGCGGCACTGATGCTGCCGGTGGTGCTGGAGATTGCCCGCCGTACCAACCAGTCACCATCCAAACTGTTGATACCACTGGCCTTTGCTTCGCTGCTGGGTGGCCTGACAACCCTGATCGGTACGGCCCCTAATATTCTGATCAATTCCATTTTTCAAGGGACCGGACACGAAGGTTTCAGCCTGTTTGATTTTACTCCCCTGGGATTGATCGTGGTGGCAGCAGGCATTGTTTACATGGTGTTTTTCGGACGGCATTTACTTCCGGACCGTGATCTGGGACGCGAAACCAGTCTGGCCGATATGCTCACCGGCCATTATGCTCTGGATCAGCGACTGATCTCACTGCGCCTGCCGGAAAAATCACCCCTGGCCGGTCGTAACCTTGCTGGCAGTCGCCTGGGAGCCGCTTTAGGTTTTAATGTCATGGCTATCATCCGGGGACACACGACATTCCTGGCACCTGGCCCGGAAGCTGAAATCCATGCCAATGATAAACTGCTGGTGGAAGGCCGGACAGAGAACCTGAATATGCTGCGGGAATGGAAACACCTGGAGCTTAAACGGGGCCTGCTGGTGGGTGAGCATGAATTATCGAAGGCCCTGGCTTTTACTGAATTTCGTTTGACATCCCATTCGGCCCTGCTGGGTAAAACCTTGAAGGAGGCCGGTTTTCGCCGGGAATTCTCAGTTAACATCCTGGGGGCGGTGATCAATGGTAAGGCCAAGGTGATGAAACTGTCCCGCTACCGGTTGAATGAGGATGATGTATTAATTGCCATGGGACGCCCGGATGATATCGCCCGGCTGATGGAGGAACGGCAGTTCACCGATTATCGGACCTGCAGTCCTCGTGACCTGACCCTGAAGTATAAGTTGCATCGCCAGATGATCGGGATTGGTCTACCGGAGGATTCCTACCTGGCCGGGATGACAATTGCCGAGAGCCGGATGAAGGACGCCCTGGGGATCAATGTGCTGGCCCTGCAACAGGAAGGTGCCACCATATTCATGCCCGCGCCGGATCAGGTAATCGGCGATCAGGCCACCCTGATCGTTCTGGGATTGCCGGAGGTGCTGGATACTTTGCATGGACTTCAATCGCTGGAAATGGATACCGAAGTCGACGTCGACCTGGAGCAGTTGGAATCCGACCAGGTGGGTGTGGCGGAAATTACCCTGGCACCGCGGACGTCGGTGGTGGGCAAAACCATTGGTTCACTGCATTTCCGGGAGAAATACGGTTTGTCGGTTCTGGCGATCTGGCGCCGCGACCGGGCCTTTCGGACCAATCTGCGGGACCTGGTACTGGAGCCGGGTGATGCCCTGCTGGTATATGGCCGCCGGGAACAGCTGGCCCGTTTGCAGAAGGATGCCGATTTTCTTGTCCTTACGGGAATCGATCAGGAAATCTATAAAAAAGAAAAGGCACCGATTGCCGGTGCTATCGAAATCGGGGTGCTGGGTATTGTCGCCCTGGGATGGCTGCCGATTTACATCGCTGCTCCCGCCGGAGCCGCCCTGATGATCCTCACCGGCTGCCTGTCAATGGACGAGGCCTACCGGGCCATCGAGTGGAAGGCACTGATATTGATTGCCGGTATGCTGGGACTGGGAGTCGCCATGCAGGAAACCGGTGCGACTGAGTTGATCGCCCATAAGCTGATGGGCGGTCTGGAATTCTTAGGACCTCTGGGAATTTTGGCGGGTTTGTTTATTATTACGACAGTTATGGCCCAGATAATGCCAACAGCGGCG
This sequence comes from uncultured bacterium, assembly GCA_964410945.1. GTDB lineage: Bacteria > Fidelibacterota > Marinisomatia > Marinisomatales > TCS56 > CAYPJE01. The sequence continues at coordinate 17,463 of CAYPJE010000027.1, forward strand.
GTGGCAGTGATCATGGCACCACTGGCCCTGACAACTGCCGTGGATTTCGGTCTTTCACCCCAGGCCCTGTTGATGGTTGTGGCGGTGGGCAGTTCCAGCAGTTTTTTAAGTCCGGTGGGGCACCCGGTGAATCTGCTAGTGATGGGACTGGGGGGCTACCGGTTCGTTGATTACACCAGGGTTGGTTTACCTTTGCTGCTGATCCTGCTGCTTATCACCCTGTTTGTTCTCCCCCTGTTGTGGCCGCTTACAGCTTAAACGAAATCAGCTTATTTTTTATTGAGGTGGTCGTAGACCAGCTTGATCGTATGGTCCAGTAATTCCGGGCCGCCGCTGCGGCCGTGACCCGGAACGATTATCTCAGCCTCGGGGTAGTTTGACTGGATCCACTGAATAGAACCGGCCCATTGCTCAACAACCGCATTCCTGGTATTACCCAGATTCCGGGAGGACAAGGCCTTGACCAGGCAACCACCGAAAAGTATCTGGGTGTTTGGAAACCAGACCACGATATTATCGATCGTATGTCCTCCACCGGGATAACGGATTTGCACTGATTCACCCTGGAAATCAAGATCCAGTGCTGAATCAAAAATGGTTTTGGGGATCGGAAGATTGTATTCCCGACATTTTTCTTCCGTCAGGTGGCAGGCAATTGATTCGACTCCCCGGGCGTGGAGGACACCGATACCACCCATGCAATCATCGTGGTAGTGGCCGGCAATGAAGTGGGTGACGGTTACATTCATGGAATCGGTCAGATAATCCACCAGTTGCCCGGTTTGTTCATCATTGCAGGGTGAATCTAACAGCAGGACCTGACCATTTTTAATGTGTACGATACCGTTGCAGCCTACCGGTCCCCAGCGCTCTGTGGGCATCAATGAATAGTGCAGGTAGGTGGAATCGGAAATATGAAATAACTGGATATTCTCGTTGATCGTTATTGGTTCGGCAGCGAATAAAATTCCACAGGTAATCAGGATGAACAATCGTTTCAAAGTGACATCCGCTCCTTTCTAAGCATTAAGTACAGGGTCAATACAGCCAGGGTGAATACAAATCCGCCGGCTACCGTTCCCAGCATCAGTACCCTATTACCAGTAAGAACACCGATTGATCCTAACAGACATAGAACAGCATTCAGGATCAACAGATCACCGGTGATTTGGCCGAGGAATCCGCGTCGATGCAGCGCCAGTGCAAACAGGATAGAAGGCAATCCCAGGAGGGTATAGGCCAAACCGTTCAGCATTCCGATCACCGATCCGGGATAGATCTGGATCCACTGGATCAAGTATTCAGGATCAAGATTCCGGGCGCCAAGAATCGGCACTACCGTGACCTGTGATCCATAGGCGATCATGTTCATCATGCCATAAATGGGAACGAACAGGAGGCCGATAAAGGTCAGCAGGGGATAGTCATCTTTCATTAGCAGGTAGAGTAAACCAAACAGGATGATCACCAGTGCAGTGAACACAATTGCGTTCAAATAATTGAGGACAAAGATTATATCCTGTTCCAGTGCATAATTCAGGTAATCATCAATCATCCAGTCCGGCTGAATATTGGAGCCGGAAGCAATCATCAGTACTACCCACAACACCAGGACGATCAACAGGATCAGGGTCAACCTGGCGGTGATGATAATTAATTTGGTTTTGCCCATGGTGGTTCTAGAACAGTCCAATCAGGATTAGAATAATTACGGTTCCAAACATAATAACCTGAAAAACCGACTTGGTTATCAATTGGGCTGCGTCCCGCTGCCAGCTCAGTAGTAGAAAGACTACCAGGTTGCCAGTCAGGACCAATATAATAAAAATGACCAGGCTGGTTAATCCTTCCTCCCAGATCGCTGCCAGGAACATGAAAACACCGCTTAAAGCGACAATCCAGGTGGATTGGTGCCAGGGGATATATACCGACAGATAGGTTTCATCATCAAGGCTGGCTGATTGTATTTTCGGAAACACTTTCCGCTCACCCCAGATGGCATGGGCAAAAGCTAGAATGATCAGGAGCATACTGGAAAACAGGAAGTAAAAATTCATTGCATTATTCTCCTTTAAAAAGGCGTTTGAAACCTGGGTAGGGACGCAGAGGGATTAGTTCGAATTCAATCAAGCCCTGTTTGACGAAGGGCAGTTCAGCCAGTGTATTTTGTGCGGTATCTAATGATTCAGCTTCCAGGATCAGGACGGCGATATCCTCATCGGATTTGAAATACAATTCCCGAATAAATCCGGACTGGTGCAGGTCATACGCAGCCTGCGCTTCAGCGTGACCCAGTCGCTGGAAATCCTCGGACCGGGCTGCGGGCAATTCTTTTTCGATGGCGATTATTTTCATTTCTTTTTAGCCCTTTTAAAGTGCTGTTTCCTTTCCTTGGTCATTTTCTCACAGGCGTACTGGAAAATCGTGCGCGGGGCAGTGTCCTTGTATCTCAGGAGAAAAGCTTCCACCGGTTGCGGCTGGAGTTTCCAGGCTTCCCGCAGAAACCAGCCCAGGCCCTGCTGAACCTTTTTCTCCGGGTCATGCATCAGCGGTTCGATCAATGTCAAAAGGGGAGTAAAATCGGTACGGTCCTTCAGGATTTCGATCAGGGTAACCGGAACCGCCCGGCGCTGGTAGGTGTTTTCAGCCTGGCGCCAGGGGGCCAGAGCATTGATATCAACTATTTTATTCTTTATAAGCGGGCCGGTGGCATCACGACAGATCACGTCGCAATGAGCCCAGTTAACGACACCAAGTTCGAACCAGCGGCCGATAGCTGTGAAAGTATCAGCTGTAAAATCAGCGGTAAAATTTTGAATCAGTCTGGTGGCAAAATATATTTCCTCATACTTGTGGCTGGCTGCCAGCAGATTACCCAGCTTGAGTACCCGATCAAGGTCCAGCTCGCCCCGGTCCAGGATTTCTTCACACTTGGCGGGAATTACATCCTTGCCCAGACCGTATGCATCATAGCCTTCGGTAAAATAGCGGGCGTATTTATCGACCATTGCCTGATCGGCATTGATCTTACAATAATCAATAATTTCCTGATAAAGTGCTTTTGTATCCATGAATCCCCTCCAATTTATTCGACCCAAATCACAGGCGATTATAATATTCTGTGAATGCAATCGCAATATGTTATTCAAGATCGGGATTTTTCAGGGCAGCAATTATAATTTATCCGCCTTCGCAGAAGACCATGCCTGCGTGCCGAAAGCAGGTACGTCGTGCAGGCACTGGTTTACCCGTGGGGCTCCATTTATGAGGAGTTAAAAATTATACGGCAACCAGCTCATATCCGCGGGCAATATGATAATTAGCTTTATCGAAGAACAGATTGACCCGGCTCATGAATTCCATGGCAATATACATTTCCAGCGGTTTGGACCAGATATCATCCTTGCTAAACACATGGGCAAAGATATGTTTCCTGGTTAGGCTTACGGCACTGAGTACCTCCGCCAGCCGGAAACCTTCCTGGCAGCGTTTGCTCCCCACCTTGCGATAATAACTCCACACATCATCCATTTGATCATCATTGCGGACCATCCATTCTCCGAATTGTGCCACTACATTGTGAGCCCGCTGGTACAGTTCATCACGGTGAAAGGTAGAGTAGCTTTTTGTTGTTGGATTTTGCCGGACATCGGTCATCCAATTATTGGTGATAATGTGGGCATCGCGGGATATTATTTTAAATAAAACATCCGAAGGCAGCTCCGGGCCGCTGGTTTGCTTTCCATCAATATATTGGAATGAATCCTGCATTTTCCATAGATCGGAATAACATTCCAGGAATCGATTTACAGCCAGTGAATTAGGTTTAAAGGCCAGTTCTGGCAGGTCGTTGAGTGGGAAAAACCGGGCTGCCCGCGCATCATCACCGGCTATGACCTTACCGGCAGTCCATTTGATCTCAAATGTTATCCAGATCAGGTCTCCATAAAAATCATCTTTGAATGATAACGTATCCAGCAGCCGGATAATTGTCCCATCCAGGCCAGTCTCCTCTGCTAATTCGCGCAGGGCTCCGTTCTCAATTGATTCATTCAGTTCAACAAAACCGGAAGGAAGACACCACTTACCGGCATGCGGCTCCCGATCGCGCAACACCAGTAAAATCTCCCGCTTTTCATTGATTACAACAGCGGAGACAACCGGTACCGGGTTAGCATAGAAAACAGTGTTACATTCTGGACAAAAAACCCGAATCTCGCTATCCACCAGTTTATGCTGGAGATTACTCCCACAATACGTGCAGTATTTTTGTTCCTTCTGATTCACCGATAGTCAGCCGATTGGATCGCGACACTGAAAAATACTATCATTTTTATTTAAAACATAATGGTGGTGTTGATCCATTACTTTCCTGATTTCCTTCCGCAGGCGGAACATGAATGTTTGACAGAGTTCCGGATCGTCAATGAATTGAGGAAAGATTAATGGAAGTTTAAATTCGATATACAGCATACATTTCTCAAAATGTTCTGATGGGAAATTCAGCTTATTCGGGAAATATATTTGTTTGACTGTCGAAAAGTAACGGTTCAGTAATTCCGCACCAATTTCGGCATTAAAAGATGTCACCAGATGTTGAAAACTGATATCCGGGGAATGGTGGTCAGGCAGCTTGTGTAAGGCGGAATTGATGTCATTTACCAATTCAATCAGGAATTGCCTGGAATGCGTAATTACAATAAACCAACCATCATGATGGAGGATTCGTGCTATCGATGAGATAGTATCCCCCATGAAATTGAGGGAATAACTAGCCAGAATCAGGTGTTGTGATCGGCTTTTAAATGTGGTGACCAATTCACCGGCCCCATGGATGAACCGGCCATTGAATCCCGATTGTTTAAGCGTATCAAGGTATGGTTTTCGATTATTATCCAACAGGTCAATACCGGTGCAAAATGAATTTATATCGATCACCCCCGACAGATTGGAAGTGAACCTGCCATATCCGCAACCAATATCCAAAACATTGATTGGTCGTTGTTGTACAATCCCGACTAATGCTTCCCGGTATATATTTTTGGTATTAGTGGAAAAGCGTCGGATAATTTGCCCGATTAAACGGTGGCGTTTAACCTGGCCGAATGTGTTTTGGAGATTGTTTGGTATATCCGATGGCATTTAGCGAACCTGTCAGATTCCCCCGCATTCAATCAAGATAAAATAACTACCGGAGATAGACAAATTGGCCGATGTTCAATACCCAGGTGCTAAATCATTGTATACCCAGGTACCGGATAAACATTACTGTAATAATGGAAAATTCAGACAATAATCGATCAGGCTTTTGTTAATCGCAACACTGTTATCTCATTTGGCATTCCCAGCCTCAGGGGAGGTCCCCAGTAACCGGTTCCCGTATTGACATATAACATTGTTCCCTTGTGATTGTGCAATCCGGAAACGTATTCGAAGGCTTGGGCCACTGCCAGGTTGAATGGTTTGAACTGTCCCCCATGAGTATGCCCTGACAATTGCAGGTCAACCCCCAGGCGCTGGGCGGAATAGATCGCACTTGGCTGGTGGGCCAGCAGAATTTTCAGTGAATCGGTGGGAGCGCCGTGCAAGGCTTTCTCAGGATTCGAAGCATGAGCGGGCAAGACGCGTTCGGCCTCAGCGTCATTGACACCAGCCAAGGTCAATTTGGCACCATTGATATTCAAAACCCGATGTTCGTTTAACAGGTTGACGAAACCCAATTCCCCGGTTTTATCCAGCCAGTGTTCCACTCCGGAATAGTATTCATGGTTGCCGGTGATAAAGTATTTCCCATAGTATGGCTTGAGTTGTGACAATGGTTCCACATCATTGCTGAGCCAGTTCACCGAACCATCTACCAGGTCACCGGTAAGGGCCACCAGATCTGGTTTGAGTTCCTGGACCTGATCCACCACTATCTGTACAAAATCACGCTTGATGGTAGGACCAACATGAAGATCGGAAATCTGAACGATCCGCAAGCCTTCCAGCTCCGGTGACAGGTTTTTCAATGGTACATCAATGTTAACAACGGCAGGCTTACTGCGCGCCCTGAAATAGCCGTAGGCTGATAGTCCGCCGGTGAGACTGACAATTCCCAAGTTCATGGTGGTAATCATGAATTGACGCCGGCTGGGATCGGTGGTTTCACCGGTACCAAACCCGGGAAAGTGGGATAACAATTTGCTACCGGTAGCCCATATGGTCCAGCCCAGATCACGGGCAACGACCACAACCAGAGTCAGGACAAAAAATCCCAGGCTGGTATAACCGATCCACGAGATAATATCGGTCAATCGATTCTCGACACCCTGAAACCGCAGCAGGGGGCCAGCCAGGGGCAGGGTTGACATTAATAACACCAGGATCCACAATATAGTCTGCCAGGATTTTTCCAGGCCCAGGGATGGAATTATACGTATCCCCACATAACCGTAGATAAAGGCCATTACAGTAAATGCAATCAGTAGGAATAACATCGGTATTTTATTCATGGTTTTCAGTTAGAAGCATTATATGGAATTCAGGCGCTTAAGTTTCGAAGTTAAACTTTACGTCGGTCAGGCTCTCTGAGATTGACCATAATTCCCGGGCATCAGCTTCATTATGGGAGGCGCCATTGGATTTAACCTTTGCCGGCATTCCACGCATGCCGAACCAGCCATCCGGACCATAATACTCACTGCCCTTTACGGCCGGATCGACCGCAGCCATAATAGTTGGTAAGGCGCCCATCTCGGCATTTTGGGCCAACAATACATTTCCAAAGCTGAACACTTTGGAGTGCTTTTGAAGATTGGTGGCTGTCCAGCCAGGATGGGAGGCCACAGAAATAGCATTAATATTATTGGCTGTAAGGCGACGCTGCAACTCATAGGTAAAAAGTAAGTTAGACAGCTTGCTCAAACCATAAGCGCCATTCTTGTTGTAGCCTTTCTCGGCCGCCAGATTATCGGGATCGAATTTGCCCATATTATGTGCCAAACTACTGACATTAATGATCCGTGCTCCTGGTGTTTGCTTGATCAGGGACAGCAGCAAGCCGGTCAGGGCGAAATGACCCAGGTGATTGGTGCCGAATTGCATCTCAAAACCATCGGCAGTTTTAAAGTGCTTGGGTATTGCCATGACACCGGCATTGTTGCACAGGATGTCCAGACGGCCATTCTGTTTTGCAAAAGTGTCCACAAACAGACGTACTGAATTCAGGTCAGCAAGGTTCAGTTCCATTAATTCTAGTTTAGCTTGCGGATTGTCGGCCATCAGTTCATCTTTGGCTGTTTGGGCCTTGGTAAGATTACGGCAGGCCATAATAACAGTGGCTCCGTGGCGGACGAAAGTACGTGTTTCTTCCAGACCAATGCCGCTATTGGCTCCGGTTACAATAGCAATTTTACCTGTCAGATCAGGGATAGTGAAATTAAGTTCCATGATTACTCCGTTGTTTCGGGTGAATAAATCGGGTCGCGCATATATTGTTGCCACCAGGCGCTGGTTTGGTACTTGTCAGGATTGACGATTTCACCGATCTGAGGTGTCATGAGCCTGATATTTTCGTTAGCGGCAACGGTAAATAATTCTTCTGCCGGCGTGTACCAGCTGTGCAGGGCCAGGTCGAATGTTCCCCAGTGGATTGGTACCAGTCGCTGTCCTTTGACCTGTTTATGAATCTCGACTGCCCCCCCCGGACCGGCATGGATCGAACCCCAGGTTTCATCGTAGGCGCCGACTTCGATGAAAGTAAAATCAAATGGGCCGTATTTTTCTCCGATGATGTTCATGTCAGGCGTCGGACCGGTATCGCCACTATAGAAAATTCGTCGGTTTTCCCCTATGATTGACCATGAACTCCACAGGGTGAGATCGCGATCGAGTAAACCGCGTCCGGAGAAATGGCGGGCGGGTGTGGATACGATTTTCAAACCATTCAAGTCGGTTTCAGCCCACCAGTTAACCTCTGTTATCTTATCGCCAGCAACATCCCAGTCACGTAGCCTTTGTCCGACTCCAAGGGGTACGATGAATTGTAAGTCCCGATCCGCGATAGTTTCTATCGTTGCTTTATCCAGATGATCCATATGATCGTGGGAGATGAGTACAGCTTCCACTTCGGGTAGGTTCTTGGCACTGATGGGTGCCGGGTGAAAGCGTTTGGGACCGGCCCATTGCACAAAGGATGAGCGCTCCGAAAGTATGGGATCCAAGAGCAAGCGTTGACCTTCTATCTCCAGGATCAGGGATGAGTGACCCAGCCAGGCAAACCGCAGGTCATTGGAGGGCGGGCCATCAAATTGATCGGTTATTGGTATTACTGGCAGTGGTTTGGCCGGGCGTTTGTCCGGTTGTTTGGAATCGAAATATTTGGCCGTCATACGGATGAAACCTCGCAGGGACATTTCATCGGAGGGGAGATCGTTAAAGAATTTTTTACCGTTATGATTGGCGGTTGAAGAAATCGTTGGTTGCGGTACCAGATGGCGGGCCTGATAGCGGCGCAATCCCCTGGCTGACAGCCAGCCCACGGCCAGTATAATTATTAAAGTAAGCATTAATTTCCTTTTATTCATGATTGAGTAGTCACTCAGAATGTTTGTTAAAAAATTTTACGCCTTATGGCAGTCCCAGAAACATTCCCAGGCCTGCTCGATAAGGATATTATCGTTGCGTAATTCCGGTTGCTTGTTAATTAATTCCACTAGCCCGATGATCAGATAGAAAAAATAATTCATATGCAGATCGATGGGGATATCCTTTAAGACCCCGGCGTCGATGCTGGCTTGAATGGATTGTGCCATTTGACCGGTGAGATTCTGGACTTCCGGGTCATCATGTATCTGCGATATGAATGGGGAGTGGTGGAATTGCTGAATAAATTTGAATTTATCGATATTGTCTACGCCATAATTCCACATATTGGACCAGATCAGACGGAACTGACTTTCCGGGGATTTGACTTTTTCCAATCCCTGGTGGATGGCCCGAAAGAATTCCAGCTTGGTTTCCAGGTAGAGGGCATATATCAGTTCTTCCTTGGTTTTGAAGTAGTGGAATAGAATGCCGGCTGAAACACCAGCCGCTTTACTGATCGTGGAAGTTGGCGTGGCGTGAAAACCTTTTTCCACAAACAGGTGCAGGGCAGCATCCAATATTTTTGATCTTTTGTCGATATTCGATTGAGTAGTCACTCAATATTTTAATGACTAAATAATATTGGGTGCAAGTATTTTTTAACCGATTACCATGGTACGCATTGACAGGCTGTTCATAGTCACCTTATCATTGAAATAACGCAGCGACTCATTGGTGTCAGTGGCTCCAAGGCAGTAAAGCAGGGGAATATAATGGTCTGGAGTAGGAACAGCCAATTTAGCATGGCTCAACTGTGAGTAGTGGATTAACTGATCGTCCCGACGACGGTCCAGCAAGTTTTTGATCTGCTCATCAAATTCAATTGCCCAGTCTGCGGCAATATCTTCTTCGTTTGTTAGGCGCAGATTGTGAACGATATTGCCACTCCCCAGTATCAACACACCGTGGTCTCGCAGAAAGCTCAGTTGCTGGCCTAGCTTTACATGAAAAGTATGAGTCTGATGAAGATCTATGCTAAGCTGCAACACGGGGATATCGGCTTCAGGATACATCTGTAACAGGACCGACCAGCTGCCGTGGTCCAAGCCCCATCTGGAATCCAGTCCGATATCAACCATGTTGATTCTATCTGCAATCTCCGCGGCAAGTTTTGGATCACCGGGAGCGGGGTATTGGACATCAAATAAAGCTTTGGGAAAACCCGTGAAATCATGGATGGTGCGTGGCTGTTCCAGAGCAGTTATCCAGGTTCCATCAGTCAGCCAGTGGGCAGAAATAACCAGGATGGTTTTTGGGCGTGGCAGTTCCCGGCCCAGTTGGTGCCACACCCGGGAAAACTCATTATCCTCGATGGCGTTCATAGGACTGCCATGCCCCACAAACAAAACCGGCATCCGTTGATCATTCATCAGCAGGGCAACCAGTGATTTGACAATACTTTTTCAACAGTACACATTATATAAACTTGTTAAAAGCGGCTGGCAGGACAACAGTTCCGCTAATATTATACAGGGCATTCTTTTCCAGCTCCAGGGCCATGAAGACCTCGTCCGGCACTTCGAATGGCAGTTCTAATTTCCATTGGCTGGCCTTGCGAAAGCCGAAGCGGGGGTAGTATTCCGGGTGCCCCACTACATTAATGGAAGTATAGCCTAACTGGCGGGCCCGTTCCCGGCTGGAAACAATCAGTCTGCTCCCAATACCCTGATTTTGATACTCAGGAGTGACTGCCAGGGGAGCCAAGGTCAGGGAAACATGTTTATTTATTGTTGAGATAGTGAACAAAATATGGCCAATTACTTGACCATTATACACAGCTATCAGTGAAAGCTCAGGGATAAATTCTTTTGAAGTCCGCAGACTGCACACCAGTTCACCCTCATTGGGCTGGCCGAAGGCCTGATCATTTACACGGGTGATGGCATCAAAATCAGCTGGTTCTTCCGGCCGGATAGTAGTTTCATGGGCAATTTTCGTCAGGGAAAAATATTTTACATCCAGGTTGTAATAATGGGCATCCTTCTGGTAGATCAATCCGGTTTTCTGTAATACCCGCTGTGAAGCAAAATTTTCATGGTGGGTGATACCTGCTATCCGCTGTAGCCCGATTTTATCAAATGCATAATCCCGCAACACTGTGCTCATTTCGCTGGCATAACCCTTATCCCAAAATTCCGGCAACAAGCGGTAACCCAGTTCAATTTCTTCGGTCTTTTCAAGATTAGCCAGTTCAAACCACCCGATGAATTCCTGAGTGTCTTTAGTAATAGCGGCGAAAATACCCAATCCGGGTTTTTGGGAATAATAATCGATGATATAATCAATCACACGCTGGATCTGATCGCGCTCAGTCTTTACCGGCCCAATATAGCGCATTACCTCAGGATTGCTGTCGAGCTTCAGCAGATAATTTAGATCAGATTGAGTTATCCGGCGCAGGTAAAGGCGTTTTGAATCAAGCTGAAATTCAGACATTGCTAAAGACTTGATTAAAGTTATTGTTCGCTGGTCAGACAGGTAACCGTCCCATCCATGGCGGTGGCAATTACTGTTTTATCATCAACCGGAACCAGATTATTTACCAACGCGATGCTGACCCGGTGAATCCATTTTGTTGCGCCGCTTTCAGCATTCAGGGCATAGACATAACCATCTTTGGTGCCGAAAAACAGGGTACCGTCCTTTTCCACCGGCGCACTTGGATCGATATCATAGCCGTATCCGGCATGTGCAGCCCATTTCAGGTTTGGTTTACGGCTTCTGGATGAATAGGCCACGACGGTATCGCGCATTGTTTTGGCAAAGACCGTTGCTGCGTCTTCAGACAGTCCGATACTTTCACGCACCTGATAGCGATCCGAACGCCAGATTGTTTTGCCATTGCGGGCGTTGATGCACGACATCACCCGGTCGGGAGCAACAATATAGATTTTATTACCCGCAGCAGCCGGTGTACAGACCGCCGGTGAATACAGAACACCTTTACGGCCGTCATTCCATTTCCATTTCAGATTGCCGGTTTGAATATCCAAGGCATACAGGTTTCCATCCCAGGCGCCGAAAATCACTTTATTTTTATGAATCAACGGAACCGATTCCACGAAACCATCGACATTTTCATACTGCCAGACCAGGTCACCGGTCATTAAATTGATGGCCCTGAATTTTCCATCACTGCTACCGCAAAAAACCGTATTATTGTGTATGATCGGCGATGCCACAATGGGGGCACCGGTTTTATAAAACCAGAGTGGATTTCCTTCCCGGGCGGTTAAGCAGTACAGGGCCGAGTCGGTACAGCTTACTACTATCTTGCCTTCACTATATTCCGGGGTAGAGTAAATTGGAGCGCCCAGACGGGTTTGCCATTGGATATTGCCTGTTGTTCGGTTTAATGCAGTAACATTATTGCCTCCATCGGTGATAATAACAGCATCATCACCGGTAACCGGAGCTGATGCGATTGCCCAGCCGGAATTGTATTTCCAGGCTGATTTGACCAGCGGATAATCGGCATTGATTGAGAAATCGGGCCTTTTATATTCTGAGGTGTCCGGATAAGTGTGATCCCTGAATTCCAGTTTATACCATGGTTCCTGTGTGTCTGCGCCGGTGGCGTGGGCGGCAAAGGTGGCATGATTTTCCTGTACGGTTACGATGTTGAATCCCCCGGGAATATCCCGGCGCTGATGCGATGACTGTCCCATAATTCCCACCACATCTTCATAATTATAGATACGGTTGGCATGGCCGTGTCCATGCAAAATCGACTGAGTATTATACTGCTTGATAATATCCAGGTATTCATACCAGTTGCTTACCGATTCATCCAGGGGATAATGAGTAACAAAGAACAGCCGTTGATTCTGATTAGTTAGATTGCTGAGGGTGTTCTCCAGCCAGGCCAGGTCTTCCGGTACGATATACCCGGCTCCCATTCGCAGGAGCGGTCCCTGGTGAATCCCAATGAACCGAATTTCACCAAACTCGAAATTGAATTTATCATCGCCCCAGAGGGCAATAAATTTTTGTGTGCCTGATGCCGACCATTTGGTATCATGATTTCCAGGGATGATATAATAGGGTTGATCAAGGCCATCCAGAATCGCCTTGGCTGTATCCAGGTATCCGCCAATATCGAGTTCGGCGATATCACCGGATACTATGGTAAAAGATATCGTTTCGATGGTGTTGATATCAGCCACTGCGGCTCGTAGTTCATCCGAGGCATTGGTGGCTCCGATGTGGGTGTCTGAAAGCCAGGCAAAACTGAATGGTGTTTCCTGGGCCTGGATTGAAAATATTAGCAGTAGTGCAATAAATGGAAGTTTTCTGCGCATGGTCTATTCCGGTATTTGGTTCGGCATATTCTGTAATTCCTGGCGATAAGCGTTGAATGCTTCCCGTCCGGCGGCACTTAACTTAAGCAGGGGGCAGGGAATCTAATCAACGAATTCCTTTTGGATTTCAGTTGAGTTTTATCAGTGTTTCAGATATTGGGCAATAATGATACCAGATCTGAGTTTTCGAGTCTGAATAATCGGCTTGAACAGCTTGGGTTTAATAATTGCTTGCAGGCCGCCGGATTGAATATATTTCTGAAAATTCCGGTAGTGCTCGCCACCGGCAATCCATTCGATTAGACCGATCATTGATCGAATGGATCGTTTGGTATGATTGTCAAACTGGAAATCAATCACAATCAGCAGTCCGTCCGGTTTCAATATGCGGTGGGCTTCGGAAATCAATCCTGATTGAGTTGCCTGGTCTTTTTCATGGATTGCGAAACTGATTATTGCCGCATCGAAGAAACTATCGGTGAATCCGGTTTGGGTGGCATCTTCCTCGTAGATATTGATCGGATAATCACCGCGCCGGGCAATCGCCAGCATAGCAGTAGATAAATCAACACAATGCAGGTTGGTAAAACCATTTCTGGCCAGCAGTTTTAACTGGTTTCCGGTACCTCCGCAGAGATCGACTATTCTATGATCATGATTACCATTCAGGATATTCAAAACTTTAAGACGAATGGGTCTCAGTGGAAGATATAGAAATTGATCGTAGATCAAACTGGATAATGAATAATCGTTACTCATTGGATTATACGGTGGAATCGAATGAATAATGCAGTTGCACAACTCCATTGGAGTAGGTTCTGGTATTAATTATTTTCATTTCCTTTTCAGTCGCCGGCAAACTGAACAGCCGGATACCATCTCCCAGCATGATCGGGATATAGGTGACGATCAGTTCGGTCAGCAGACCACGTTTGAGAAACTCAGTCGCGGTAAAACCACCACCTATCAACCACAGGCGTTTTATATATTTTTGATCTATTTCCGTCAGAACCTGGTCAATATCTGAGACAGCGATTACATCATCCTGATATGATGTAAGGTTCTTGCCCGTCAATACAAAGGCAGGTTTACCGGCATAAGGCCACTCTCCGAACCCAAGTATCTGCTGATAGGTTTTGCGTCCGAGTACCAGTCCATCGATCGAATCTAAAAATGACTTATATCCATAATTCTCACTGGTAGAATTATATTCATCCAGCCAATCGATGCTGCCATCCCGGGCAGCAATGAAGCCATCCAGAGATGAGGCGACATAATAAATTATTTTCATTATAAATCAGTCGTGTCTATCGAAAGGTAGAGTATATTTATTGTCATACTTAAAATAACTTTGGAAAAAGGTTATTTTTCAAATACCACTTTTCCCCCAGCCACTGTTTTTACGATTTGTGCATCCCGGATTGTTGCCGGTTCGATTTCTGTCAGGTCGCGATCGATGATCACGAAATCCGCCAGTTTTCCCGGTTCCAGGCTGCCTTTGAGGTTTTCCTCAAAACTGGAAAAAGCCGCATCGATGGTGTAAGCTCGGAGCGCTTCTTCCACGGTGAGTTTCTGTTCCGGAATCCAGCCCCCGGGATTTTTATCATCCAGAGTGCGGCGGGTTACGGCCGAATAGATTCCCTCCAGCGGTGTCGGTGGTGCCACAAACCAATCGCTGCCGAAGGCCATGGTTACCCCGTGTTCCGCCAGGGTGCGGAAGGCATAGGTGGTCCGGCAACGTTCATAACCGATATAGGGCTCGGCCCAGCGGCCATCATCGATACAATGATAGGGTTGCATACTGGCAATTACCTGGTAATCACGGTAGCGCACAAAATCCTTGGGATTGATATGCTGGGAATGCTCGATCCGGAAGCGCCGGTCCTTCGAGCCATTGGCCTCGATTGTACGGCCATAGATATCCAGCATGATGCTGATCGCCCGGTCCCCGATGGCATGCACGAGAATCTGGAGGCCGGCCTCATCGGCTCCCTGAATCATTTGATAAAGATCCTCGGGATCATTCACCAGCAAGCCGCTATCGGTGGGAACATCACTAAAAGGCTCAAAAAAGGCAGCAGTGTGGGAACCCAGGGAACCATCCATGTATGATTTAAGCCCACCCCAGCGCAGCCACTCATTGCCGGAACCATCGTTCTGGATTTTGTCGGCCAGTTTCTCCCAGGTTGGAAGGGGCACATTAGCACTGATGCGGGTAGCTAACTGGCCCTGTGAATGAGCCAGTTCGAAAATGCGTAGATCATCCCAGCTGCCCATATGCTGGATCGATGTTACTCCGCAGGAAGCAACATAATTCATGGCGGCCTGCAGGGCCCGCAGCTTTAGCGAATCGGGTGGGTCGGGCTGGACCTGATAAACCGGTGACATGGCGTTATCCTTCAGGATGCCGGTGGGATTTCCATCACTATCGCGGACAATGGTTCCGCCATCGATATCGGCTGTGCCGGCGTCAATTCCGGCCGCTTTGAGAACCAGGCTGTTGGCCAATGCCATATGGCCGTCCAGGCGCTGAATCCAGACCGGATTATCCGGTGTTACCCCATCGATCCATTCCCGGGTCGGGAGCTCACCGCCCCACAGGGTATGGTCCCAGTCACCGCCGGTTATCCAGGTACCCGGTTCCAGCGTCTGGGCATAATCGCCGATCCGTTTTATGAATTCTTCCTTGGACCGGGCATCCCGCAGTTGTACCGAGGCCAGGTTGAAGCCACCATCCAGAAAATGGAGATGGGAATCAATGAAGCCCGGTGCGATGAATTGACCGTTACCATCAATCTGCTTGGTTTGCGGACCGGCAAATCGAACCACAGTTTCATTTGCTCCCACGGCGATGATTTTATCCCCGGCCACAGCCAGTGCTTCAGCCCAGGGCTGGTCGAGGTTGGCGGTCCAGATACGGGCATTGGTTACAATCAGGGTGGCTTGTACATCCATTTCTTTACAACTCCAGCAGAAAATTAACAGTATTATTCCCATTACCCGGGCAACCCCCGCTCTGGGACTGGTGGAAATTTTTAAACTTAGCATGGTTAAACCTTTCAGCGAGTGGTGGCTGAGACTAATTTCCCCCATAATGTTCGGGGAAAATACTATGAAAAATATAACACTAACCGGGGGCCCGGGGCGGCTTATTTTTATCGTTTTAACAGGCTTGTCATTTGTATTGGCCACGGACTGGGAAAACAGTGAAACCGGCCGTTTGGGCTATTTCAAAATGATCAATGCACCCTATCCTGATACGAGCCGGATCGCTGGATATACCCGGGGTGAGGAATTTTACCCGCCAGAAAATCACTATAGTGACAACAGTGTTGCCATATTTATACCGGCAGGATTCCAACCGGGTAAAGCAGTGGATCTGCTGTTCTATTTCCATGGACACAATAATAACCTCGCAAAATCATTTGAAAAGTTTTCGCTTCGTGAGATGGTACAAGCCAGTGGAAAGAATGTTATCCTCGTTTTTCCCCAGGGACCACGGGATGCCCGTGATTCCGGCTGTGGAAAACTTGAGGTCGCCGATGGTTTTGAACGTCTGGTGGCCGAGGTTATGGACAACTTGAAGGATCAGGCTATAATTGATACCCAGCCGGTTGGCAGGATATTGTTATCCGGACATAGCGGTGCGTATAAAGTAATTGGCCGGATTCTCCATCACGGTGGTTTAACAGATAAAATTTCCGAGGTTTATCTTTTGGATGCCAGTTACGGCCAGCTGGATGTATTCAATCACTGGATGACGATTAATGAGATTCGGTTTTGCAGCATTTTCACCGATCACCTAGCTTCAGAAAATGTAATAATGATGAAAAACTTGAGCCGGTTGAGGGTAAAATACCTGTTACTGGCGGAAGAATCAGTTACTGATAATGATCTGAAAAACAGTATTCTATTCCTCCACGCTGAGAAGCTTACCCATGCAGAGACAGTACGCTGGCTGGAAAAATTCCTGGAATCAAGCCGGTTGGAAAATATCTGAACAATTATTGATTCTTTAATATTTCCTGGTTTATCCGCCATCGCAGAAGACCACGAGTTTACCCATGGGGCTCCATTGTGCTGACATGGGCATAGATATTGCATACAGGAATTACCATGATTATGAAAATTTATCTGGCCTGATCAAGGTATGACCGCAGTTAAGCATAATATCCTGTTGGGTGATCCATTTTCTCTTTCCGAGGATGGCTATTTTGGTCGGTCGATAGCGAATCGCAGCTTGCTAAAAGTCCTGTTTCTCTGTGACCGGATCGGCCATATCATTACAACCACTCCGGAAAAATATTTTCAGCGTCTGGGACTGCCGGAAGTCGTGGGTAACAAACTGGTCTATATTAAATCACTAACCGAACTGACCGGCGCTGTTCATGAGCATTCTCTTTCAGCAATTTTTTGTTCAGATTATGTTGCGGTGTATTCATCGTGGATTGATTTTAGAAATCGTCTGAAGCTAAACTGTCCGGTTTTCGGTTGGACTCATAGTTTGAGTTATCAGCGTTATACCGCCGATATTTATAAAATTCTGACAGCCGGTCCCAGAAATTATGATGGTGTTTTGTGTACCTCACCGAGTGCAGTAACAGCTGTCAGCAACCAGTTGAACCTGGTGTCAGGTTCGCTGAATAAGGTGCCGCAGGGACCGGTACGCTATCTTCTTCCCCTGGCCTTCGAACCGCTGGCAACCGAGACGGCTTTCATTGGTAAGCCGGCTGAGCCCTTCCAGGTTTTGACGATGGGACGACTGGATTGGCAGACCAAATCCGATCTGCTGGTGTTGGAGAATGTTATCCGGCAATTGCCTGATCCCGGCCGAATCCGGTTTGTGGTTGCCGGAGGTGGTGATAATCAGGGCTACATAAATTTATTGCGCCAGATTCTTGGACCGTTGCAGGTCGAAATCCGGATAAATATCTCTGACGCTGAAAAAGAAAAACTGTACCGCGAAAGCCACCTGCTGTTTTTGCCATCCGATAATTATCAGGAAACGTTTGGCCTGGTCTTACTGGAGGCTAAACGACACGGTTGTGTACCGCTTGTCTCGAATTTTGACGGTTTCCGGTCATTGGTTACGGATGGAGTCGATGGTGAACTGCTTGAAACCTACGCAGCTCCTATTCCCGGGCATTTACAGCATGTGCAGACCATTGTCAGTGAAGCAATTTACCATGGCTGGTGGGCCGCAGGGGTCAGCATAGATCCGCGACAGGCAGCCCTGAAAATCCAGAGTTTGCATCAGGATCGGACCCAGTGGCAGCGCCTGAGCTCAGCCGCCATTCAGACTGTCCATGATTTTAGTCCAGAAGCAGTTGCCATCCGCTTAGGGAATCTACTTGATGGTCGGATAAAGCCGGAATCGGAAGCAATATATCCAAAGACAAATAATGCTTATCCCGGAAACTGGAATATGCTGGAAATATTCAATGAGCACCCCAGCCAGGTCTGGTCCGATCAGAAGGTTGAATTGACAACCGCCGGCAGACTCTACCAGTCGAATCCCCAGGTCTTGCCACAGATGGCTTTATTATTCAAGGCCGTTACCCCAGGGATGATTTCCAGATTACTGGAACAGGTTGGACAGGGATTACCGGTCAGAGAGATAGTGGCCTCCGGAAGCGCACCGATCTGCCTGTCACTGGCTTTGAAAAATGGACTTATTTGTATAGGTTAGAGCCGGTTTTGGAAAAAGTTTCATCCTATGAGAAGTTGTATGATTGCGGCTGCCAGCTCCAGAAAATGAACAAACATCCGGCCGCTATCGAAAAATTCTCTAAGATTTTGTCCAAATTCCCTGATCACTATTCCAGTCTCAAGAAAATTGCTTCCAGTTTTCAGGTTCTGGGAGAGTCAGACCAGGCAGAGCGATATTTACAGCTTGCTCTCAAACAGAATCCGCTGGATGTGGTTGTATTGGCACGACTGGGGATAATCAACCAAGCGCTGGGAAACATCGATAAGGCTTTTCATTATTATCGGTCAGCTTTGGAGCATAAGCCGGATTTTGCGGCCGTGCTTAATAATCTCAGTGCCATCTGTAAACAGCAGGGATTGTACCATGAAGGATTGGAAGCAGCTCAAAAAGCAGTGGCTATAGAACCTGATAATCCAGTCTTTTTGACTAATCTTGGGAATCTCCAGGTGAAATTGAATTATTTTGATAGGGCCCGTCAATCCTTAACTAAAGCTGTTGCTCTGGAATCCGGAAATATTGATTACTTGGTAAATCTTTCTGCGGCCTGTCTGGCCGATCACGATCTGGAAGCTGGTTTCCGGTACATTCAACAAGCGCTTGAAATTGAACCTGATGATCCGGGAGCCAACTGGCAGAATGCCCTCCTGTTGCTGACAGCAGGAGAATGGCAGGCCGGTTTCAAGGCTTATGACTGGCGGTGGAAAAAACCTGATTTTAAAGGAAAATGGCCCCGGTATATCCAGCCTGTATGGGATGGAACTCCACAGCCGGAAAAAACTTTGCTGGTCTGGACTGAGCAGGGCTATGGTGATACGATCCAATTCAGCCGCTATTTGACGGTCGCTGCTCCCCTCGTGAGGGATATTAAATTATTAGTTCAACCGTCCCTGGTAGATATATTTAGTGATCTGGGGGATAGGTTGGAAGTGTTTCCCACCGGTAATCCGCTGCCGGAATTCGACTTCCATTTACCATTATTCGGACTGGCTCCCATTTTTACTACCGGGAAAGACAGTATTCCTGACCCGGTATACATTAATTCCATTGAATCAAAACTCCCAGGGATCGAGGAATTGAATCACGATCTTAAAGTGGGTTTGTGCTGGGCCGGTAATCCGGAACACGAGAATGATCATAATCGATCGCTGCAATTAGACCAGTTCATCCCGATCCTCGATAAACACGGGTTTCAGTTTTTTAGTCTCCAGGTTGGGAAGCGTCGAATGGATATTGAAAAAATTCCTGCCGAACTGCAGCCTATAGACCTTGGTGTGGAATTCGTCGGTTTTTCTGACACGGTTAAGGCAATCGGGAATCTGGATTTGATAATTACAGTGGATACGGTTATTGCCCATCTGGCTGGCTCAATCGGAAAACCGGTTTGGTTATTATTACCGTATCAGTCGGATTGGCGTTGGATGTTTGACCGTTCTGACAGTCCATGGTACCCATCGATGCGGATTTTCCGTCAAAACCGAAAAAGTACCTGGGAGCCGGTAATAACTATGCTGAACAGGGCATTATCTGAAAAAGCTGATTCAATTTATTCTCCTTAATACAATATAATGTCTGTGCAATGACAGGCAGATATTGGTTTTACTAAAGCTTGGTCAATACTACTGTATAAAACGCTTCTCGTCGCTAAATCACCGTTCTTTACTCATCTTGGTGATATTTTATCACATTTTACCATTTTTTACTAAAGTCTGTGGGATATTGGCCGATATTGTAAGTGAGATGAAAATGAATTCCGAAAATATCAACGGAAATAAGATGAACCGGATGTGGTCGCCGGGGATTCAAAATGAAACCAGGACCACAAAATTGCATGGATGCAAATAACCTAATACACGGAGGATACTATGGGAGATCTAACCAGAATTAATGCCAATGTTCAAGCGCTGCAGGCTTTAGCCTCACTGTCGTCAGTAAATAATAAAATTTCTGACCATCAGTTGCGATTGGCGACTGGTAAGAAAATCAATTCCGCTGGTGATGATCCAGCCGGTTATCAGATTTCACGGAGTCTGGAATCACGTCGCCGCGGATTAACAAAAGCCCTGAACAATGTAAGCAGTGCCCAGAACGTACTGAATATTGCTGAGGGTGGCTATCAGACTATTATGGATCTGTTACAGACCATGAAGGAAAAAGCCACCCAGGCAGCTGACGGATCATTGTCCGCATCTCAGCGTTCCGCACTTGACAACCAGGTTTCAGCTCTGGTAGCAGAAGTTGGAGATATTATTGAAGAAACCACCTTCAATGGTATGAGCCTGGTAAATGGATCTTTTGCCAGTTCTGGGATCAAGTTCCACACCGGTGCCGGTGCAACTGATGAGATGGAAGTTAAATTGAATAACGCCGACTCCAATGCCTTGAGCATTGATTCATTGTCACTTACAACAGCTGCTGGCGCCAGTGGTGCCGTTAGTACCCTGGATTCGGCTATCACGACCCTGTCGACCGCTATTCAGAAGGTTGGTGAATATCAGACCCGTTTCTCAGCCAAGGAAGAGAACATTACCACCGCTATTTCCAATACTGAAAATGCTCGCAGCCTGATTGAAGACGCTGATTTTGCTTCCGAGCAGATGGAGGTAATGAAGCTGCAGATCATTCAGCAGACGGCGATATCGGCCCTGGCCCAGGCCAATCAACAGCCTCAAGTGATACTGTCGCTCTTTGGATAACCGTGATACCATCCTGGTGAAATGAATGAATAACCGGGAAGGAGGATAGCCCTCATGTCGAATGGAATCATGGATATCAAGGATGTTGCCAGCTATTTGAAAATAAAAGAACAAACCGTCTACCGCCTGGTTCAACGCGGAAAAATCCCGGCCCTGAAAATCGGTGGCCAGTGGAAGGTGAAACAAGAACACATCGACCGCATGTTTGATGAAATACTCCAGGAAAAACTAAAACAAATCAAATAGACCGTTTGTTTTTCAAATAAACCACGGCCCCTGTCGAAAGCGGGGGCCGTTTTTATTTACATGGATTATTATATATTACTGTATTTTATACAATATTTTTTTCGTCGATCTGTCCTGAGCGATTTATTTGTCAATTAATTAAGTCCCAATCCCAGCCACCGATATTGTAAGTGAAATGAAAAGTTCCGGTTGCCCGGTTAAAGAGCAGCCGCCACAACCGGAAGGAAAGTAAAAAGCTGCTCAAAATGGCATGGATGCCAAATTAAACACGGAGGTAACTCATGGGTGATCTAACAAGAATTAACGCGAATGTCCAAGCGTTACAGGCCTTATCATCCCTTAACACCATTAACAATTCAATTTCCGACCATCAATTGCGGTTAGCGACGGGTAAGAAAATCAACTCAGCCGGTGACGATCCAGCTGGTTATCAGATTGCCCGAAGCTTGGAAGCACGTCGGCGTGGTCTGGATGCCGCTCTCGATAATGTCGGTAGCGCCCAGAACGTACTGAATATTGCTGAAGGTGGCTATCAGACTGTCATGGATCTGTTGCAGACCATGAAAGAAAAAGCCACCCAGGCTTCCGATGGCTCGCTGTCTGCATCGCAGCGTTCAGCTTTGGATAACCAGGTCTCAGCCCTGGTGGCCGAGGTTGAAGATATCGTTGAAGAAACCACCTTTAACGGTATGAGCCTGATCAACGGTTCCTTTGCCACCACCGGAATAAAATTCCATACCGGTGCCGGAGCTGGTGATGAAATGGAAGTGAAATTGAGCAATTCCGATTCGAGTGCATTGTCGATCAGCGCCATTTCCCTCACAACTGCAGCTGGTGCCAGTGGAGCCATTAGCACCCTGGATACGGCTATTACGACTCTGTCGACTGCTATCCAGAAGGTTGGTGAATATCAAACACGCTTCTCCGCCAAGGAGGAAAACCTGGCGGTGGCCGTCTCTAACACTGAGTCAGCGCGCAGTGTGATTGAGGATGCTGATTTTGCTGAAGAGCAGATGGAGGTTATGAAACTGCAGATCCTGCAGCAGACCTCATTGTCCTCATTAGTACAGGCTAACTCTGGACCACAGGTAGTTCTCTCCCTATTTGGTTAATGGGAATAAACGGTTCGGGGTGGGAAGTAATTTCCCGCCCCGGCCGTCCATTCTTGGCCTGAAAATATTTAGTTCTTTTAAAAAACGCTGAAAAAATTACGGAAAATTACCTCTGCCTGTTGATTCACCATTCTGGCATGGTAATTGTTCTCACTCAAGGAGACAGGATTTATGTATCCACAAACAATGAGACAAGACCGCAACAACGTTAATCCATATGTGATGCAGCGGGTTATGACCGCCAGCCCCGAGCAGTTGATATCATACATCTATGATATCGCCATTTCTTCCTGCGCCAATGGGGATCGTCTCAAGGCCACTAAGGCCGTTCAAGAATTGATCAATGCGCTTAACTTTGATTACAAGGAACAATCGTTGACCTTTTACCGCATCTACCGCTACATACTGGATAAGGTTCATAAAGGGAAATTCGATGAAGCGCAAAAGCTGTTAACCGATATTAAGAAGACCTGGGCTGATGCTATGAAGGTCGAATGATGTAGAAATGTCCGTAGATCTCACAACTGCCTATAATTCCTCTGACCAGATTGAATATCTGGTCGAGGTGTATATGGCCAAGGAACGTGAGCCCCTGGAGAATCTGGAAAATAAGGTCTCTGATCTTGAGGAGCGTAAAGACGTCCTCTCTGAGCTGGATAAGACCCTTTCCAGCCTGCAATCCAAGACTGAAACGTTTACCGATGAGATAACCAATGTATTTGCCGCTAAAAAAGCAACGGCCAGTGACAGCGATAAATTCACAACATCGGCTGGTTCCAGTGCCGAGTTAGGCAATCATTCCCTTTCTGTTGCCCAACTGGCTGTCTCTGATACACGGGTTTCAAAACAATACACAGATTCAAATACCAGCTTTACCGGTTTTACCACCGATCAGACCTTCACACTGGAAGTCGGTCACCCGGCGGATGGTGTTGATACCAACCGCGAATCAATCTCGGTGACTGTGGCCTCTTCGGTCTTTTCATTAACTGATGATGAGGTACTACTTGAGATTGCTTCCGCTATCAATACCGCTATGTCCGATGCGGTCTACGCTGAGACAATTGACAGCGATGAGGTTATCAATGCCTCGGTAGTTACGGAAAAGTCCGGTGTATCCCGTCTGATTTTACGCAGCGAAAACTCCGGCTACACCTATCGCATGGATATGACCGATAGCGGTGATGGTTTCCTGACCGCTTTGGATGTCAACAGTGGGATTCAATATACTTCCGGTACCGCCGGTGGCTATATTACCGATGTTGGTACCAGTGCTTCCAATAGCGGCCTGAATGCCCAAATGACGATTGACGGTTTAACCTTCTACCGCGATTCTAATAATATAACCGATGCCATTAGCGGTGTAACTATTCAGCTCCTCGATACTTTTTCAACTACCGAAACGATTACAGTGAATGCCGACGTCGATACGGTAAAGGGTGAGGTAAATGAATTTATCGAGCTGTATAATGCGGCTCTTGAATACCTGGAAGAGCAGACGGATGGTGCCAATGCCGATGGTGAAGGCGGCATTTTATCCCGGGATATGATTTATAAAAATTTGATAATCGATCTACGGAGTATCATCAGCGGAGAGGTTACGGACGCTTCATCGCAAACCTATACCAAGTTATTCAATATCGGTATTGAGCCCGATGATAACGGTTTGCTTTCCATATCTGACTCCGGAGACTTTACTGAGGCCCTCGAAAGTAATAACAATAATATTGCTGATATTTTCAGGGCCACCGATGGAATCGCCACCCTGGTCGAAGAGTATCTGGAAGACTTTGTCAGGACCGGCGGTACAATTGACAGTAGTAAGGACAATATTGAAGACCAGTTGATTTATCTGAATGACCGGATAGACCTGATGGAAGACAAATTAGTGAAGAAGGAAGATGCTTATCGAGACGAATTCGCCCGTTTACAGGAAATGATGGCCATGTTGAACAGCCAGCAGTCATCCTATACTTCAATGTTCTATTCGTAGAATTAGGAGCTGTGAAATGGATAATATCAACAACCTTAATCTGACAAGCACACAATGGACCGGTGAAGAAAAAGCCCCGGAAGCGGCTGCTATTGCCCGTCCCCCGAAAGTAGAAAAAGAGAAAGCACCGGAAGAGCCCCTGCCCCAGGAAGTGAGCCTGGAGGAAATGGTGAAATCGGTTGAGGAGACCGCCGGAGCCTTCAGTACCAGCTTGTCATTCACGATTGATGAATCTTCCGGACGGCCGGTAATTATTGTCAGTGATCGGGAGACAGGTAAGACTATCCGTCAGATACCACCCAAGGAAATGCTTCGCTTAACTAAAACCATGAATGAAATCGCGGGGATAATCTTTCACGAAGAGGCCTGAAAATGCAATTGAATCAACCACAAAAAAAATTGAAACACCTGTTATGGCAGGAACGGGAATGCTTTTCCACGATCATTAATGCCTCCCGGAAAGTACTGGATCAGGCCAGTTCCGTTGCCCCGGAATCCATATATGATTTGTTGGTTTACAGGGAAGTGAAAATTGCCGAACTAAAAGAGCTGCATAACCATATCAGCGGCTTATACGAGGGTGATCCCTATTCGGGGGTCGACTTATCAGAAGTGAAAGAGGAAATCAATGAAATGGCCAAGATTCTAGTTGGGATTGATGCTAAAATCATGGACATTTTATTGTTAATGAAGGTAAAATGTGTGCGTGGAATGAGTGAAACGCGCCAACATAAAGCAAATCTGGCCAGATCAGTGAAAAATGACCGTTCGGGCCGGAAAATTATAGATATTATCCAGGAGTAGAATTTTGACGCCAATCAAAAATATATCTAACCTTGATCCCGCTCTGAAAAGACTGGATAAGGAGCAATCTCCACGACGCGTTAATGAGAAGAAATCAGATCCGCCTGATACCAGTAAATCCGCCGGAAGCAATGTAATCAAAGATAAGGTGGAAATCTCTTCACTGGGACGGCAAAAATCGATTGAACAATCAGAAATTGCCCGCCATACCCTACAGTATGAAACAGGCAATAAACTGGATGATGCCACTGCCCAGGCAATTCGGCAGAAAATCAGTAACGGATTCTACTCACGGCCGGAGGTGATTGATAAAATCGCTGGTATGCTTGCTGATTTGCCGGGCATTTCACAATCAGGTGATGCAGAGGATGTCGGTACTGGTGATACCGGAATGCAAAAGCTTGCGGAAATCAAAGATAAAATAGATGCCGGTGTCTACGATTCCGATGATGTCCTGAATGAAATTGTAGATCGCCTATTTAATGAGTTGAACAGCAACAAATAACTTCTTTTTCCTGACTGTTACCAGAATTATTCTGTAGATAGTTAAGTTTTTATATGGACCGTATTTTTTAACATCCGGAAAAAATTTCCCACCTGGAAAAAACAACTCATTTTCTGTTTTCCAGCGTGTTATTTCAGGTAAATAATGTGAGGTAATGAATTCTAATTACTGCTGGCATATATATTGTAACAGTATCTGCAGTGATGGAAATATTTGAAAATAGAATAGCAGAATTGATCAGCTACGAAACAACAATAATATGATTATGGAATTAACCCCGAGCCTCGGAAATCTTCAGTCTCATAGAGATGCTTCAATCTTGGCTTCCTTTATATCCCTCCCCCAATCCCCAATTACCCCGCCAAGATCGATCCATTCTTTATGCCGCGACAACAGCAATTGCCCGCTTGTTATCACGACTTCTGTCATGGATAACTGATTCCGAGGCTCAGGTTAGTCATTTAAAGATGAATATTGACCAAACGAGTATCCAGAAAGTTTTCAACATCACTCATCCTGAGGATTTATGCTTTTCCTTAATAGGCAAAATCTGACAACAATGAGTAATAATTATTCAAACCGAACCTCCCGGGAAAAATGAAACTTCTTATCGACTACTTCAGAAAAAAATCAATTGTGATCCAGGTTT